>NZ_JAOQIO010000124.1:0-511172 GCF_025567575.1 Paenibacillus baimaensis | reverse complement strand
GTTTCAGTCCTTTTGGCGTGTTTGGGAGCTCATTACAGCTCTGTCTACACAGCACTACATATGATAAAATAAAGGGTAAAGTGATCAAGCTGGCCATGATGTCGGACAGGAAGGACTTACACATGAAGCATCTGCCATTACGTGTACATTTGACAAGAGCATTCACGATTATCGCCTTGATTCCGATTCTGATTCTGGGCAGCATTCAGATCGTTCAGATCAATCAAATTAAAGATGATTATAAACGTACCCAGATGCATACGACACAACGGCTTGCCGATGCTGTCGAAGCTTATATTTATTACCGTCAAAATGCAATAGAGACTTTGGGTGCGACGATCAGCGCTTCCCGTACTTCATTTCGCGATCGGGCTGGAATTACACCCAAAATCCAATCACTTCAAGCTAGCCTCCCCGGATTAATCAATGTGGTTACTGCAGATCGTACAGGTATCGTAACCGCCGCTTATCCGGAAACTAATCCCGTAGGTGAGCCACTTGTAGGTGCAAGTCTTAGTCAGAATGGCTACTATGACGAGATGCTTAAATCTCAATCCACGGTTATTACTGCCTTGTTCCGCGGGTTGCAAAGTGGTGGGTCACCAGATATCGTCATTGCTGCTCCTATATTTAACGAGGATCGGCAGTATGACGGATTTGTAGCGGCTACTCTCGATTTAAAGCAGCTGGAGCTGCTGGTGACCAAATATGATTATGGGAAAAATACGTATCCTGTAGTGCTGGACCGCCTGAATCAAGTCATTTACCATCCGGACCGTCAACTAACAGCCACAATGAATGATTTAAGCTCAGAAGCAGTCGTTCAGGCAGCAGGAGAGAACCCCGAGGGACTGGGCAGATACATGTCTACCTTGAAGCAGCAAGAGGAGCTTGTCACCTATACAACGATCAGCGGGCTTGGCTGGAAGGTGTGGGTCGGACGATCTTATCAGACGGTCAATGAGACGTTGTTTAACTCTCTATTATTAACCTTTACGCTGCTGCTGCTTGCGATTGGCTTGACGATAGCGCTTGGCTTCTTTCTCGCCAAAGGGCTGAATAATACGATTCGTCTACTTGTAAGCTACACGCAAAAGCTTGCTGATGGCAGCTACAAGGAAAGGCCGGAATCCACATCCATGCGTGGAGTTCCATACGAATTGAATGTATTGGCCAGCCGTTTTTTTCAAATGGCTCAGCAGGTGAACGAGAATCAGCAGGCGCTGCTCAGACTCAATGCGGAGCTTGAGAATCGGGTGGAGGAACGCACACAAAGCCTTTCTCGTAAAAACAAAGAGCTGGAAATCGTCAATACACTCATTACGCCTATAAGTCCTATTCAAGAAACACCGGAGCTTATTGAAGGAAGTATGGGTCAACTGCGAATGCTGTTGAATACGGACGTCCGGCTGCATCCTTCGTATGGGGAGGATACGCGCCCTCTGGGACTTTTTAGCAGGAAAAGAACAATCGTTGATGGAGGTAAGCGTTCGCTCTCCCATGAATTAAAAGCCATGCCAACCTATATCGTTCCTGTACGTTCAGGTGCTATCGAGCTGGCCCAACTGGCTGTTTCACAGGGGACTGAGGATGGAGCTATCACGGAGCAGGATCGCCATTTTCTTCATACGTTTGCGAACTCTGTCGCCATTATGCTGCAGAATGATCTACTGCTCAAAAGTGTTCAGCATGAGCATGCTACGCTGCAGGCTGTTCTGGAGAGTATGACAGATGCGATTGTACTGATCGATATGCAAAAACAGGTCGTATATGGAAATCGCCAAATGAGTGAAATGTTCGGGATTCCGACACCTGATTTGCTGCAAATGAGCGAAGAGGTTATGTTTGAGACGATCAGCGTCCGAAGCCCTGATTCTCGCGAGGCCTTCTCATCATTGATAGCTCAGCAGGTTGCTGCGATTAAATTCAAACTCACAGCAAGCTCTGGAAAAGAACGTTTTATGACTGTCTCATCTTTTCATGTGCTTAATCAGGATCATGTCTATGGCCGAGGTTACGTGTGGCGCGATATTACGAAGGAGCATGAGGTCGATTCATTGAAAAATGATTTAATATCGCTGGCGTCCCATGAATTTAAAACCCCGATAACCGGTATCAAAGGAAGTGTTGAAACGCTGCTCCGTACCGATGCCGATTGGGAAGAAAGCTTTAAGCAGGAGCTTCTTGAAGGGATTCACGAGGATATTGGGCGTATTCAGCAATTGATAGAGGATTGGCTGGACATTTCCAAGATTGAAGCTGGTGCGATGAGGGTCAATCGAGAGCCGACCCGTATTCAATCTATAGTCAGGAACGCCATCAAACGATTACCGAACGCGGACGAGCATTGGCTTGAGATCGATGCTTCTTTGGAGGACCGCCTGCCACTTGTTTATGCGGATAAGACCCGTCTGGAACAGGTTTTTGTCAACTTGTTTACGAATGCCATCCGATATAATGACAGACAGCCTCTCGTTCGGGTATCAGCTGAGAGTGATGATACTTATGTGCATATCCGGGTTACAGATAACGGTACGGGCATTCATGCCGACCATCTGGAGCACATATTCGACCGCTTCTATCGGGTAGATCTGTCCTCAAGCCGCCGTACAAGCGGAACAGGGCTTGGGCTAGCGATCTGTAAAGGCATTATGGATTCCCATGGCGGCCAGCTTCGCGTAGAAAGTATAGAAGGTGAAGGCAGTACGTTTATCGTTTCAATACCCCAATATAATCCGAAAGAAGATGATACGCTGTGAAGAAACAAAAAATCCTCATTGTGGATGACGAGGCCAAAATATTGCGTTTCATCTCCGCTAATCTGAAGTCATTGGGCTATGAAACGATGACCTGTCTGAGCGGACTGGAGGCCATGGACAAGATCGATGAGATGGACCCAGATCTGATTCTTCTCGATATTATGATGCCAGGGATGGATGGGTTGGAGGTACTGCGCAGATTGCGCAGCTACTCGGACGTCCCTGTGATCATGCTGACAGCCCGCAGCAACTCGGATGATAAGGTACAAGGTTTGAATATAGGGGCAGATGATTATTTGACCAAACCCTTTTCGCTCGACGAGCTGTTTGCCCGTGTGAATGCCGTGCTGCGTCGCACCGACGGACGGGCCCTACAAACGGCAAACGCCAGTGAAATGAAACATGGTTCCATTACTGTTAACATGGCGCAGCGACGAATAAGACATCGGGAAACCGAGATCAAGCTGACGAATACCGAATATAAATTGTTCGTGCTGCTGCTGCAAAATGTGGATAAAGTGATGACACATGAGCAACTGTTAAGTGAGGTATGGGGCAGTGAATATCGCGATGATGTCGAGTATTTACGGGTAACGATCGCACGGATTCGTCAGAAATTGAAGCACGCCAACACAGGGAGTCATTTGATAGTAAACTATCCCGGAGTCGGTTACATGATTCCTACGGAAAAAGAAACTACGGCGAATCAACCGGCACATTAGGAACAAGTAAAAAGGAAGACATCACACCCGCTGTAACGGGAGGTGTCTTCCTTTTGTGTATGTGATGGTCTTCTGGGAGAGATGCTATTACTGAACGCCTGTTAAGGTAACAGCTTGTGAATCAGCCCAACTGTTAACAGCGGCAACCGAATAAGTGACTCCGGAAATGAGCTTGCCGTTATTTTGAATATCAAATACACCTACCGCGCCTTGGCGGGATGTAAACTTATATTGTGCGGTTAGCTTGGTGCCGTCCGGTGCGGTTAATGTCACACTGCGGCCTGCGAACAGCTCATCCTGAGGATCTGCGGTCAAAGTCACGTTGATGCTCGTAGCGGAAACAGCTTCTGCTTTTTGTATCGCAAGCGGGGATATGCTCTTGGCAGTCAGCGTCTGTCCGCCAAAAGTCGCCCATGGTGCAGATAGGGTATAGACCGAACCCGATTTCAAGGTTTCACCATTTGCAAGACGAAACTTCGGCTCCTGCTTACCGTCTGTCGATTGGGTGAAAGGAACATAAGTTGCCGTCATGCTGGCTCCTGCTTGGTCTGTTAGTGTAACTTGCTTAAGTCTCATGGATGGAATGATCGTAAGCGGTTTTCCGTTATAGGTATTGTTATCGTCTACGGTGAAATCCAGCCCGTTACGTTTGCCGCTGTACAGTGCAATGATGTACTGGTAGTCGGTAACACCATCAGCGAGGTAGGATTGCAGCTCAATCGTATCAGCCGCTACCTGCTCTACCGCTTTAAACGGAATTTTGATATCACTACCGATAAACGAACCCGACTTTTGACCTTTATAGGCTACTGTGTAGTTGGTACCTGCTTTTTGAGGTGAGGTCGGTACGATATAGGTTGCTTTGGCCCCAGTTTTGAGCTGCGGAATGTTTTCGAGCATCAAACCGTCCGAAAACACAAAATTTTGCTTCGCTTTCTCTACATCCGTATTTTCAGCAGTCAGAGGAGCTGAGAATGTGATTTGTACAGCAACTGCATTCAGTACCTTCACCTGGGTGATTTGCGGGATAGCCGCTTGCTGTACGGCATAAAATAACTGTGCTGTTTCTGCACGGGTAGCAGCTTTACCTGCTGTATATGAGCTGCCGAATAGAATCTGCACAGCTGCCTTATCCTGCTTCAATAGTGCTGCTGCGGTCTCCACCAGCTGCTCGTGGCTTACCGTAGCGCCTGGCTGAAACCGATCGTTATCGGCTTTCATTATGCCCGCATTGACCAAGGCATTAATATAGCTGAAAGACCAATCGGATTGTTGTACATCCTGAAAGCTGAGCTTTTTGTCCGTATTCAGATTGACATACATCGATAGAGCAGCGATCTTAGCCAGCTCGCCTCGGGTAACGTTCTGATTAGGTTTGAATTCCGTGTCGGAATATCCTGACAGCACATTTTGTTTAGCTAACTCTTGAATCGCCAACTTGGATGCGGCTGTGTTTTCGATATCGATAAATTTATCTGCTGCAAGCACCTGCAGTACATTCAGGGGTGCTATGGCTGCAAAACCTACCGCTGTTGTAATCGTTAAGGTTGCTAACAAAGAGTTCCGTTTTACCATGAAGATCAATCTCCTTTTGTGTTATATTCTACTGCCTGACTTGCTGTAGGAAGTGTTCATAGGTATACAATAGCCTAGAGGTCATAACATTCGAATAAAAAGCAGCAGCCTCCGCATAACAAAACCATAACAAAGCTCCTTCACGAAGCTTTTCGTTATGTTGACAAGCAAAAAGGATACAGAATCTTTTCACAATAAGAAAAGTTCCATATCCTGATTTCGCACAGCATTATGCTAAAATTATTACATATTCATTTCTCCACTATCGTAGTTCAATTGCCATCCAATTCCGAACTTATCTGTAAGCTGGCCGTAGCATTTGCTCCAAAATGTTTCTTGCAGCTCCATCCCTACAGTACCGCCTTCTTTGAGCTTATGAAAAATTGACTTTATGGCATCAATGTCCTTAATGACTAGGGCAAGGCTGATGTTGTTTCCTACTATAAAGTTCATGTCAGGAAAGGTATCTGAAAACATGACATTGCTTCCATAAATGTTAAGTCGTGCGTGCATGACCAAATGCTTCACTTGCTCTGGAACCGTATAATCCGGGTTGGGCGGCGCTTCTCCGAAGGTCATAATATGCGGTTTATCTGTTCCAAAAACCTCTGCATAATATTCTACAGCTTCACGACAGTTTCCATTGAAATTAAAATAAACATCAATCGACATGTGCTTCACTCCCTAGTTTGAATTGGACATCAGTGCGTTGTTAAATGCCTATTGTCATTGTATCATTACACACTATGATTTCAAATATACGCAACTTCCTGTTAGAAACCATGCTTAGATCCTCATAGACGAGAAGGAGCAGGACCATGAAAACGGCTGTAATAGCGGCAATAACAAAAGCAAAAGGCAGGAAGTCCCTGTATCATTTTACAAGAGCGAGTAATTTATCGGCTATTGCCCATTTGGATGCGTTACTATCCAGTACTCGTATCAATCCCGAATTCGAAGGTGAGCGTCGATTACTGGCGAAAAATGTGAGCTATGGTGATTTTTTAATTACCATCAATGCTCATCTGAAGATTGTTGACAGTATGATCGATGCGGCAACTACACAGGAGCAATTTCGGGCTTGTCTGGATCGGCATGTGTTTTTTTGGCCTACCTTAAGGGATTGTCAGAAAATGGTGGATACCTACGCGCGGAGAGAGCCGGATGAAAAATTTGCTGTGCTTGAATTCGATGCGCAGTCCTTATTGTTGGAGCATTATGCCGCAGTGAAGCTGTCCAAGTATGATTCGGGGAGCTCTCCGCGGTTTCCGGCTCATTGTTCCTACAAGAAAAGCCCGGATATGTTTTTACCTTTGGAACACTTCAATACTGTAATCAGCAGTTTAGTACCTGTAAAAGCATCCGAAATACGGGAGGTGCTCGTCGAAGATCAGGTAATGGACGTGTCCAAACATTTGCGAGCGGTTTATCTCGATAATCGGGAACAGTTGCCTGATTACTGGCAGTGTCTGATGAAGCCTCTGGCGGATCTGAAAGTCACGAATGGTAGATGATTTATAGCCTTTTTATGGTTGAAAATGGTTTGAGATTATGATAAATTCAGGTACGGCATTAGCCCGTTTGTTAAAGGAGAAAGCAGGGTACGATTTATCCGCTCCTTCCATTAGCGCCCTGCTTAACGACCAACCTAAACAAATGAAGGCAGACACCTTGGACGCGCTATGTACAGCTTTGGAGTGTACGCCCAGCGATCTTTGGGTACATACTCCAACATCTATGAAAGGCGCTTAGTATAGGAGGAAGATTGGAGGCAAATCATGGCAGAAAGATCAATTGTCCTTTTTGGTGATTCAATTTTAAGAAAGGCAGCCAAACCGGTAGATGAAATAAATCCGAAAATCTTAAAACTTCTGGATGACATGGTGGATACCCTCTACGCGGCTGATGGCAGGGCAGGACTGGCTGCGCCACAAGTAGGAATTCTTCGAAGAGTAATTGTCATGGATTGTGGGGAAGGATTAATTGAGCTGATCAATCCTGAGATTATTGAATCCGCGGATGAGCAAATAGGTCCGGAGGCTTGCCTGTCATTTCCAGGATATACGGGAATCGTGAAGCGGGCCAAATCTGTTAAAGTCACAAGCCTGAATCGATACGGAGAACGGTTTACTTTAGAAGCCGAGGATTATTTGGCTCGCTGCATCCAGCATGAGGTCGATCATTTGAATGGCCTACTATTTATTGACCACGTTCAGGATTTTTATCTATATCAGGATGACACCCGGAAGCGCATCAGTCTTCTTGAAGTCCAGAAAATGATAAGATCAACTTCAATTGAGCTGTGACTTGTATTCAAAAGCGGTTATTCCGAACACACTTTTAAAATGCCTGTTCAGATGAGTCAGATCGACAAATCCGCATTCCGCCACGGCCGAATAAATATCCTTATTTTTCTCTATGGACTGCTTCGCATGCTCTACCTTGCAATTCAAAAAAAACTGATAAGGCGATATGCCGGTATGATGCTTAAACTCTCGGATAAATTGGTATTTGGACATATCAAACTCTTGAGAGAGGTCGTCAAGCTTCAGCACATTTTCTATATTGTCGAACATCATTTCCTTCGCTTTTTTGACGAATTCATTATTTTTTCTATAGGCTGTATCTATGTTTGTATTAGAAATAAGATCAACTAATGTTAACAGTAGCTCGCTGCACAGTAATTCTTCTTTACCGTTCTGGATGGCATGGCTTAGGGTGATAATACATCGCGCTAAATTGGCATTGTAGACGATAGGGGAGGAGAAACGCAATTCTTTTTTCCCAAGTATCTCTAATAATAGGGCAGGCTTGATATAGAGCATGACATAATCAAGCTCTGCCCTATCATATGAGCTGCCATCATGCGATTGCTCGGGATTAAACAGCATAACACCATTTTTATGGGATAACTGAAAGCTGCCGTCCAAGTTATATTGCTGGATTCCGCGTAAAGTCACACCAAGTGCATATTCCTCGTGGCAATGCTTTTTATATGTAAACTCAGTGATGCTTGCCGATAAGGCCAGGATATCTGCTGATTTCTTATAGTTGAATTTCTCCACGCCCTTCACCTCCCAATCTCTATAGGATGCCCGATACCATAATTGCAGAGTAAACTAAAAAAAGCGCCATCAGGGTGTTTATCAATTTGTAATGATGAATTAAAAATCTTTTGAAAACTGCACCAAAAACAACCCAAGTGGTAAATGCAAAAAATCCGATGACGGTGATGACCATAACAAACAGGAACGATGCCAGCGATGAGGTGTAATAGGGCATAATATAGCTGGGTATTACGGTTAGCGTAAACAAAACAACTTTAGGATTTACAAATTGCATCAGCAAGCCTGAGAGAAAATTGGCGGTTTGTTTAGGTTTGGATTCCGTTGAATCCATCTTGAAGATTTGATAAGCGAGATAGAGCATATATAAACTGCCTATGATCTGCATGATGCCTACAATATTCGGAATGATCCCCACTAACATACGGTTTAGCACCACAGAAGAAGCGAGCATCATACCAAAGGCAACTGTGGCCCCGCCTACATACTCCATTGCTTTTTTTGCGCCAAAATGATGCACGGAATGTAAAATGACCATATTGGCCGGCCCAGGTGTAAATGTCGCAACAACACAATAGATGAAAAAGGACGTTATATTCATAATGCCTCCTGTACAAGTAGTCACATGAATATACACCTAATCACTATAATGCTTATAGTATATTATTGCAGAAGACTTAACCGCTATTGTAGCAAAGAATTAACGGAATCGACATGGGTTATTATGGGTAGGTGCCATTAATTCGGAGTTTCTTGGCATTTGTAGAACGGGAACGGGGCGCATAACTAATATCAAATACTTATCATTGTCTTCGACTTTAATCCGGCATGACGATGTCCCGAATTGTGAGACATAGTCATGCTTTTTATTTGTTACTGAGAAGCTCGCCTAATCATCGCACAAAGCGAATCCCTATAGCTTATTCCTGGCTATAAGATTGATCATATGCCGCTCTGGCATTTTCGACTAGCGAATAATGATCTCTCGTCCATTGTTTCAGCTCTCTCATAGGTTGAAGCAAAGTTTCACCAAGCGAAGTAAGTGAATATGCGACGATTGGAGGGATAGACGGAGTAATATCGCGTTGGACCAACCCATCCCGTTCCAGCTGCCGAAGTGTTTGGGTCAGCATTTTTTTGGATATGCCTTCGATTCGTCTCCTCATTTCACCGTAACGAATTGTACCGTCTTCCAAAGAGTAGATGACTAGCGCTGTCCATTTATTGGAAATGATTTCAAGTACTTTACTATATCCGCAAACAGATATCGATATATCAGGTTGTATGGGTTTAATCGAACTTGATGATGTCATTTCATGCCCCCCCTGTGCACCTTTTTGTTCCCAGGACACATTAAAGTGCCTACTTACATTATTTTAGTTCATGTATTAATGTATGTCTATACCATTCGCTAAAGGGGAGATTTCCATGAAAGCTTACGAAATTCAAAGTGGATTTGGGCTCGATCAACTAAAGGTAGCTGAACGTTCAATGCCGATTCCTGGTCCTCATGAAGTACTCATCAAAATGCGGGCAGTCTCACTTAACTCCAGAGATCTGGGTGTCATTGACGGGTTTTATAACCCCAATTTAATGCTGCCTTTCATTCCGACATCTGACGGTGTTGGAGAAGTTGTCGCCTTGGGAGAGCAAGTAACCAGGTTCAACACAGGTGACCGAGTCTGCGGCATTTTTACTCAAAGCTGGATATCCGGAGAACCTACACAAGACAATTGGGTAAGTACGCTGGGAAGCCCGTTGGGCGGGCTGCTCGCGGAATATATCGTGCTTCCCGCGAAAGGCTTGGTTCGTGTACCGGATCATTTGACGGATGAAGAATCAGCGGCACTCCCTTGTGCAGGTGTTACGGCTTGGCATGCTGTAGTGGAGGAAGGCACAATAAAAGCCGGTGAAACAGTTGTCGTGCAAGGGACAGGCGGCGTTTCCTTGTTCGCGCTTCAATTTGCCAAGCTTCACGGAGCGACTGTGATTGTAACATCAAGCAGCGACGATAAATTGGAGCGAGCGAAGGGACTCGGTGCGGATTATGGAATCAATTACAGACAATCACCTGAATGGGATAAGGTCGTTCTTGAACTGACGAATGGTCGTGGAGCGGATCATATCGTCGATCTTGGCGGCTCTGCTACCTTGAACCGGTCCATCTCAGCGCTGCGGGTGGGAGGACAAATCAGTATGGTTGGTGTTCTATCGGGATACCGTGTCGAAGGATTTGATATCATCCCCGCTATTCTAAGGAAAGCAAGACTCCAAGCGATCAATGTCGGTAGTCGCGACATGTTTGAGACGATGAATCGGGCAATTGATCAGAGTAAGCTTCGACCGATCATTGACATTGTTTTTCCATTCGAGCAGGCTGTTGATGCTCTGCATTACTTGGGTAAAGGTAAGCATTTTGGGAAAATCTGCATCAAATTCTAATTTGAAAACAATCTATTTAAAAGCACAATTCATCAAAGACTGGTATAACAAAAAAACGGCAGAGATGCCGTTTTTTCAAAGGATGGAGCGTTATGGGTTTGAAATATTGCACGACTTCCATGATCAAGTAGGTTGGACCCAGACACCAACATACCAACATACCAACTATTATTGCACAGGGGCCCAGCGTTTTAATGTTGGGAACAACACTTTCATTTGTGCTTTGGCTTCACTCTCAGTCATTCCTGAGTTTGCTGACACCATGTGGGGCACACAAAATTCGATCATCTCATCCATAGTGGAATCTGCCGTGAATTCGCCATTTGCAAAGCAATACTTACAATAATCAGGATTGGTACTGCCATCCGCATTTGTACCCTGAATATCATTGGTTTCACCCAGCGGTGCTGCGCAGCTTTGACACGATTTAATCATATTTGTTTCCAATTGTTATCACTCCTGTTTGTTTGATACTTGCTAGCTTAGTATACGACTCTTAATTCGACAGCAGTATGTCATATTTTAAAACTTTTAAAGATTTTGCAGCTGTAAATTTTGAATAGGAAGTTTTTATAATATGACCCTACGTTGTCATATTAGGGGTTGTATAGTAAGAAAGTAATTACGCATTCATATGAGGAGCGAAAACAATTGGAAAACTTGAAATCCAATGTGATCATCATTACAGGAGCATCCAGCGGAATAGGAGAAGCTTACCAAGAGAGCACAATAGCTTTATGGATCGTCCCCTGCATGTTTGATATAGGGAGGGCGATCTTTTTCCATTTTCCTCAAAACTTGACCCTGGTTTGGTTTATAATGTCATATTAAGATGTATACTATTACATTGAGGTGGTACATATGCCGATAAGTCGACATTTCGAAATTATTTATTTACTCCTGCATAAGAAGACTTTGACAGCAGCCGAGTTGGCCGAACATTTCGAAGTCTCCGCCAGAACCATTTTTAGAGATATTGATACCTTAAGCGCGGCCGGAATTCCAATCTACAGCAGCAGAGGAAAAGGCGGCGGAATTTCTTTAATGGACAGGTACGTATTAAATACGTCTTTGTTGTCTGAGCATGAGCAAAATGATATTTTAATGGCTCTTCAGAGCTTAAGCGCTGTAAAACTCCCTGAAACAAACGACGTGCTGGAGAAGCTTAGCACATTATTTAAGAAGGATATGAATAACTGGATTGAGGTGGATTTCTCCCCATGGGGAAGTCAGGACAGCCAGAGACAGATATTCCCACTCTTGCGTCAAGCGATAATCGCCCATCATCTGATCAAGTTTCATTACTATAACACAGCGGGTGAACAGAGTAAGCGGAGTGTTGAACCCGTCAGGCTGCTGTTTAAGAGTAAATCGTGGTATTTGGAGGGGTACTGCCGTAATAGTGAGAGCTCCCGTGTATTTAAGATCAGTCGCATGAAGGAGATCGTTGTTACTGAGGTCGTTTGCGATCCAAGACCGGTAGTGCCGTTTACAGATGCAGAAGACAACATTATGCGTAACTCTATCGAGGTGACTTTGCGGATTTCTGCACAAGGTGCTTACCGAATCTTCGATGAATTTGCAGAGCAGACGATTACCCATAATGAAGATGGTACTTATAGTATCACGGTATATTTTCCAGAGGGTAACTGGCTGGACAGTTATCTGTTGTCGTTTGGTGTCCTTCTTGAAGACGTCAGTCCCGTACATTTACGTAAAAGAATGATGGACCAATTAGATGCGATCAGGAGTAAATTGAGCAGAGATTGAGCTGTGAAAAAGATGCATAAGACATTTCCAACCATCGATGTAGATCACTCATTTTTATGCTTGATTAATTTTTTCTTGACAAACTTATTCATTATGGAACCAGCGAGGGATTTTAAAACAAATACAGCAACTAGACCTGCACCAATTAATAAATAGGTTTCTTTGATAACGGTAATCCATCGATAAATAGTTTCCAAATTGTATGCTCCTAATCTGATATGGGATTTTAAAGTATTACCCAACGATTAGGTGATTTAATCAATCACAGATTTATTATCTATTATGGTGGTTACAACCTGTAACTGTCCTACTATGGGTTTTCCTTTTACCAAGGATATGCTAGACTCGAAATATCTACATCAAAATAATACCCTCGGTGCTTTAAACAATCCATCCACTACCATCGATTAATCCCTAATAAAGCTTTTATTGAAAATTATCGAAGAATGAGGCGTTCATGACAACTTCGAAGAACGAAATCAAGCTAAGCCATGTTATTTATTTATTAGTGTTCATTCTCTTGCTGGTTGTAGTGCGTTGGAATTGGCATAATCAGCTGTCGTTACCCAATCCTCCATCTGTGAAGCAAGGCGTGTTGGATTTGCGAGGCCTAGAACTTGATCATTCACGTATCTTCCCGATGGATGGGGAGTGGCTGTTTTATCCTGGACAATGGGTAGGTGCATCCAATATTGCAGGGGCTTCGCAAGGACAGATGTTGCAGGTACCAGGCAACTGGAATGCTGTATTTGATCCTGCAAACAAAGAGGCATATGGATACGGAACCTATTATGTGCGTATATTGCTTGATCGTCCATTGATCGAGCCGCTTGGTATTTGGTTTCAATCGATTTATACAGCCTCAGAAGTAGAGATTAATGGGGAGGTGCTTGCCCATTTCGGTGTACTTGCCGAAGGGAGGGAGGGACATGTTTCCGAAACCAAATCCTTTTTGGTACCCTTTGCGCAGACGAATCAAATGGAGCTGAATCTGTTCGTACGGGCTGCTAATCATGAGTCACCTCTAAAAGGTGGCATCATTAAATCTGTACAATTTGGGACGCAAAAAGAGGTCAACCAAAAATACTTGGTTTCCACGGGTTTGCAGCTTACCGTATGCGTGATTTTTCTACTTCATGCGTTATATGCACTGATAATCTATCTGATGAATGTCCGTAAAACAGAGTTTCTCGTGTTTTTCCTGATGATGGTGGCATCAGCCATGACGGTTGCCGTGTATCACAATGGGCTTCTATTCCAGTGGGTTGAAGCAGACTTTGCATGGAGGGTGAAGTTGAAAGCCTTTGCTTTCATGTGGTTCGCCTTTTTCGTCTTGCTGATGGGAAGAAGTTTTATTGGCAATCAACGTAAGGGTGTGGCTTTTTATAGTTATGTGCTTGTGCTTATTGCTTATAATCTTTTTATTGTAATCGGTTCGGCAGAAATGGTACTTTACTCACTCGAGAAAGAGCACTACATGATGCTGTATTACATTCCACTATTCTGGACGGCGTACTATTTTATACGAATGGTGTTGAATAAAGAAGTCGGTGCTTTATACCTGTTATTTTCGGTGATAAGTATCATCAATAATATTTTGTGGGGGACAGTGTATTATGCGGGAGCGGCGCAGTTCATGTTTTATCCCATAGATTTGATTGCTGCGATTACAAGCTTCTCTGCTTATTGGTTTAAAAGATATTTTCATAATTCAGATGAAGTTTTATTGCTCAATACTCAATTAGCTGAGGCTAACCGCTTGAAGGATCGTTTTCTAGCTAATACGTCACATGAACTGCGTACGCCACTGCACGGCATTATGAACATTTCTCAAAGTGTACTGACCCGAAAAAAGGATATGCTGGATGAACAAAGTCAACGTGATATGGAACTGCTCATTATGATTAGCAACCGGATGTCGCATACGCTTAATGACCTACTTGATGTCGTGAGATTGCAGGATAAGAGGATTACGCTGCGCAGGTCGGCTGTGCAAGTGCAGTCCTTGGCAGCTGGTGTATTCGATATGCTGCGGTTTTTGACCGATGGTACAAAGGTGCAGCTTCGCCTGAACATCAAGGAGGATTTGCCCTTCGTATATGCAGATGAAGAACGTTTGGTGCAGATTCTGATTAATTTAGTACATAATGCAATTAAGCATACACAGGAAGGCAGCGTTGAACTGGCAGCCGTGCAAGACAACGGGCAAGTATGGATACATGTGAGGGATACGGGAGCAGGTATGGATGAGGCCATGCAAAAGCGTGCATTTATGCCCTATGAGCAGGGGGCTTTTGGCGGAGGTGGTATTGGACTGGGACTTAGTATTTGCAAGGATCTGGTCGAACTGCACGGTAGTGAGCTCGTAGTGGTATCGCAACCGGGCAAAGGCAGCGTGTTCAGCTTCCAATTACCTATGCTGGATGAGAGGCGGCAGTCATTTATACCTGATCGTACAGAGCAGGAGATGGACTCGCTGACATTGGTCAGGGCACAGATAACAGCCGAAGCCGCTGCTATGGTGGCAGCCAGTTATGAAATAAAAGAAGTTCATCCTATCTCGATACCACAGGGTGGTTCTGATCGATTTCGAGTGCTGGCAGTCGATGATGATCCCGTCAATCTGAAGGTACTCATCCAGATCTTATCAACGGAAGATTACTATATAGAAACCGCGTATTCTGCACGTGAAGCGTTGGACAAGCTGCACCACGAACAGTGGGATCTGATCATCGCCGACGTCATGATGCCGGGTACATCGGGGTATGAATTGACGCGCTTGATTCGTGAGCGGTTCTCACTGTTTGAACTGCCTATTATACTGCTAACAGCTCGTGGTGAATCGGAGGATATATATGCAGGCTTCCTTGCCGGAGCGAACGATTATGTCACCAAACCTGCGGATGCTGTGGAATTGAAGTATCGCGCCTGGTCGCTCTCCTCATTGAAGCAAGCCGTCAATGAACGGCTGCGCATAGAGGCTGCTTATTTGCAAGCGCAAATCCACCCGCATTTTCTCTTTAATACGTTGAATTCGATTATGGCTCTAAGTGAAATTGATACAGAAAAGATGCGAGAACTTACAGAGGCATTCACAGCTTACCTGCGTATCAGTTTTGACTTTTTGACCGCAGGCAAGCTGGTACCGCTGGCTCGGGAGCTTCATCTGGTGGAGAACTATGTATATATCGAGCAGCAGCGTTTCGAGGAACGTCTACAGGTGGAATGGGAAGTGAACGTAGATATGGAAGTGCTGATTCCACCGCTTACGATTCAGCCGCTGGTGGAGAATGCGGTTCGACATGGTATTTTAAAGCTGTCTAAGGGTGGGACGGTACGGATTCGGATTGAGAGGCAAGCAGAGGCTGTCCGTTTTTCTGTCATAGATACGGGGATTGGCATGGATGACGAACAGATTAGCAAGCTGTTACGTCCAGCCGGTAAAGAATATCGGGGTATCGGGCTGTTTAATACGCATAGCCGATTAACACAATTGTATGGACAAGGTTTGCAAATTCAGAGCAAGTCTGGTGAGGGAACAACGGTGTCTTTTATTATACCTGATTCCATTCGGCAGAAATGAGGCAAGCGTTTAATTGAATAAGGAAGAGGTACACGATGAACTACATAGAAATCACGAAACAAAATATTGATCGAGAGCACATTTGCTGTGCACTGGGGGCCAAGCAGTATGAACAGGCCGTACTCGAAAAAAAGCAGTGGCTTAGCGCACGGATGGATGATGGGTTAACATTCTATCGTCTGAATGGGCGCGCAAAAGTATTTATTGAGTATCTTCCTGCTGAAAAAGCGTGGGTACCAATCGTGGCTCCTAACTACATGTTTGTCAATTGTCTATGGGTTTCTGGGAGATATAAGAACCAAGGACACGGAAAACAATTGTTGGAAAAATGTAAGAAAGACGCAATGGCGCTTGGGATGGATGGCATAGTACATATTGTTGGTAAGAAAAAGCTTCCCTACCTAAGCGACAAGAACTACTTCGAATACATGGGTTTTGAAGTAGTAGATAAATCTGAGCCTTACTTTGAGCTAATGGCTCTGAAATGGAGCAATTCAGCCCCTACACCAGCATTTAACATCTCATATGTATCTGATGCAGAGGATATCCATATCTACTACACAGCTCAATGTCCTTTTGCAGTCGGAGTATTGGAGGAACTAAGGGAGGTTGCGAGTAATCGAGGATTCGCATTCCACACTCACCGTATCCAATCTAGAGAAGAAGCTCAAAAGGCTCCAACTGCTTGGACAACCTTTAGTTTGTTTTATAATGGGAGATTTGTCACACACGAAATATTAAGTCCCAATAAGTTTGAGAAGCTACTGAATGATTTGAAGTAGAGCTTCCTAAACCGAGCATTGTTTGGATAATAGTAAAAACTATCTTATGATGTTACTTGCAGGAACACCAAGTTTAATAATGGATTCGTAGTACCATCTTCACGATCATTAGATATAATAATTAGAGGTGCAAAGCCTTCTTTAAACAAAGATATAGCCGCAAGAGAACGTTCTTGGCCACCTCCCGTTAAAACTATAATGGCATCAGACTCTATTGGTTTATCATTAACAATTAGAAATTGCCCTGAAAAATATTTATATACAACTTTAGAGGAATTCTGTTAAGGATAGGGTCATAAAGGCGAATTTCTATTCAATTTGAATAAGAATTCGCCTTTTTTATGCTTTGCTTTATTTTCGCTCCTTCAATAGCGTCAATATGCCACATCATACATACGAGTTGCAATTCATTTTGGCAATAGTCCAGTTTATTCGCTAATTCATCTGATGTTGCTGTGGACGGAAATTTATCCTTCATGTTTTCATCGATCTGGTACACTATTTTTCTAACTGTCTAGACTTCTCCATCCATATCTCTTTTTCAAGCGAGCACATTCATTGAAATAAGGAAATAAACATCATATATGGGATCTCATTCCCAAAATGTGTTAATATAAACTGTATAGTGAATCAGGTTCAAAATTTCGAACATGACAATTCGTCGCTAACGGCATCCCAATTAAAAATTCTTAAGGACAATTTTTGTAGTAGCTTTTTCATAATATTGTTTCAAATTGTACTTGGTACCTCAACATGATCTTCAAGTAATCTTGTATAGCAAGACATTATTTAACTACAGTTACACACATCAAAAACTGTCTGTTTCTATCCAAACGGATATGCATTATTTTTATGAAAGCGGTTTAATCTACTCCTGCCGCAAATTAAAGGGGGGAAAAATGAGTGTGAAACGGAATAAAATAGTGTCTGCATTATTGCCCTTAGGGTTATCCATCTCTTTGCTTGCAGCATGTTCCCAAGAAGGGTCTGCGCCGGCAGCGATTGGAAACACGAATCAGAAAGATAAGAAAGACGAGCCATTAAAAATCAGTATGGCATGGGGGCTGTATAACGAGCTTCCGGATATGAACAACAGTTTTTGGAAGGAATTTAAGAAAAAAACCAATGTGGATTTGGATATTCAGTGGATACCGAGTGCTAATTATCAGCAGAAATTAGAGCTCATGTTGGCAACGGGAGATATTCCAGAAGTTGTTTTGGGGGTAGGCTACAACGTACCTACTTTTTACAAAGCAATTGAGAATGGAATGTTTTGGGATCTAACACCTTTTTTAGGCGATTTTAGCAAATATCCAAATTTGAAAAAAAACAAAGAGACCGGGGTATTCGATTATAACAGAGTAAATGGAAAAATTTACACTCTGCCCCGGATGAGATCACAGGTCCATTCCAGCCTGTTGATGCGTAAGGATTGGTTGGACAATTTGAAAATCCCGATGCCGACGACGCTGGATGAGTATAAGGCTGCTTTACAAGCGATTGTCAAAGCCAATCCGACTGGACAAAATCCCATTGGATTAACCACTCACGGGGTATTAGGTGGGGCAAGAGACGTATTTATGCCTGGCTTTGGTGTCTACGACCCAACATACGATAAAGATGGAGGGCTTATCCGCGGATTACTAACGCCGCAGTATGCCGATATGGTGGAATGGTTCCGGGGATTGTATGCTGACGGGCTGCTGCCCAAGGAATTCTCTACGATGAAAGAGCCGCAGTCTCTGGATCTGATTGGCTCTGGTAAAGCCGCCTCCTTGGGATATGTTGTCAGAGCTGACTGGCAGTACACGGAATCGAATAGAAAAATCGATCCGAATGCTCTTGTTAGATCCGCAGTACTAAAGGGTCCTAAAGGCTATGCGATTAATTTACGGTCAAATTTTGCACCAGGGATGTTCATTTCTAAAAAGGTTCCAGAGGAAAAGCTAAAGCGTATTCTTGACTTTTATGAGTCTACGGCTACGGCTGAATTCCTGAAATTCGGTGAATACGGTGTTGAAGGTATCCATTACACTATGGTGAACGGCTATCCCAAGATGACCGAGCTTGGAAGTAAAGAAATGGTCATTTCCAGCTATGATCCTTGGGTCTTGACTTATGACCCCGGCTTTAAAATCAGAAACGTAAACGCACCGCCAGAATTCAATAAAGAAACGGAAAGCCTGGTAAAAGACTGGACGGAAAAGGGGAAGTTGGACCCATTCAGCTACCTAATATCTGATACGTTCAATGATATCTGGCCGAAATATCAGGATGAATTTGATACTAAAACGGTTCAGGCTATCATCGGTAAAATCTCAATAAACGATTTCAGGGCTTATCAAGAACAATTAAGAAATTTGCCCGAGATGAAAAAGGCTTTCCAGGAATTCACTAAATCAGAGAAAGAATTTGCAGCAAATAAAGGAAAATAAACGTGTAATCAGCATAAGGCTAACTGCCAGAAACCAGCTTGAAAGCGCATACAGTTAGCTTTATGCTTCCAGTGCATAAATGAAACTAGTAGATCATGCCGAGGAGGACGGAAAATATGAGTAAAATAAAAAGTATTGAAACATTTATCTCGCAATCGGTCGGTATCGTTCGTGTACGAACCGAAGATGGGTTGGAGGGATATGGTCAAGTAGCATCTTATCATTCAGATCTCTCCGCCAAAGTGCTGCACCGGCAAATCGCTCCATATGTATTAGGAGCCGATTCAGACGATATTGCAAGCTTGGCTGAACGAATCGTAATCGGCGAGCATAAATTCCCAGGTTCATATATATGCCGCGCTGTCGGAGGCGTGGACACAGCTCTATGGGATCTCCGTGGTAAACGGGAAGGCAAGAGCGTGTGTGAGCTTCTGGGTGGAAAGCCACGCCGATTATCGGTTTACGGTTCCAGCATGAGCCGTAACATTAAACCCGAGGATGAAGCCGATCGATTGGTCCGATTACAGGATAAATATGGAATACGGGCATTTAAAATTCGGATTGCCGACAATTTCGGCAACGATGTCGATCGCTGGCCAGGTCGTACAGAAGCAATTGTACCTACTGTTCGTAAAGCAATTGGAGATGATACGATTCTGCTGGTGGATGCAAACAGCGGTTACACACCCAAAAGGGCGATTGAAGTCGGCCGCATGCTGGAGCAGTACAATGTAGGCCACTTTGAAGAACCATGCCCCTATCCCGAATTGGAATGGACAGCAGAGGTGGCTGCAGCGTTAACGGTTCCGGTATCTGGCGGCGAACAGGATTGCGATTTGGCGCAATTCAGAAGGATGATCCAGATGAAAGCAGTCGATATCGTACAGCCGGATATCTGTTATTTGGGCGGAATCAGCAGGGCGCTGAGTGTGGCTAGGATGGCTGAAGAAGCAGGGTTGCCCTGCACACCACATGCGGCCAACCATTCCATGGTGACCTTGTTTACGATGCATTTACTGGGTGCACTCCCTAACGGAGGGCCTTTTATGGAATACAGCATTGAGGAAACAAAGTGGTTGAATGGTCTGTATACTTCAGATCCTTTTGCAATCAGAGATGGAGAAGTGAGCATTCCTGATGAACCTGGATGGGGTGTAACCATTCATCCCGATTGGCTGGATAAAGCCGAGTATACCCTTAGTTCCCTGTAATGTGCATTTGCCGAAGGTATAGCTGACTTGCTAGGTTTCAACGTAGTTTGGAGGGTTCCTAATGGCAATATGGTTGCGTAGGAGATGGTCTGGGATCATTTCTGCTTGGTCTGATATGCGAGGTCATTTTTTCTACCGCCTCATCTGGTTGGGGATGATTTCGGCATGTATACCGATCATCTTGGCGGGAATGGGTTACTATCAAATTGCGGTCAAGGAAGCTTACCAAAAGACCGAAGAGGAAAGCCGTGTTTGCTGAAATTTGTGTCGGATCGAATCGATTCCTTATTGGCCGCGATTGAGCTGGAATCGTTCCAATTAGCCTTGGACCCTTCAATTGTAGATTTCCTTTCTGGCTATCGTAATGGAAATGATTATCTCATCAACAAACAGATGCTCGCTGCATTGGACCGAAAAAAAAACACAAATGACTTCATCGGGGAAATTCTGCTATATCAAGAAGGCAATAAAATGCTGAATTCGGTATATTACGGGCAAATACCTATTACGAATTATCCCTACATTGAAGATATCGAGTCCGTATTAAGCATGGATTCCCCGGAAGCTCAATGGCTGTATCTGCCGCGATCTGAAAAAAGCGGATACATTACTTTTGTTCGAAGACTGCCGTTGATGAGCGCTGCTAAAGGTATGGATAGATTGATCATTCACATTCGTGTCGATAAGCTGAAAAGTTACATGAACGACAGTTTTTTTTCATTTACTGATAAATCATTACTTGTGACGGATGCCAAAGGCCTGACTTTATTCCATTCTCAGGGAAAAAGTAGTCTGGATACAGACGAGCACCACGATCAAAATATAAAACGAGTTGTGGAAGATCAAAAGCTATCGGACATGTTCCTTGCCACAGGCCCGAATGGGAGTGAGACACTCTACTCTTATCAAAAAACTACCTCGGGACGTATTTATATTTCCTTGATCCCGAAGGAGGCATTTGCCAAACAATTGGGTTGGATCCGCTGGATGACGATATGTGCCGTTTTGATCTTAATCCTTGTCGCGGTGTTATTAACATTTTTCAACTCTATGCGGGTATATAGTCCGATTCAACAATTATTGAAACAGGGCCGAGATTTAAGTCTTGGGACGGAACCAAATCATAATCCAAATGAAATTACTTACATCAAAGAATGTCTTAACTATTTAAACCGAGAAACGAAATCGTTATCTACTTATTTAAGGAAAATGGAACCGAATTTGCGTGAACGTTTTTTTCACAAGCTTTTGGAAAAAGGTTACGCGGATCAAAGCTTGTTGCAGAAGGAGTGCTCTGATTTGGGCATCTCTGTCTCCGGAAACTACATCGTATTGGTTGTTGAGTTGGAAAATGTTCATAAAGAAAAGCGGTTCCTGCCAGAGGACAAAGCAATAATTGGGTTTGCCATAACCAACGTAATGGAAGAACTGCTGGAAGAGTATAAATCATTGAGCGGCTATACCTTTAACCTAAATAAGGGAAACGGTATTGCTGTTGTTAGTTGTACGGACATGTCGCTGCTGGCTAAGGAGTCCCACAAATATGCAATTGCCGTATGCAATGCATTGAATCGATTCCTGAAGTTCAAAGTTTCTATTGGAATGGGTACCGTTTGCACCCATATTTTTGATGTACCGGTGTCTTACCAAGAGGCCTTATTAGCCCTTGAGTACCGTTTGATTGATGATTCCAATCCTGTGCTTTACATTGAGGATTTGGAAAATCCACAAAGAAAGATGGTATCACTCTATCCGCATCAACATGTAGAATCGATGGTTTCAGCACTCCTGTCTAAGGATGCTGGAGCGGCAAAGCAGGCGTTAAAATCATTTTCTCAAACTGCCCGTCTTTCCCAATCTCATATGATTACTTATCAATCTTATCATCTTCTTTTGGCTTCCCTTATTCAGTCTGTGGAAAGTCAGGGAGGCAGTATCTTTACTGTATTGGAGAACAACTTGTTTGATCAATTGATGGAGAGAAAGACATCCACAGAAATATGTGATTGGTTTACGGATGTGTGCTTCCCCCTGATCCAAAGAATAACCGCTCAAAACGATCTGAATCAACTAGCTAAGGGCAAGTCCGATATTATGCGTGTATGCCAATATATTAGAGAAAACGTCCAGTGCGACATTTCGTTAACACAATGCTCGGAGATGCTTTCTATGACTCCGCCATATGTCAGCCGGTTATTTAAGAAAATAATGGGGATTTCGTTTGTAGAATACGTAACGAACTGCAAGATGGAGGAGGCACAAAGGATGCTTCTGGAATCCGATTGCACTCTTCAAGAAATTGCGGCAAGTATTGGATATACGGAGCGAAATCTTAGTCGTGTTTTTCATCGGTACATCCATCTGACACCAGGCCAGTTTCGAATCAAGCATCGCTGAATGGCAACTTGTATTCTCTATCCCCCGACTATCAGAAAGGAGTTCTAATATCTCATGAAGCATTCGACTGAAGTTCCTTCCGTTGCATCAATGTCCGGAATCCTAAGCCGATATTCTTCGAGCCGGCTATGGAGGCAAATTATTAAAGGGAGATATATTTATTTGTTGGCGATGCCGGGTTTTCTTTTTCTTTTTTTATTCAAATTCGTACCGATGTGGGGACTGCTGCTTGCTTTTCAAGAATACAACCCGTTTAAAGGCCTGATGGGTAGCCAATGGGTCGGTTTAAAGCATTTTACGGATTTACTGAATGATGCCAATTTTTATCGTATGCTTCGCAATACTTTACTCATTAATTTGTTCGGTCTCATTTTTTATTTTCCGATTCCTATTTTCCTGGCTTTGATGGTAAATGAAGTCAGGCATGAGTTTTTTAAAAAGATCAATCAATCGATTGTATATATGCCGCATTTTTTATCTTGGGTTATTATAGCCAGCATGACATTTTTCATCTTGTCGACAGATATCGGAATTGTCAATAAACTGTTCACTTCGTTTGGGATAGCACCCATTCCGTTCTTAACTCAATCTCAATTTTTTTGGGGTTTGATCACAGGACAAACCATTTGGAAGGAAGCAGGCTGGGGAACGATTATTTTCCTTGCGGCTATTGCAGGCGTCGATCCACAACGCTATGAAGCAGCGGTGGTTGACGGTGCTTCACGCTTTCGCCAGATTTGGCATATTACACTGCCGGCGATCCGCCCCACCATTGTAGTGCTGCTGATTTTGCGACTGGGTCATATGGCCGATGTCGGTTTTGAACAAATTTTGTTAATGATGAATCCGCTTGTAAGGGAAGTAGGCGAGGTTTTTGACACCTACGCGTATACACAGGGGATTTTGCGAGGCAAGTTCAGCATCGGTGTTTCTATCGGATTATTTAAAGGGCTGGTAGGATTGGTTTTCGTGGTATCAGCTAATTATATTGTCAAGAAATTAGGTTATGAAGGTATTTATTAAGAAAGGTGGGGAGAATCCATGAGTTTTGTGCATAAGAAAAATTTAACGTTATTTGATTATGTAAACTACACACTTCTTTTGATCATATCCCTCACCAGTATATTTCCTTTTATCTATGTGTTCAGTGTATCCCTGACGGATCCAGCTACCTATATTCCATTCAAATTTTATTTGTTTCCGCAGGACTTTTCACTGGCTTCATACAAGTACATTTTGTCAACTAACAGTTTTATGAATTCGCTGAAAAGCACGATGTTCGTCACTGTCGTCGGTACGGCGCTTAACCTGGTTTTTACGTTCACTCTTGCCTATGCGTTGACCAAAAAGCATGTGATTGGAAGGAATTTCATGCTCGGATGCGTTATATTCACCTTGTTGTTCAATGCTGGAATTGTCCCTAACTATTTGTTAGTGAAAGAGTTAGGGCTGCTTAATTCGTATTGGGCGCTGATCTTAAGCAGTTTGACGAATGCATGGACGTTGATTGTGGTGAAAAGCTTTATGGATGCCCTTCCCGAAGAACTGGAGGATGCGGCAAGAATTGATGGATGCAATGATTTGATGGTGTTTTTACGTATTGTGCTCCCCCTTTCCATGCCGGCGATTGCCACGTTTACGCTATTTTTTGCGGTGTCACACTGGAATACATATTTTAATGCATTGATTTATTTGACGGATGCGAAAAAATGGACGCTACAGGTACTGGTCAAAACCCTCGTCATCGATTCAGAATCGTCGGGGATTGCCGCAGCGGGCTCCGCAGAGGATAAAATGATTCCGCAGGAAACGATTCGGATGGCTGCCGTTGTAGTAGCTATGCTTCCAATTCTTATCGTGTATCCGTTTTTGCAAAAATATTTTGCCAAAGGCGTTATGCTGGGCTCCATCAAGGGATAGGGAAGAAAATCAGTAATGCAAAAACAGGAGGTAGAATGGCATGAAAATTATAAATGTTACATGTATCCGGGCGAATGGTGTATTTGTCAAAATTGAGACGGATGAAGGGATTACCGGCTACGGTGAAGGTTCGAATTTTACTCCTCTAGCAGTTATCGGCATGGTGGAGGAATTAAAACCGTATATCCTCGGGGAAGATCCGCATCGTATCGAATATTTATGGCAGGCTTGCTTCCGTCGTCTATTTGCGAGAGGTGGTCCAGTGACGGGATCTGCAATTTCTGCTATCGATATGGCTTTGTGGGATATTAAGGGTAAAGCGCTAAATGTGCCCGTGTATCAATTACTTGGAGGGTTAGCGCGGGAAAAGGTGAGATTATACGGACATATCATAGGTAATTCTGCGGAAGAAATAGCCGCAAATGCCAAGAGGCTTGCAGCAAAAGGAGTAACTGCTATTCGCTATCGCGGCTTTCACGATACCGACGATATTGACTTGCATGATCACAAGCGGGCGGTTAGACAGCAAATTGAATATACGGAAGCCATTCGTGCTGCGGTTGGCGACGATGTTGACCTCATTCTTGAATGCCACGGGCGCTATGACCCTGATTTTGCTGTAATGCTTGCAGAAGGTGTTGCGAAGTTTAAACCTCTTTACATTGAAGATCCCATTCGTCACGAAAATCCCCAAGCGTTGGTGAGGTACAGGCAGCATACGAACATCCCGTTGGCAACCGGAGAACGCGGACATAACAAGTATGATTTCCGTGAATTTGTAGTTGACGGTCATGTCGATTATTTGCGACCCGATGTATGCTGGTGCGGCGGCATTACGGAAATAAAAAAAATTGCCGCATTTGCTGAAGTATATAATATTAATGTTGTCCCGCACAATAATTGGGGACCACTCGGGACCTCCGCAAGTGTACACATTTCTTTGGCAATTCCTAACATTACACTTATGGAAGGATTCTGGGTTGATTCCGCAAAGCCGACGGACGTAGTAACACCATGGCCAAAAATAGTGGACGGCTATGCCTACCCGCCCGTTGGTCCTGGACTGGGAGTGGAGTTTAACGAAGAGATCGCCGCTTCCATTCCGCAAAAGCCTACAAGAGTATTGCCCAAACTGAATGGATTTGATGGATCTGTAAGAGACTGGTAGGGCTCTGCGGTGTCCTTTTATAATAAGTGTAATGGATATTAAAAATCCCATCACGTTTGGTCGCAATTCGATCAATCGTGATGGGGTTTTTTGGTAAATATGGTCAATCTCAAAATCAGTTCCCCCGTGTTGCGATGAAGAATTTGATACAGTAAGAAGAGAAATAAGCCTATTTTCTTATCAGCCTGTACCATAAATTATTTGTGCACATAAAATAATCTGGCGAAGATGTAGGGAGGTTGATTATGTGAAAAAGGTTAAGTACAAGATGGGTAAATTAGGGAAACATAATTTCATGAAAAGATTTAATGCTATAAACACTTTCCTGCCTGATACTCGAATAGCCTCTAAATCCAATATAAAAACTATGATAAGATTATACGAATCACTTTATTTAAAACCTGATGAGGGTACCGGAGGTCATGGGATATATAAAATAACAAAAACTAAAAAAGGGTATTCGTTAAGAAGTGGGACTGCCACTAGATATTTCAATTCAATTGATACTTTATATCGTTCACTTCATATATTACTCACTAAAGAAAAGTATGTAGTCCAGAAAGGGATTGATTTGCTAAAACATAACAAACGAGGATTTGATATCAGAGTTATGGTGCAAAAGAACAGCAATAATATATTGATCCCGACAGGTATTATTGGAAGGTTAGCGAAGCCAAAAAAAATAGTAACTAATTATCATTCTGGAGGCACTCCTTTGCCAATAGACAAGTTACTCAAATCACATCTTAAAGGAGACTCTAGGATCAAATATATTAAAAATATGGAATTATTGAGTAAAAAAGCAAGTCATGTCCTTGGTAAAAGTTATAGAAGGAAGCGAGCTTTCGGTGTTGATATAGCAATTGATTCCAAACTGAAGCCATGGATTCTGGAGATTAATACTGAACCTGATATGAGTATTTTTAACACTTTGAAGAATAAAACGATGTACAAGAGGATTCTTGGATACTCTAAAATAAAAGGATGAGCAGGCAGCGAGCTGTCGTCGGTACTCAATCGGCGTCAGCTTTTTTAGTTTTCTTTTGTGCAAATCTAAGCTGCAATCGAAAATAGTCAAAATAATTACAATTAGGTCAGTATTACACATTTTCGAGCGGTGGTTCGCTCCCTATACTAAAGGTAACCCAAGACATTATCGTATGCGTAATAATCATTGAATATTGAATGAGTTAATTGAGGAGGCGAACAGTTCGTGAAGGAGGTAAATACGATTAGGATGTATTCACAGCGAGGAGCCACCGGATTTAAGGAGAAAGGCAAACGCAAATCTTTGTGGCACGGCCTGAGGCGGGACAAGTTTCTGTATCTGCTTATGTTACCGGGACTCGTATTTTTCATCCTCTTCAAATATGTTCCGATGTGGGGTATTGTCATCGCTTTTCAGGACTATTCCCCTTATTTGGGAGTAGTGCAGAGCAAGTGGGTGGGGTTCGAGCATTTTAACAGGCTTTTTTCTAATCCGGATTTCGTTAAATTATTGCGCAATACGACGATGATCAGCCTCATGAGTCTGTTATTCTTTTTTCCGATGCCGATCATTTTCTCTTTACTGTTGAACGAAGTCCGGAATGTGGTGTTTAAAAGGATACTCCAGTCGATAGTGTATTTGCCGCATTTTTTATCATGGGTCATCATTGCGGGCATCACTTTCCTGCTGTTCTCTCAGACGTCAGGGATCGTCAACCTGCTCCTTGCATCGTATGGAGAGGATAAAGTTGATTTTCTTACGAACTCCGACATGTTCTGGTGGCTGTTGACTGCGCAGTCGATCTGGAAGGATACAGGGTGGGGGACGATCATTTTCCTCGCCGCTATTGCCGGGGTCGACCCGCAGCAGTTCGAGGCTGCTAAGATTGACGGAGCCAATCGTCTTAGGCAGGTTTGGCATATTACATTGCCAGCGATTCGCAGTGTCATTCTTATTCTTTTGATTTTGCGTCTCGGTCATGTTATGGATGTCGGTTTTGAACAGGTATTCCTGATGATGAATGGGGCCGTATCGGAAGTGGCTGACGTATTCGAGACCTACGTGTACAGGATGGGAATTCAGAGTGGTCAATTCAGCTACAGCACGGCCGTAGGGCTCTTCAAGTCTGTCATAGGCCTGGTTCTTGTCATTGTGTCCAATCGGATAGCCAAGCGTTTGGGAGAAGAAGGAGTCTATTGATCCTAAAGTGGTGGACCTGTGATTAGCTTTAGATTAGGGGGTGAAAACGATGAAAGAAAGTCTTGGTTCCCGGTTGTTCGATGCGGGAAATGTAACGCTGCTTTCCATTGTTGGACTGTTAGCGCTGTTTCCACTTTATTACGTGTTCGTTGTCTCGTTCACGGATCCATCAGAATATATTCTCAAGCAGGGCTTGGTTTTGTTCCCACACCATTGGACGTTATCCGCATATAAGTATTTGCTGTCCACTCGAACATTTATTAATGCTACGGGTGTCAGTGTATTTCTTGCAACTGTAGGCACCGTACTCAGCTTGATCGTTACTTCTGCTTTGGCATATGGTCTGTCGAGAAAGCGTTTGCTAGGCCGACGGGTGATTATGCTGCTGATTCTTATCACGATTTTGTTTAATCCAGGGATCATTCCCCACTATATGCTGATCCGCAATCTGGGCTTGATCGACAGCATTTGGGCGCTGATTTTACCGGCACTTGCAAGCGGATGGAATGTCATTCTAATGAAAAGCTTTTTCGATAATATTCCAGTGGAGCTGGAAGAATCGGCAGCGATAGACGGCTGTTATGATATCGGGATATTCGTCCGTATTGTTCTGCCACTTTCACTTCCGTCGCTGGCCGCATTCGGCCTGTTCTACGCGGTGGCTTACTGGAACACGTTTTTTAATGCCGTATTGTTCATCAACGATAATACAAAGTGGCCGCTTCAGTTGGTGCTGAACAATATGCTGATCAATTCCTCCACGTCGGCTGGGGGATCGGCTGCAGCAGAAATGATGGCGGAGCAGACCATTCCAACGGAAACTTTAAAAATGGCTGCAGTCGTAATTGCCATCACTCCGATTGTGCTTGTATATCCGTTTCTGCAAAAGCATTTTGCCAAAGGCGTCATGCTAGGTTCCGTGAAAGGCTGACAGGTGGGTTCAAACAAAAAGTGCTCACTTCAAAATAAAATATAGAATTCATCGAAAAGGGAGGATTTTACACATGTTTCAACACGAACCATGGTTTCGCAAGAACGTAAAGGCGACTACTGCCGTCTGTCTGATTGCGGCACTGCTTACTGCCTGCGGTGGTGACAAGATAGACGGGGGGACGGCGGCAAAAGCTGATAAAGCTGGAGCTAAGGAAAAGCCTACTGAAATCAGCATTCTTACCGAATTTAATACGACAGAGGCACCAAGTGCCGATAATCCGGTACTGAAGGAATTTGAGAAACGCACGAACACGAAGTTGTCAATTACATGGGTATCACCAAATAATTACGGGGAAAAGCAGAATACGGTGCTGGCCTCGGGGGAAATACCGGATCTGATGAAAGTCAGCGATTTAATCAACCCGCTTATGCGTCAGATGGTCGATCATGGGGCATTTTGGGATTTGACGCCTTATCTGAAGGAATACCCGCATTTGATGGAGTATCCCAAGGAAGTATGGGAGAAGACGAGAATCAACGGAAAAAACTTCATCATCCCTTCCGTGCGTCCGCTTGAAGGAGGAAACTCGCTGCCATCCATCCGTAAGGATTGGTTGGACAAGCTGAATTTGAAAATGCCGGAAACGTTAGATGAATTGTACGGGGCACTGAAAGCGTTTACGCTCAATGACCCTGATGGGGACGGTAAACCAAACACGCTTGGCTATACGATGAATGAATACAATTTTGTGCAAAATGTGCTGAATGGCAGTAACGGTAAATGGAAGGTACAGGATGGCAAGCTGATCAACACCGAACTCGAACCGGGTACACATGACGCGCTGATCTGGTTGAATAGGCTGTACAAGGAAAAGCTGATTCCCGAAGATTTCGCTGCGATGAAAGGATCGCAAACGGAGGATATGGCAAAAGCGGGGAAGGCAGGCTTGCATACAGATACAGTAGAGGGCATCTGGCGTTCGACGGCTGAATTGGTTAAAACGAACCCGAAGGCGGATTTCCTTCCTTTCACCAGTTTAAAAGGCCCGTTCGGCAATGTTGCTTTCCAAACTTCGGGTTATTCCGGGCTGTTCCTGATTCCGAAAAAGGTTCCCGAGGACAAGGTGAAGAAAATCCTTGCGCTGATGGATTACGGAGCGTCCGAGGAAGGATTTTTGCTGGCCTGCTACGGGTTTGAGGGTGTACACTACACAGTACAGGACGGATTTAAAGTAACAACTGAGCAGGCGACAAAGGACAGCGTCGCGCAGAGCTCCTTCGGTAAAATTTTCGAACGATATGACAAATATTTGTGGGCTTACCGAACGGGAATGCCAAAAGATGTATTAGAACGCAACAAAAAGATTGTCGACGAGCGCCTGAAAATAAGCATTGCGGATCCTTCGATTGGCCTTGTGTCAGAAACGAATCAAAAGCTTGGAGCCGATTATACGAAAAAAATTATTGATTTGAAGGTAAAAGTAATCATGGGCAAAGAACCGATCGAAGCCTGGGATAACTTTGTGAAACAGTTGAAGTCGGATGCCAACTATATGAAGATTATCGAGGAATATAACAAGGCCTATCAGGAACGTGCTAAAGCAAGCAGCAAGTAGACTACCCTACATGAGGAGAAAACAATTATGAAACAGCAAGAATGCAAGCTTGATAAAGAAATTACGAAACAAGTAAAACTTGATTACCTGCTTTATTTGCCAGTCGGATACGAAGAAACCAACCGTGAATGGCCGCTCATTCTATTCCTGCATGGACGTGGTGAGCGAGGCACGGATCTGAGCCGTCTACAACAATACGGACTCCCGAAGCTAGTCGAGGAACAAGAGGATTTTCCCTTTATCGTCGTATCGCCGCAATGTCCATTGTACACGACTTGGGGTTTAGAAAGTGATGCTTTACTTGAACTGCTTGATGATGTGTCTGCGCGATACGCGGTGGATAGAAGCCGGATTTATTTGACGGGAATTAGCATGGGTGGTTTTGGAACGTGGAATTTAGCAACGGACGATCCCACAAGATTCGCGGCAATCGCCCCGATTTGTTCCACAGGGCCAACGGAAAAAGTCCATATGCTGAAGGATGTTCCAGTATGGGTGTTTCATGGTGCAAAAGATACAACTGTACCCGTGCATCATGCAGAGGAAATGGTTGAGAAGCTCAAAGCATGCGGAGGCAATCCGCGTCTGACGATTTATCCCGATGCCGATCATGCTGGCTTGACACCCGTTTTCTTCAATATGGAGATTTACGACTGGTTCCTGCAACATAGGAGGAAAACGTCGCACTTTGAATAGGTAAAAATAGACTCTTCGGAGCGTATCCAATACGCTCCGATTTTTTTTTGTCTTTGCAGAGGAGTATTTGCAAGGGGAAAGCTGAGGCACGGGATCATGTATCTGGGATCTCTTCAATGGAAGCAAAAAAAAAATTGGATTCTAACCAGGAGACTTTAGTCAGTGACGTTCAAAATGCTGCGAAACTTTGGTACTATTGTATCTAAGGGAGTTTCCCAACTCGTTTGGGTATCGATAATTTAATATTTGTTTATCTTTTACTCCATTAAAACCCATTGCGAGAGAATAGTGTCATTTACTACCTATATACAACTAAATTCCAGTGACGTTGTTAGGATAGCAGCAAAAAGAATACTAATAAAAAACAATACTGGGATGTGATTTGTTTGTCGTATTCCTATGAAGAATTAGAAAGCGACTTATCTATTGGACATGAATTGCATTTTAAATATAAGGACAAAGAATACTCAATAAGCAATAATAAAGCTGGTTGGTATTTGTCTGAGTTCTGCTCCGAATAACAAATGTTCTCTGATACAATTGAATTACTTGAAAAAGGAAAAATTGATGATAGGCGTTTAAAAGAGATATGGGATGATGTGGAAATCACTAGTATTTTCTAATATAATGAATCTTTTATAGTGACTTTAGTTAATGCGAGGTGTTCATGATAGCAACTATAGGATACAGGTTAAAACTACCCCACGCAAAGGATTTTATTATTGTTTCCAGCGATCATGTAATCCAAGTAAAGTCATTTCTTCAATATGAGGGCAAAGTTTATTATGTGAAAAGAGTTTATTTTGCAAACAATAGGGATGCTGGTGGACATTTAATAGAAGTTGAAGAAACAAATGAAACTAATAATAATTTTGTGAATGTCAGAAAATCTCTAAGATAAAATCGAACTTTTATTGAGAGAGGTGATCAATCGTTATGACTTATAATGAAATGGAACTTATTCAGCGTGCGATTGAAGATGGCAATTCTCTAATAACCGATGAGGAGAAAGTTGAGAATTTTTGAACTTGGATTCCTAGTTACACTTGCGAAAGAGCAGCCGAAGGATACTTTTCATTTCTATCTTCAGTATGAAAGAATAGCAGATTGGGCAAGGAAGTAAAAACATTGTTGTCGTTTTACGATAAAACGGATATTTTATAGGAACTGAAGATTATTGATGTGTTAATGAAAAAAGCTTTTAAATAGATTTGAGAAGAGGTCAGTTATGGAAGATACAAGTCCGAGATACATTACTAGATCAACTATTGAAAATCTTATTGTAAAATTAAATTTACCTGCCCTTGATCCGTACTCACAAGATTGGGATCTTGAAATGGCTGATTCATCAAGAGTAGCGGAATTCATCTCATTTTATGAAGAACAAGTCCTCAGCGAAAATGAACGGTTTGGACTTATGGCTTTGATTATCGCATCTTATGATGATTTTATATCAAGCGGTAATGAGCCTGATCTTGTATGGAGCAAAATCAGATACTATCTTATACAAGACTTTGTTATACATAAAAATACAATTTTATACTGGGTGCTAGAAGATAATGAAATAGACAATTGTTTTGCAGTTACACCACTGATGAGGGATGTTCTCGCAACCAAGAATTAAAACGTACATCAAAGAAAATAACATTATCTAACTGGAAGGTAGTGATTGATTGATCTACATTACAGGAGATGTCCATGGTAGCATTAGCATTGGAAGAAGGCCTAACACTAAGAATTTTCCCCAACAGAAAACAATGACAAGGATTGATTATGCGATTATTTCAGGCGATTTTGATCTTATCAGGAACATGGATAATTTGCTATTGATCGATGGTCGAATGCGGCCGGCTCAGCCGATAGACCTTTTTCTAGTTGATGAGCTGTCCATACTGCTTGAGGCATACAATTAATTTGTACGTTGACTCTAATAAATAGAATATAAAGGCAACATGTATAAGGCAGGGACTATAGATGAAGGAACAATATCGAAATGGGCCAACACCTGAATATATTGAATCAGTCCATAAGCTAAGGGAAGATTTTCTCTATGCAATTCAACTTGGTGATCGGAGTCGTGCGATTCCTATGGAATTACACGACTTGTTTCGTTGAAATGGTTCCCGTGGAGTGATGAAGCATTTGAAACAGCTAGAAGAGAAAATAAGCCTATTTTCTTATCTATTGGGTATAGCTAACGTTGGTTACCCACATGAACCTGTCATTGATGAGATGTTCGTGTGAATCATTAATTTTCATGTTCCGGCAACTTATATGTGAAGATGCTTTTATAATTTTTAAAGCTAAATGCTTGAAGCTATACATCAAACGTTTTAAGACTGCTTGCAGGGGTTCAATGACTAAGTTCTCCCCCTCATTTCCGCTATACATGTCTGGTTTCTCCCCAATTCCTTAGCCTGATACAAGGCTTGGTCGGCCATTTGAATTAGCTCTTCAGCCGAAACGGAATGTGAGGAATAGTGTGCGATGCCCTGTGAGACTGTAATAGGCTGCCCGATAGGATTCGCACTTTTTTCAAACATAATGCGAATTCGTTCCGCCACAAGATAAGCCTCATCAGCAGCAATATGTGAAATAAGTGTAATGAATTCTTCCCCTCCGAAACGACAACACACATCACCTGGTTGGATAGTTGAAGTAATAATTTTCGCGAAATGCTTTAACACTTCGTCCCCAGCCTGATGACCATATGTGTCATTAACGGTTTTAAATCTATCAATATCCATAATAATAATAGAAAAAGAGGTTTGCTCCTCAATCCATTTATGCATGATTACTTCGAGTGCTCTTCGGTTTTTTAACCCGGTCATTGGATCTGTTGTTGCATCATGCGTCAATTGATCAGTCTGTTCTTTTATATCTGTTAATGCATATCTAATTGCTTTAGTTAACAAATCAGCCTCTCTATTCCAATGTTGTTTTTCTTCAGGAAGTTCGATTTTTTCTCGACCGAATTTGCTCACCAGGTCGGCCAAGGATACGAAAGGTTTCGCCAATCTGCGCGCTAGCCATATGACTATTAACATTAATAACGAAAATGGAAGCATCATATACAACAGAATGGTTTTTATATGCCGGTTTAATTGTTCATAGACGATACTGATTGGCGACACCGCAACGACGCCCCAGCCATTTTCCGGAACCTTTACGTATCCCGCTAGTAAAGCCTCTCCCTTCAAGTTAACCATCAGCTCATATCCGCTTTGACCTTGAATAAGCTTTCGGACGATTTGATTGGTGCTGATATCCTCGCCTAACCGAGTTGTGTCTCGATGGAACAGCACATGCCCGTCGGATCCCACTATGTAAAAATAGGAACCTACTTTATCAGTCGGGTTGCTTCCGAAGATCATATTCAATATGTTGTATTCCTCAAGATAAAGAGTTCCTCCGATAAACCCTCGGTATATACCTCCTTTGTCGAATATTGGTTCGCTCATAAATACGATGAGTCGTTTGGAAGTTGCAGTTATGTAAGGTATGGAGAGGTAGGGCTTTTGCGATGCCAATGCGGTCTTCGCCGCTTCCGTTGAAATATATATTCCGACTGATCCGGTGGATTCCGGAGACAAATTTCGAACAAGTCCTGTTTCATCCACCACGGAAATGGAATTAAAGTAGTTGCTGCTTTGACGCATTAATTCTAGATTAGAATATACTTCATCTGTATTCATGGAGTTTATATTTGATAAGATGCTTGCGGAATAGTGCAAGCTGCTCCGCATGGATGTAAACAAAGAGTCTATGGTCTGACTCATTTTGCCTGCGCTTGAAAAATTCAAGGTGAGTGTAGTGTCAATCAGTGATTGTTTTTTCGATTGATAGGATGCAATAAGAAGAATGGTTAAAGTCAGAAGAACAGAGAGGGAAACCAGCCCTATTAAAAGTGTGGCCAGGCTAATCTTATTATTTTGGTTTGCTTTTATTTCTGTAAGCCTAGGCATCGAATGCCCCCCTTGTGTTCTAGATGCAAATATATAAAAGAATGGACAGCAATTCGACATAATTCATCAAATCCCACCTTTGATTATAAACCAAAATGCCTATAAATGCAGTATGGAAATACCATATACCGTGACTAAAGACATGAATCCAAAAACGAAAATCAGCAAAATACCGGGATTCTTTTCATGAGTAACAATATGTTGGTATGGCTGGTATCTTTTCGATAAACCATTTATTGAATTTAATGTTCCAGATGATTGGATTAAAGAAGGTTTGGAGCTTCACAAAGAAAACCTAATAAAAGAGCCTGCTGATATTAGAAATGGTTGGCACTCGATTTATCCAAATGGATATAGCAATATTTATTGGAGATATATTCCTGTAAGAGAATTATTGTTATGTAACGGCATCGTAATTACTAATGGATATAGATTTTCTGATAGGAACAATTCAATTCCTGAATTTGGTATACAGAACCAACCCACAATTTTGGTTATTGACAGTGATGGCAATTTACCTTCATCACTAGACAGAAATAAATTAGAAATATCTATTCCATTTGAGAACGAACTTAAAATTGATATTTGTAAAGATATTATCGCCCAATTACTAGCCACTAAAAATATCAGCAGTTTTAATAGTCACATAGCCAAAATAAATGAAACTCAACTTTTACACCCTTCGTTAACTTGGGAACTTAAACCAACTTCAAAAGATGTTAATCAATATAATAGGGGAGAAGGTAAACTTTTATTTTTTGAAGGAGGTTATACGTTATTACATAGTTATACCTTAAGTATGCTTTCTCAAGTTGTAATACCTTGGTTCTGGTTAAAAAATGATGATAATATAAACTTTAAAAATTTGACTTCTTTTTCCGGCTTAGTTTTTTCTAAATATGCAATAAGTGAATATCTATCAGTGTTGAAAGATACACTCTATGAAAAAAGTATCGTAAACAATTCATTTAAAATTATTTCTAAAAGAATTTTTATTAATATAGCAGTGTATCAAACTATCTACAATCAAACAGGAAACAGCAGATTAAGAAAAGATATTAAAGATCTCTTAATTATTGAAAAAGAGTATAAGTCTCGGTTGAGTGTAGTATGGGGTAGCCCCCCGACTTCTACTATGGAACTCGATTTTCTAAGTGATTATAATGACCAAGTTAGTGTTGTTATCGAGCATTATATTTCGCCAAAATCTCGTAAAAAGCGAGGATTGAATGCCGAAGCACCTAAAGACTACTTACATGATTTGTTAAATACTTATCTTGGAAGAAACGTCGTTATCCCTTATAATTTAGAAGAAGGAAAAAAGATGTTTCCCAAAGCGTTTAATGATTTGAAAAATTATATGCTAAAGTATTTTTAATTCAAGAACACTTGCGGTCCTTCCTTTTAAAAGGCTTGGTAAAGGGATTCTGAGAAAGATAACCATAATTATCCACCGAGACCCTAACCCAGTAGACAGGTATGCTTAGAGCCAAAAGGTTTCAAAACTCTACTCATCTCAGCAGAGGTTTTTTCTTTTTATTGAGGTTATGCTAAACTGAACCCATCAACATCAAAATTATCCCAAAAACGAAGGAGGTGATGCCCCATGACAACTCAAAGAGTACCCAATAGATTAACCAAGGAAAAATCACCATATTTACTGCAGCACCAATACAACCCGGTAGACTGGTTCCCTTGGTCAGAAGAAGCTTTTGAAAAAGCGAAACAGGAAAACAAACCTGTCTTCTTATCTATTGGGTATTCGTAGTAGTTAGCATTATGTCAACCTGCCATTGGTGTCACGTCATGAATCACGAATCCTTCGAAGACGAGGAAGTCGCAGCTCTCTTAAATAAAGATTACATATCGATCAAAGTAGACCGTGAGGAACGTCCGGATGTCGATCATCTGTACATGTCAGTCTGCCAGGCTCTAACCGGGCAGGGTGGATGGCCGCTGACGATCATCATGACGCCGGAGAAGAAGCCCTTCTTCGCTGGAACGTATTTCCCCAAAGGCCGTAAGTACGGTCGTAAAGGTTTGATGGATATCCTGCCGCAGATTGCAGGCAAGTGGGATGAAGACAGCACCCAAATATCGCAGATGGGTGATCAGATCATTGCGGAAACGCAGAGTCGTCTGATAGCCAATTTGCAGGGGGATATCTCGGAGGAATCGTTGGAGCAGGCTTTTCAAATGTACGACAAGATGTTTGACCCGCAGTATGGCGGCTTCGGTGATGCGCCCAAGTTTCCGACCTCGCATAACTTGTCTTATTTGCTTCGCTACTATACAAGGACTGGCAATGAGCGGGCGTTGACGATGGTGGAGAAGACGCTGGACAGCATGTATCGCGGTGGAATGTATGATCATATCGGATGGGGATTTGCGCGGTATTCGACGGATGAACGGTGGTTAGTGCCGCATTTTGAGAAGATGCTTTATGATAACGCCCTACTGACGATGACCTATATTGAGGCCTATCAGGTAACCGGTAAGCAGCAATATGCTGAGGTAGCTGAGCAGATTATTGCTTATGTGCTGCGGGATATGACGGATGAACAAGGTGCCTTTTATTGTGCGGAGGATGCGGATTCAGAAGGTGAGGAAGGAAAGTTTTATGTATGGAAACCCGCGGAAATCAGGCAGCTGCTGGGTGAAGAAGAGGGCGAGCTGTACTGCAGTGTATATGATATCACCGACAGTGGGAACTTTGAAGGACATAGTATTCCGAATCTGATCGAATGGACGATCGAGGATGCTGCCCGATTACAAGGAATACCGCTTAATGAGTTGAGAGCAAGACTGGAAGCTTCGCGGCACAAGCTGTTCGAGCATCGGGAGAAGCGGATTCACCCTCATAAGGATGATAAGATACTCACCTCATGGAACGGGCTGATGATCATGGCTCTGGCCAAAGCGGCCAAGGCGCTTAACAAGCCGGAGTATGCGGAGGCAGCGCGTCGTGCTTCGGATTTCATAGCTCGGGAGCTTCGCCGTGAGGATGGACGACTACTTGCCCGTTATCGTGATGGGGAGGCCGCTTACCTTGGGTATGTGGACGATTATGCGTTCTATGTCTGGGGGCTGATTGAGCTGTATGAGGCGACATTTGACATCGAGCTGTTGCAGCTGGCTGTGGAGCTGAATGCAGACATGCTGACGTTGTTTTGGGACACGGAGCAGGGTGGATTATTCTTCTATGGCCATGATGGCGAGCAGCTGTTCACACGTCCGAAGGAAATCTATGATGGTGCGATGCCATCGGGTAATTCCGCTGCTGCACTCAATATGGCCAAGCTTGCCAGATACACGTATGATGCGAGTTTATCTCAAAAGACGGACGAGCAGCTTCAGGCGTTTGCGGGTTCTGTGCAGAAATACCCATCAGGTCATGCCTTGTTCCTGATTGCGTTGGATTATGTCATAAGTGCGCCTTCGGAGATTGTTCTAGCTGGTGATCCGAATAAGCCGGATTTGCAGGCAATGAAGGAGAAGCTGCAGCGCAGATTTATGCCTCATGCGATTTACATGCTGCATCCAAGCACAGAGCAGAGGGAAGCTGCAAGGAATCTAATACCGCTCTTGAGGGATAAAGTTGTGTTAGGCGGTAGGGCAACTGCCTACATTTGTGAAAATTTTGCCTGCTATGCTCCTGTTACCGATTTGGATGAGCTGGATGAAATTGAATAGTTCGGACTACGAGCGTGAGGATCCTTGTGATTCTCACGTTTTTTGTTATGTCTGTAAAGATGACAATTGTCCTATACAATTCATATGTACATAACAGATATACGATAAAATATACAAAATTAATATTAGATAGAGAATGACTATTAGTCATAGTAAAATTCATATAATCTTGTAGAACGATGTAGAATAAAGTCGAATATAGGTACAAAGAACCATATTATATTTGCGGAATTTTTTGTAAAATCCTCTTATCTCGACATGACATTTACATAGATGATGAAGTCAAATCTAATGGAACAAGCACCAGGGAACACAAACTAACTTACAGAGGGTGAGACTATGAAATGGTTTATGAATTTGAAAACATCGGTGAAATTAATTTCCGCATTTGGTATTGTCGCAGTAATCGTAGCGGTTGTAGGATTGTACGCTATATCTAATTTGAGTATGATGAACGGCAATATTAATGAAATGTACAACAATAATCTCACATCTATTCAAAGATTGTCAGCCGGACTCAACAGCTATCAAAATATACGCGTAGCCATACGCGATATGAGCCAGAGTGAAACTTTGGCGGCCGGGAATAAATTGCAGACGGATATTGATGGCTACGTGAAGGAATTACAGGACCAGATTGACGTTTACCGCGGTACACCCATTACCCCTGTTGAGAAAGAGCAGCTTAAAGCATATGACACTGCTGTTGCAGCCTATACGAAGACACTTGCTGCGGCAATGAAACTGGCGGAAAAAGAGGATAAGACCGAATATAGCAAGCTTCTAAATAGCGAGTTGACTCCTGCTGGATCGAAGGTCAGGGAAAGCTTAAACAAGCTGATCGATACCAACGTGAAACTGGCGGAAGGGACGAATACCAAATCAGAAGAAGCCTATACGTCTGCACGCACGACAACGATTATTATTGTTGTCATTGCTTTTATCCTTAGTCTTACAATGGGTTATGGAATCGCACAATCGATCGCTCGCCCACTGCACCGGATCGTAAGTCTGGTTACCAAGGTGGCACACGGCGATTTGCGGGAGAAGGCCGATATTGACACGAAGGATGAAGTCGGCCAATTGGCGGCTTCCATGAATCAAATGATCAGCAGTCTGCAAAATCTGATTAGTGGCATCATCCAATCCTCGCAAAGTGTCGCTGCCGCATCTGAGGAAATCTCGGCAAGCACAGAAGAAATTGCTGGCAGCAGTATCAGTCAGGCGCAGTCGGCGCAATCCATCACAGAGCTGTTCAAAGAATTGAGTGTAGCCATTAATTCCGTTGCCGAAAGCGCAGAGCAAGCCGCCGAGTTATCCAACGTAACGGTCAAAACCGCCAGTGAAGGCGATAAAGTCATACAGGCCTCTATAGTAGGCATGCAAGCCGTGAACCAGACGATGACAAGGTTAGAAGAGGATTCTTTGAAGATAGGCGACATTATTGAAGTTATTGATGATATTGCCGATCAAACTAATTTGTTGGCGTTGAATGCAGCAATTGAAGCGGCACGAGCTGGAGATCAAGGCAGAGGTTTTGCCGTTGTAGCTGATGAGGTCCGTAAGCTCGCTGAACGAAGTAGTGAAGCGACGAAGGAAATATCTTCCATTATTAAAGTGATGCAGTCAAATACGAAGCAAAGTGTGAATGCAGTGCTGGACAGCGTGGCGCAATCGTCCCAAACCGGCGAAGCCTTCCAAAATATTATTCATATGGTCAACGATTCTTCACAGAAAGTGAATGAGATCGCGGCGGCCTGCGAGGAAGAAGCTGCCCAGGCATCCGAAGTTATGCACTCGGTTGAGTCCATAGCTGCCTCCAGCCAGGAATCGGCAGCAGCCTCCGAAGAAACAGCGGCAACGTGCCAATCACTTGCACAGCTTGCGGACGAGTTGAATACCTCCGTCTCGATTTTCAAAATTTAAGCATACGGATGTGATTCTTATGGCAACAGTACAGCAGGACCAATATATTGAGATGACTGTCGGACTTGAGGCATATGCCGTCAGAATTGAAGAAATTCATGAAATTATTAAAATGCAGACGATAACGGAAATTCCTCATTGTAAACCTTATGTGAAGGGTGTCATTAATTTAAGAGGGAAGGTTGTACCTGTTGTCAGCTTCAGGAATTTGTTCGGCTTGCCTGAACAGCAGGATACGAAAACAACACGCATTGTGGTTGTTAAGCACAGGGAAGAGTCGGTCGGAATCATTGTTGATCAAGTGAACAAAGTAACCACATTTCCCGATATTCAGCCGCCGCCGGACCATGTAGGGGGTGTGAGCGGGGCTTATTTCTTAGGGATCGGACTTCGTGAAAACAGGCTGGTCGGGATTTTAAAACTGGATGAAGTGCTGCTGCGCGACTAGGGGAGGCTGTTACGCATGAACGATTTGTCAGCCTATCGGGAAGCCTTTATTGAAGAATTGGTGGATCAGCTTGACCGAATGGAGCAAGAACTGCTTTCGATGGAAAAGGAGGCAGCGGAAGAAACCATCCAATCCATCTTCAGGGCCGCACATACGATTAAAGGCTCCTCGGCTGCGATGGGCTTTGATGAAATGAAGTCAGTGACACATGAAGTCGAGCATTTGCTGGACATGATCAGGGGGAAGAAGCTTGAGGTCGATGGGTCACTTATTAATTTGCTGTTCAGCGCGTTGGATGTTTTAAAAGCATTACGGGACGAGTATATGCGAGGACTTTCGTATTCCGATATTTCAAAATTGCTGTATGATCTTCAGAATTTCACGAAAGCCCCCACAAAACCGACTCCATTTAAAAGCTTGCCGGAGCTAACTCTGGAGCAATCGCTGCAGCTGGAGGAAGCTATGGAATCAGGGCTGCAGCTGTTGAAGGTCCAGATCAACCTGAGTGACGATTGTCCGATGATGGCTGCAAGGTTTCAGCTCACGACTCAGGAAATAACTGCAAGCTACGGTACGGTTATTTGTTCCGAGCCGTCTACTGTGGATTACCATGAGACCGAGGACAGCGTATATTCAGAATCCATCTTTCTCATAAGCACCTCTCTCGATATGAAGGACGTTCAGGAGCAGTTATCCACACTGACCGACGTCAGGCTGGTTAAGGTAGAAAGTTACAAGCCGTCAAGTAAGCCGAGCAGCACAGTGCCTGTTCCCAAAGTACAGGTGCAGGAGGATAAGAGCAAGCAGGGACCACAAACTATACGCGTCAGTGTTGAACGTCTGGAGCATCTGATGAATCTTGTCGGAGAGCTGCTCATTGACCAGACATCGCTCGCCCAGCTGAAACAGTCGGTATCCAGGCGATTTGCGAACGAGGAGTTTGTAGAAAGACTTAGCGACATCAGTGATCATATGTCAAGCATCGTGGAAGAGCTGCAAGAAAGTGTGATGAAAGCTCGTATGCTGCCCATTGAGCATTTATTCAACCGTTTCCCGAGGATGGTTAGAGACCTGTCACAGAAGCTGGGCAAAGATATTGAGCTGGTACTGGAAGGAATGGAAACGGAACTCGACCGTACGCTGATCGAAGAAATCGGGGATCCCTTGATCCATCTCATACGCAACGCAGTGGACCATGGTATTGAAGCAGCTGATGTGCGTGCAAGTAAAGGGAAAAGAGTGAAGGGGCGCGTCCGTTTAAATTCGTTTCATGAGGACAATCAGGTTGTCATTACAGTAGAGGATGATGGAGCAGGCATTCTGCCTGACAAGATGAAAGCTTCTGCGCTGCGTAAAGGGATTATTACCGAAGAGGAGGCTGAACGGCTTTCGGACTATCATGCGATATGCCTGATCTTCCGTCCGGGATTTTCCACGGCTGCGGCTGTTAGCGAGGTATCGGGGCGCGGCGTTGGGATGGATATTGTCCGCAACCAGATTGAGCGGCTGAACGGATTAATCGATATCGACTCGAAAGCAGGACAGGGAACTTGTTTTACAGTACGAATTCCACTGACTCTGGCTATTATTACAGGACTTATGGTCAAGGTTAGCAGCCGTGATTATGTCATTCCGATGAATAACGTTATTGAAATCGTCCGCATACCGATGGAGCATATTCAAACCGTTCACGGTGAAAATGTAATTGTTATACGCGATAAAGTGATTCCTCTCATATGGCTGCATGATGCTCTGCAATTAGACAAAAGCAAGGTGCAGGGTAAATTCATACCAATTGTAGTGGTCGGATCTGCTGAGAAGAAACTTGCTCTCGCAGTCGATGAATTGTTAGGCAATCAAGAAATCGTGATCAAAACGCTGGGTACTTTTTTAGGGAAAATTCCGTTTATTACGGGAGCGACCATCCTGGGCAACGGTAGGGTAGCGCTCATTCTGGAAATAGCGTATTTGATACAAATGATGAATAAGCATTCCGCCGGGCAGCCGGTACATATTATGTAACCAATATGAATGATTCCGTTCGCTTGATTAATTTGCTATAATACAGGGATAGTTGTCTGGATTGAAAGGTGTGATCAAATGGAACCGTCCCTTGGTACAGTCGAGGATTGTGAATCTTCGTGTTTTGGCTCGGAAGCAGATCTCAATCAAGTCAGGGAAAAGATGATTGATGAGGAGTCGGCCGTTCAACTTGCCGATTGGTTCAAAGCATTCAGCGACCCGACCCGTGTTAAATTAATTGGTGCACTGCTTCAAAAGGAGCTCTGTGTTCACGACTTATCCGTACTACTGGATATGGGACAATCTGCAGTATCCCATCAGCTGCGCTATCTTCGCAATATGAGAATCGTGAAGCGTCGAAAAGCGGGCAAAACCGTCTTTTACTCACTGGATGATTCACATATCGAAGAGATTTTTGTCCAGACCCTGCAGCATACGAAGCATGGTTAATTTGTAACCAGCCTTGCACCTTCATGGAAATGGTCTTGCTTATGACAAAGCCCGCAAGTATACGGTCTATACCGTTGCTTGCGGGCTTTGTTGTTTGCGTTCAGGGTAACGTTCAGAATTCATTATACTACGGAAAGCTTATTTTTCCTGAATCATCATTTTCCACAGATCGGCTGAATCGTATCCGAGTCTCCAGGCTGCGACGCCGCCGAGATCATATTTTTTGGCAATATCCAGACGAGCCTTAACGGTGGCCTCATCCTCCAGCCAGAATACTCTTTTGTTCCCATCCTGCTCATACTCGACCCGATATTGGCCGAATTTGTCATCCCAGGTTTGAGTAGCTTTTTTACTTTTGATCAAAGCAGGTAAATCCTTCATCAGCAGTGCGCGGTTATCAACGAGCTGACCGCTTTCATCGATCTGCCATTCACGCACATAGAAAGGAATTCCCATAATAAGCTTGTCTCTCGGGATACCGTATGACAGGAACTCTTGAACACCTTCCTCGACCCACTGCAGCCCGGCTACTGAGCCAGCTTCCGGTCCGGTTCTCCAGTTCTGATCATACGTCATCGTGATGATGTAATCAACGGTTTCTCCCAGCTTCTCATGATCATAAGCCGTCTGTGCATTCCACTTCACACTGCCACGCGGCAAATCGATAGAAATCTTAAGACCTTCAGCATGCGCGGCAGCCGTCAAATTTTTGACAAAGACTGTGAATGGTGCGCGATCCTTACCGGCAACACTTTCAAAATCGATGTTTAAGCCTTCGACACCCAATTGAGCACCTTTACTTACCAGCGCTTGGATAAACTTTTTTTGTGCTTCTGGACTGGCTAGAAATTTGGTCGTTAACGCGGCGTCAAACTGGTTGTTAATTAATGGATATACACGAACGTTTTGCGCTTTCAGCCAAGCAACGGTGTCCTTATTGGACGTATCCGTCAGAGTACCTGATGCATCAGCAAGTGTAAAATACGTTGGTGATACCACGTCCAGCCCTACCGTATTGTTCACATGCGCGCGAATCGTATCATTGTTGGAGCTTCCGTTCCAACCCCAGAACTGCAGCATCCGGAAATTGTCCCATACCTTATAGCTATCATCCAACAGTCGGATGGAGGCATTGCTGAAGCTCAGCGCGTAATTAACAGCATCCGGCAAAATCGATGAGTCGGAGATCCACTTATCATTTTGGAATACCTGGTAGTAGGGATAATTAGTCCAAATGTCTTTCGGTGAATCATTCTTAGAAATACGAGTATGGTCAAAAGACTTTGCGTAGGCTATGGCGTCATCAAGGCTAAGAAAGGAATTCAGCAGTGACGAATATTGATAAACCTTATACATTTTTTCATTGGATAAAATGGTCTGGTTGTTCTTATCTGATCTGACTACACTGGAATTTCCCCACGCTGCAGCCTCACGAACGGCATCCTCCAAATAAGAGAAGGACCAGCTATCCTGCGTTGACTTGCCTTGATATACCTGGTACACCTTGGGTCCTGCACGAAGCTCGCTTTTGCTGGATTCCGGAATGTTGTCCCAGATCCACTGGTGGTCGCGAAGATCGATGATATGTACATTGCCCCATTTGGCGCCTTCGGCTTTGGCTTGGGCCAAAGTAGTGAACTCCCAGGAATCCAGTGTGATATCACCTTGATATAAGCGGTACTGAGGATAGTTATTCCAGACCCATCCATCGGAACGAAGATCGCGAATACTGGCATGTCCCCAATTGGAGGCTTCCCGTACAGCTTGATCAAGCGTGGCAAATTCCCAAGCGGAGCTGCTTACTCCATTCTGATACATTTTATAACGAGGATAGTTGTTCCACAGCCATTTACGTGTGCTGATTTCCTCGACATGCGTGCTTGTAAACTGCTTGGCGTAATTCTCGGCAGAACTATAATCGGAGGTTTCTACTAAAATTCGGTCATCCTGATAAACCCGATATTTGGACGTCTTATCTGCGGCCAGAGCCGTACCGGACGAAGTGAGGAGCAGCGCCAATATGGATATGACCAGAACGGTGTTGCGCTTCAAGTTGCATCAGCCTCTTTCTACTAGTTACTAATCTATTAAACGCAATATAGCACTAAGAAGTTGCGAGGAAAATAATAGAAAGGAAAATTATTCCTGATAAAAGTAACAAATCTGTGGACGAATTTGAATCAGTAGTTTCCGTTTTCGGACCTTCTTGATACAATAAGAATACCCGTAGCTACAGCTATGTCGGATGTATGGAAAAGGCGGTTATTGGTATGCAGAAATATCCACAGGCTTATATCAATTATCTGATATACTTTCATGCGGAAAGAGATTATTTTGAATGTCATGAGGTATTGGAAGAGTACTGGAAGGACCATCCCGGTGATCTATGGGCTTCGACCTATGTAGGACTGATCCAGGTTGCCGTTTCGTTATATCACTGGCGCAGGCATAATTACGCAGGAGCTGAGAAGATGCTGCGCAGCGCGCTCACCCAGTTGAAGGATACAGATTTGGTACAGTTGGGCATAGAGGCAAAGGTATTTCGCACAAGACTTTCAGGGCGCCTGGAGGCATTGGAGAATCCTGATGATAGGCAATACGAGGATTTGGATATCCCACTTGCTGACCCGCAACTGGAGGTGCTTTGCCTGGAGCATTGCAGCGTGAATGAGCTGACCTGGCTTAGCCCCAGTGATCTGAACAACACACAACTTATCCATAAGCATACCCTGCGGGACCGTGCACCTGTTATTCTGGAGCGGGAGCGCAGCAGGCAGCTCAAACTGTTAGCAAAGAGGGACAAAGGATGAGTAAAGAGTCTAAGCACGGTAAAATTATGATCGTTGATGACGAACCGAATATTGTCGAAGTCATCCGGTTGTATCTGGAGCATGCAGGCTACGAGCCGATCATTGCTTATCGAGGTGGGGAGGTACTGCAAACCGTACGGGTTCAGCAGCCTGATCTGGTGCTTCTGGATGTGATGCTTCCGGATCATTCCGGCTTTGAGCTGTGCAGCCGTATTCGAAGTGAATCGGGAGCTCTTGCGCATACACCTATTATTTTCCTCACCGCCAAAGGCGAGTCGATAGACAAGCTAAGGGCCTTCAATCTGGGTATCGACGATTATATTGTAAAACCGTTTGATCCCAATGAGCTGATTGCCCGAATTAAAGCCGTATTACGTCGGACACAATTGCAGAATACGACTGCAAATACGGGTTCCGAGCAGGATCGGGAGAAATTGCTGAGAATGGGTGCTCTGATGATCGATCCAGGCCAATACAAGGTCACCTTGGATGGCAAACGGGTCGATTTGACCCCTAAGGAGATCGAGCTGCTTTATTTTCTGGCCTCAAATCCGGGGAGGGTATACTCGCGTGAGGACTTACTTGGTTATGTGTGGAACTTCGATTTTAGCGGAGGCACACGTACGGTAGACGCTCATGTCAAAAATTTACGCAAAAAGCTGGGTGCCAGCACTGATTGGGCGATTCAAACCCTCTGGGGGATCGGCTATTCATTCGAGGTCATGCAGCATGCGTAAACCATGGTTCAGCAGCTTTTATATCAAAATTTTCTTAACGTTCCTGGTCACGTGTATTTTGTTCTTTGTCGGACTGGCCGTGTTCTGGAATTACTACTTTACCGATTTATTTTATAAGGATAAAAAAGAAATGCTCTCCTCCCGTTTTGGTGAAGTCGCCAAGCTGCTGCCATCTATTCAGGAGGGAACGATTTCAACACGTGAAATGCGATTTGGTGTACGGATTATTGCCCGAAGCATTAATGGTCAGGTGTGGCTTGTCGATAGCTCGGGAATGATTCTTAATGGATCGTCAGAGCGTGAAGGGACGCTGATTCCGAAGGTTGTGGATACGTTGTTTATCGATGGCCTGAAGGGACAGGCAGGCTTCGTGGCAGGCGAATACAAGCTGGATGAGCGGGCGCGAGGGGGCACCTTGACTTATTATGCACCATCGCAGCTGAACGGGAAGCCGATTGTGATTTTCCTGAATGTGCCTGCAATTGAGGTCAGTGAAGCGCTAGCTGCTGTACGCTGGAATATTTCGGTCCCACTGTTATTTTCATTATTGACGGTAGGTTTGATCTTGTACGTGATCTCCCGTAAGCTGGCAGGGCCGTTGCAGCAGATGAACCGGGCGGCGCTTGAGCTTGCAGGTGGAGATTTTACAGTAAGAGTGCCCGTGACCTCCAAGGATGAAATAGGTGAGCTGGCCAGCAGCTTTAACTTCATGGTGGATCAGCTGGTGAATTGGGAGGATGCGAGGCAGGAGTTTTTGGCTAATGTATCCCATGAGCTGCGTTCACCTCTAACCTCGCTGAGAGGGCTCATCATCGCAATGAATGACAAGATTATTCCCGAGGATAAATACGGCCATTATTTAAAAATATGTGATTACGAGGTACAGCGCCTGCAGCGTCTTGTTAATGATTTGCTGGATCTGGCAAGAATTCAGAATGGTATGGATGTTTTTCTGACCTATCCGATGGACATCGTTGGCAAAACCCGTGAAGTGCTCGATCTGATCAAGCCGACCCTGGCTGACAAAAAAATCACCCTGCTGGAGCAGCTTCCGGAAGAAACGTATAATCCGATCGTGTCCGATCTGGACGATGACCGTTTTGCACAAATCTTACAAAATCTTTTGCACAATGCGATCCAGTTCACTCCATCGGGAGGGACGATTACAGTTCGTGTATGTGAGGAGGACGGAAACGGAACGATCTATATTCTTGACACGGGTATAGGCATATCGGGCGATGAGCTGCAGCGGATCTGGGAGCGTTTCTATAAAGCCGAGCATTCACGGATTTCCCGATCTGAGGGTACGGGGCTTGGGCTTACTATTGTGAAGCACCTGGTTAACGGAATGAAAGGTACGATCGAGGTTGCGAGTGAGGTAGGCGTAGGAACCGAGTTTAAGCTGTCATTTCCACTCAGCGAGCATGAAGGAGCTTAGTCTTCATACTCGCTTGCCTTTTATTGTGAGCCATGCCCAATCTGTTTCTCTGAACTTCCACGGTCTGGTAGCTGCTACGATTTGAGAATTCGTTTTTGTCTCGCTTGTACAAGCCATTGCGGGTATTCATTGAACAATCTGTCATACAGTTCACTGTCACTGACGGTATCGATATCATCAAGTGCAAAGAAGTCGGCATTATCAATGAATCTACCTGGCAGGTCGTCCAGTTCTTCCAACACACCATAGTAAGATTGTCCCAAGCCGACAAATTGCCAAAAGATCCCCAGCTTTGAGCTCTCAATCAAAATCTTCGATATTGCTTCAGTTTCATAGATGCCACCGTCACTGAAAAAGATAACGTAAGCGGGCAGGCGATTATTGGGCTCTTCTTTGCTATATTTTTTGATTACGTCACGCATGACAACTGGCTCATTGTTGCTGCCTCCAGCAGCACCTAAGGTGTAGGAGCGTTCAACATAGTTTTCATAATCAGTGGAAGTAACACTACCGGTACGCATGCTACTATCTGCAAAAAACCATACATCAAGCTGTCCGTCATCATCCATACTGGAGGCAATTGCTAACACTTTTTCGAAGGCACGTTGAACGGTGCCATTTTCATATAGGTCGAACATGGAACCGGAAGCGTCAAAGACAACAGCAACGCGTGCCTTTTCGTTCGCGATCTTATTTTTGGCAAGAGAGATTTCTACTTTCTTTTTCAGCAGGTCGATTTTGTTGAGATTAATTTTCGTTTCTACAGGGGGCGCGGCTGCAGCGGCAGATTCAGCTACAACAGCGTCATGACCTGCATCGTCCTGCGTGTCTATAACCTCAAGTCCGTAATGCTTGCATAAGTCGTCTAATCCTCCGAAAAAACCACTGCCGATCGCGCTGAACTTCCATTCCCTGTTATGTAGATAAAACTCTCCAACAACAATCGCTGTTTCTTTGGTAAGATCCTTGCCGAACTCAAATGTAATCGTCGTTTCTTTACCGCTAGGGTCAATAATCTCCAGATAAGTATTGGATACTTGATTAAAATACTGGTTTAATTTCTTGCCTTCATGGATCGTTAGCGTAAGTGCAATTTTATGGATCGAGGAGGATAATCGGCTCCAGTCCATTGTGAATTGTCCACTTTGGGCGTTACTGCCTGCAGTATACGACACAGAACGATCAGAGCTCACAGGATTCCCGTAAAATATGAAATCTTCATCATGCTCACATCTACCGGAGCCGGATAATAAAAATGCAGAAGCATCCACCTCAATATGAGTATCAGCCGTTTTCCAGCGAATATGAACCTGTACAGTTTTATGATTTCGATTTTTGGTGACATCGATTTTCTGTCCTTTTTGCAGCAGCATGTTGCGTTCCTCCTAATGGTTCCTCATGGACTGAGGTTATGGGTATGTTGTATCACTTCCAACTATATCAAAAATAGGAATCTAGCACCATATTTAATGCGAGTCACTTTAATAGAAACCTGGAAAAAGATTTTACATAATATTCACAAATCTCTCATAGTTTCATCGAAATTGCGCTATATGCTGTTGATAACAGATGGAACGTGTGATTGAATGAACAAGGCATGTATCTGCTTATGCAGTTAATTTACTGCGATAATTTTAGGAGGCGATCCCATGGGGAATTGGCGGCTGCGATGGATTGGCATTAGCTTCATCATGCTGTTAAACGGGTGTATCCATCCAGCACCAGTCAGCCTCCAGCTCCCGGAAGCTGTAGTTCAAAGAGACGAAATCCAGAATACGTTCGAACGGCAAATGGTCATATTATTTCAAAGCCTGATTCAGATGGATCGTCGTGAAAATTTGGGATTAAGCATCAAGCAAGCCAAAGAGCTGCTGCCGATGGTTGAACGCAATAGTCGTGTCGGAGAGCTGGAACAAGCGGATCAACTGCTGATTATCGGGCTGCTTTCAACCGAACAGAAGGGATTTGTTAATGAGTTCCAGGAACGGATTCGTAGCAAGGAGCAAAACATGAAGGAATTCAAGAAAAAGGATCCTTCCAGTGTCGAGGAACGCGAAGCCATGATCCATGAGTTCGAAGTGCGGCGGCGGGAGCGGGATGCTGAATTTGACAAAAAGCCGTTGCCACCATCAGAGGAGGGTACCCGAGATAACACGCCACACCCGCCTTCTTCGTCTGGTGGACTCGGGAGCGGTAAAAATGTCGAGCAGCAGCTTATCGATTTACTTCAAGCGAAGATCAAGAAGGAACCATTACCCGAACGTTAAAAGGACTGTCTGGCTATAACGCCGACAGTCCTTTGTGTATGTAGATCTATGGCTTCAGACTGTAGTTGTCGTTCCCCAGTCATATCCGTTGTCAACGAGGTCCAGCTTACCGGTTTCAGGATCAATAATTAAACCGTGAACAGGCAGATTTTTGGGTAACAAGGGATGGTTGCGAATCAGCTTCACACTGCTGAGCACGCTGTCCTGAACATCATCGAAGCCTCTAAGGAATCGTGCCAGATCAATGCCTGCATGATGAAGGGTTTCGATCATTTCCTGGGTTACTCCACGCTCCTTGGCTTTCTCCAGAACCTCAGGTGCGTTCAGACCGATCATGCCGCATTGATGGTGGCCAACAACGAAAATTTCCTTGGCTTGAAGCTCATATACGGCCACGATAATACTCCGCATAATACTTCCGAACGGATGGGTAACGACGGCCCCGGCATTTTTAATAATTTTGGCATCGCCGTTACGCAAATTCATGGCCCGCGGCAGCAGCTCAGTCAGTCGTGTATCCATACACGTAACGATAACCATCTTTTTATCGGGAAATCTGGTTGTAAGATATTGTTCATAATCTTTATTGTCAACAAACTGCTGATTGTGATTAATAATGGTAGACATTAACGAGTCCATGGTACCCCTCCGATTATTGGTGTGCAGTATAACCTTATGCTGCTAATTCTATCTGAAATCAGTTTGCTTGTTCTCTTTTATCTATCAGCTGCATGAGACTGTTGTAAATTTGCCCATTGCTCTTTAAGATATAACTTCTATTGGCGCTGCGGTAGTCCAATGTCATGTTGTCCTCGAAATATACCTCTTGTTTCTTTTCATACCACAATTCAAAGGGAGAACCGCCTGCTCTAAGGTCATTCTCTTCGGGTTTGTCGACGATCCACAAGGAAGGCACACCATTGGCTGAACAGCCACAGCCTTCAGAATCAAATACGAGCTTGAGCTCACCCGATCCAGCAGGCAATTGATGAGTAATTTGTTGAACGGCTTCGTCCGTAAATGTAATATGCATATGGTTTCCTCCATAAGTGTTGTGTGTAGCATAACTGAATGGATACGATGTGACATCAGTTTACATCCTTATATTTTACCACAATCTTAAAGGGTTTGCTTCTCTTTTAGTTAAGAAGTATGATCATAGTAACTTGAATAAAGGGGGAAGTTCAATGACAACCAATCAGTTTGAACACAAATTGCATGAATTCAAGCAGTATCTCCAAAAAATGAAAAGCTATGAGGAAGCCATTGGCCTGATTTATTGGGATATGCGAACCGGCGCTCCCAAGAAAGGGATAGCTACCCGTTCCGAAGTCGTCGGAGTATTGTCAGGTGAGCATTTCAAAATGTCGGTTGCAAGCGAAATGGGAGAATGGCTGGATTACTTTTCAGAGCCGGAGCAGGATGCCAGGTTAAACCGCGTCGAGCGAAAGATTGTTGCCGAATGTAAAAAGGATTACGACCGGAGCAAACGCATTCCCCCGCAAAAATACCAGGATTATGTGGTGTTGACCTCACAGTCTGAATCAGTCTGGGAAGAGGCCAAGCATAACTCCAACTATGCGATATTTCAGCCTTATTTGGAAAAAATCGTGGCAACCAATCTCGAATTTATTGATTTGTGGGGATATCAGGGGCACAAATATAACACGCTGCTGGACATGTACGAGCCGGGTATGACCGTAGCCAAGCTGGATCAAGTATTCGGAGCACTGCGTGAGAAGGTAGTCCCATTGCTGAGTGCCATTCAAGCCTCTAAGCATAAGCCGGAAACCGGATTTTTAAAGCAGACCTTTGATAAAGAGCAGCAAAAGAAATTCAGTCTGTTCATTTTGGGACAAATGGGCTATGACTTTGACGCGGGAAGACTTGATGAGACCGTGCACCCATTTGCAACAGGCTTAAATCCGGGAGATGTGCGAATCACGACCAGATATTTACTGGATGATGTGAACAGCGCTTTATTTGGTACGATCCATGAGGGCGGTCATGCCTTGTATGAGCAAAATATTTCGCCTGATTTGATCGGCACACCACTATGCACCGGCACTTCGATGGGGATTCATGAATCGCAGTCGCGTTTTTGGGAAAATATGATCGGACGCAGCCGCCCATTCTGGAATCGATATTATCAGGATGTGCAGAAGCATTATCCTGGGCAATTTGACTCTGTACGTGTTGAGGATTTTTATCGGGCTACGAACGAAGTTAAACCTTCCCTGATCCGAATTGAAGCAGATGAGCTGACTTATAATTTACATATTATGGTCCGTTATGAAATTGAAAAAGAACTGTTCAGCGAATCGGTTCGGGTGGCGGATCTGCCTGAGGTATGGAACGAGAAGTATCGGGATTATTTGGGTATTGCACCTACTACTAATGGAGAAGGCGTGCTGCAGGACGTTCATTGGTCTGGTGGAGCCTTCGGTTATTTCCCTTCCTATGCACTGGGGAATATGTACGCGGCTCAGATGATGAGGACGATCCGCAAGGAACTTCCGGATTTTGATGGCTTACTGGAGGCAGGAAATCTGATTCCAATCAAGGAGTGGCTGTCTGAGAAGGTATATCGTCATGGCAAGCTGCTCACGCCAACTGAAATTATTACTGAAGTGACAGGGGAAGAGCTGAATCCCGATTATTTGGTTGACTATTTCCAGGAGAAGTACGGGGATATTTACAAGCTGTGAGATCAGGTTGAGATAAAAATGGGATAAGATTTAAATAAGATTGAGTTCAACAGGATTGAATTCAATGATAAAAGCCGGTCAAAAGGGACATAAGTCGCTTTGATCGGCTTTTGCAATTTCTTTCGGTTCTATTTAATGGACACTAACAGGCTCTAACGGCTGCTGTTGGGTCGGTTTAACGCCTTTGCCATAAGGGACAACTAATGGGGTCTGGAACAAGGGGTCTTGAATGATTTGGCAAGGCAGATCGAACACATCCAGGATGAGCTTTTCGTTGATCACTTGCTCCGGGCGTCCTTCGGCATACACCTTGCGGTCCTTGATCGCGACCACGTGATGGGCATAACGGCAGGCAAGGTTAATATCATGCAGCACCATTACGATAGTTCTCTGCTCCTTTTGGTTCAAATCGTAGAGGAGGTCCAGTACTTCAATCTGATGAGCCAGATCCAGATAAGTTGTAGGCTCATCCAGCAAGATCGTCGGTGTGCCTTGGGCTAATGTCATCGCAATCCAGGCCCGTTGCCGCTGTCCCCCGGATAACGAATCCACGGTACGCTCGGACAACGAGTCCATATGGGTCAGCTCCAATGCGCGGCGTACTTCTTTTTCATCCTCAACCGACCATTGCTGCAGCCAATTTTGATAAGGATATCTACCTTGTTTCACCAACTGCAGCACGGTTAACCCTTCAGGAGCGGATGGCCCCTGCGGCAAAATGGACATACGGCGGGCAACCTCTTTGGTGGAGAGTGTGGCAATATCGCTGCCGGCCAGCACGACCTGGCCGCTCTTCGGCTTGAGCAGCCTTGCAAGCGAGCGGAGCAGTGTGGACTTGCCGCAGCCGTTACTACCGATAAATACGGTGATTTTTCCTTTTGGAATGGCTATATCTAGATCTTTGAAAATGCATGTATCCCCGTAAAATAAACTCAAATCCTTGGATTGAATAGCCGTCATGTTCAGATCTCCTTATATAAAGCAGTATGGTTAAAAGGTTTAGTTACGCCGCAGCACACTGTTAACTACCGATTGCGAGTACGATAGAGCAGATAAACAAAAAATGGAGCGCCAATACAAGCTGTAAACACACCAGCAGGTATATCGAGCGGCGTAAATATCGTTCTGCCGATCAAATCAGCCACCAGCAGCACAATGGCTCCCATTAGCGCGGATACTGGCAGCAGAGCACCGAAGCTTGGACCTACAAGCTTACGGGCAATATGCGGACCCATCAGTCCGATGAATCCGATAGCCCCACCGAAGGCTACAGCCGCACCTGCGAGAGCTACACTGAAAATTAATAACAGGAATCTTTGACGTTGAACATGGCTGCCCACACTGCGGGCAATGTCCTCACCGAATTCCTGAATGTTAATATGTCGTGAATATACGAACATCAGAGGGAGCAGCACGACAATCCAAGGCAGCAGAGGGATGACAGACTTGGCCCAGGACACACCATACACACTGCCAGTCATGAAGGTCATGGACTGATTGGCAAGAATAATAGGTCCTGAAATCATCATCATATACGACAGAGCGCTCATAGCCGCCGAGAAGCCGATACCGATCAGAACCAGTCGCAGCGGTGTCACACCTTGCTTCCAGGACAATACATATACAATCAAAGCAGCCGCAAAGGCTCCAGCTACAGCAAAAACCGGCAGCAGATGAATACTGATTTTGTCAGAAAAGAAATAAAAGAATGAGACCGCCCCAAGTGTAGCTCCTCCAGTTATACCTACGGTATCAGGAGAGGCTAATGGATTACGTATAACCCCTTGCAGAAGTGCGCCGGCAACCGCCAGAGCAGCACCGACCAATACAGCAATAACAATACGTGGAAGCCGCAGAGAACGAACAATCATCATATTGGAGTCTTCACCCGAACCGAATATGGAGCGAATAACCTGTATAGGCGTTATGTATACACTGCCAATGCCTGTACTCAGAATGAAAATCACGATTACGGCTATGAAGAGTGCTAGAGAAACGATTATTGCTTTTTTACTGACGAGAAACGAATACGCTTTGCTGCGAACCGTCATATATTTGCTGGATGTGGTCATTTAGAAGCGCCCTCCTTTGCGAGCAATATATACAAAGAAAGGAACACCAATCAATGCAGTCGTCACACCAACATGGACTTCCTTCGGCATGGCAATAAAACGAGAACCTACATCAGCACTAACGAGCAGCAGCGCCCCCAGAACGGCACAATAAGGGATAAGCCAGCGATGATCCCCGCCAACCAGAAAGCGTGCAATATGGGGAATGATGATGCCGATAAATACAACCGGACCTGCAAGAGCAACGGAGCCCCCGGCAAGTATGACAATGACTATCGCGGCGGACGCTTTAATAAATATCGTGCTTTGTCCAAGCCCCTTGGCAACATCGTCTCCCATCGCTAACACGTTAATGTGCGGTGCGAGTATAATAGCGCCGATTAAGGCTGCGAGCATATAAAGGAAGACCGAATCAAACATCTCCATCGTACGCCCTGCAACCGAGCCGACCAGCCACACCAGCACCTGATCAAATGCCTTGCCGTTGGAAAGCAGTACTCCCTGTGTCAAGGACGCGAAGAAAGCAGTCATCGCTGAGCCGGCAAGTGTAATCTTGATAGGAGTCAAGCCATCGCGCCCAATTGAACCTAATAGATATACGCCGCCAGCACTAATCGCTGCTCCGAAAAAAGCGATCCACGTATATTGTGTCAAATTGGTGACGTTAAAAAACACGACAGCCAACACAATGGCAAAAGCGGCTCCGGCATTAACTCCAAAAATACTGGGAGATGCCAACGGATTGCGGGTAATGGCCTGCATTAGAGCTCCGGCTACAGCCAGGCTTCCGCCGACAAGTGCTCCGATTAATGCCCGTGGCATGCGGGTTGTCTGGATAATGATGTGCTCGTTGGACCCATTAAATGCTGTGTAGGCTTCAACAATCTTGGCCCACGAATAGGTGTTAATGCCGAACTTAAGGCTGCAAACAAATGCAACTGCCAATAAGAGAAGGGCAATCACCAAGCCTGCGATTTTAAAGGGGGATGTTAGAAGTTCTTTTCGCATCATTCAGTCGTTTGCCTGCTTCCTGTCTGAGTTAAGCTTATTGATAAATAATAAAATTAGATGATCTAGCTTACGTATATTGTAATGAGGCTAGTGATCACCTGTCAATGACTTTGAGAATCATTATCAAAAAAAGATTGACAAGCGGCGTGTGCTTCCCCTAAAATGAACCGTGACAAATGATAACTATTATCATTTATTTATCGTGCATCTTTGATGAGAAAAATAGGGGGTTCATTACATGTTTTCTGGAAATGGTTCATTTCGAATCAAATCGGCAGCACTGATTGCCGTTGTTTTTGCATTATCTATCGTATTAGCAGCTTGCGGACAATCTGCGGCACCTCAGCCGGCAGACACATCCAAGCAAGGAGCGGCACCTGCGGCTGCAACTACCGAAGGTCCTCGTAAAATTAAGCATATTATGGGTGAGACGGAAGTACCTGCACAACCGAAGAAGGTCATCGTACTGACAAATGAGGGAACGGAAGCTCTGCTTGCACTGGGAGTCAAGCCGATTGCCGCAGTAGATTCCTATTATGGAAACCCTTGGTATGATCATATTAAAGCCGATATGGAAGGTGTAAAAAACATCGGTGGCGAATCACAGCCGAATCTGGAGCTTATTGCTTCATTAAAGCCGGATTTGATCCTCGGCAACAAAATGCGCCATGAGAAAATTTACGAGCAATTGAAGGCGATCGCGCCTACGGTATATACAGAAACACTTCGTGGTGAGTGGAAGAGTAATTTTCAAGTTTATGCGGACGCTTTGAACAAAAAGGCTGAGGGCGATAAAGTTATCAGCGCATTCGATAAACGTATCGATGATTTCAAACAAAAAGCTGGCGACAAGCTGAAGGAAAAAGTAGCGGTAGTTCGCTTCATGGGCGGCAAAACGAGATATTATTACGGTGAAATGTTTACAGGCGTTATTTTCAGGCAAATTGGTATTCCTCGGAACGATCCGAAAAGCGATGAGAAATCGTTTGAAGATATTACGAAGGAGCGTTTGACTGAGCTGGATACGGCCGATAAGGTGTTTTATTTCACCTATGATGTTGGGGATGGCAAAGGCAAGAAGCAAGAAGAAGAATGGATGAACGACCCGCTTTGGAAAAACCTTAAGGTTGTGAAAGAGAACAAGCTGGTCAAGGTTAGTGATGCAACGTGGAATACATCCGGGGGCGTGAAAGCAGCGAACCTGATGCTGGACGATATGTACAAAATTTACGATGTGAAACCATAATCGGATAACAAGCATAGGACTAGAAAAAGCCTTCAGTAACCACGATATCGTGGCCTGAAGGCTCTTGTTTGTCTGAGTTTGAGTAGAGATGGACAACGGGCTAACCAGCCCGATTAAACTGGCTCGTGTATAAATCGTAGTAGAAGCCTTTAACCTCCAGTAACTCCTGGTGCGAGCCTCGCTCAATAATTTCCCCGCCGTTCATCACCAGTATGAGATCGGCCTCTCGAATCGTGCTGAGTCGATGCGCAATTACGAAGCTGGTACGACCTTTCATCAGCAGGTTCATCGCTTCCTGAATGATCATCTCGGTTCTTGTATCCACTGAGCTTGTAGCTTCATCGAGAATCAGAATAGCAGGATCAGCCAGTATGGCTCGTGCAATCGTAATCAACTGGCGTTGTCCTTGACTGAGATTGCTGCCCTCAGCGCTCAGCAGCGTATCATAGCCTTGAGGCAGCTTGCGGATGAAGCTGTCAGCATTGGCCATTTGAGCGGCTTTCTCGACCTCGGCTTCGGTTGCATCCAGCCTTCCGTATCGAATGTTTTCACGTATCGTATCCGAGAACAAGTAGGCATCCTGCAGAACGATTCCGAGCTGACTGCGCAGACTGTCTTTTTCCAGATTACGCAGGTTCTCTCCATCTATGGTAATGATCCCGTTATCAATATCATAAAAGCGCGTGAGCAAATTAACGATCGTGGTTTTGCCGGCTCCGGTAGGTCCAACAAGGGCAATCGTCTGCCCTGGCAGGGCCGTTAACGAAATGTGTTTGAGAATGGGAACTTCTTTTTTATAGCTGAAGGACACGTCGTTGAAAACAACCTCGCCCTTGACCGCTTGCAGTTGTTTCTCCTGATCATCGGTTTTTTCATATTCGGTTGGTGTATCCATGACCTCGAACACTCTTTCCGCACCGGCCAAGGCCGACTGGATCATATTAAATTGATTGGCCAGCTCATTGATTGGCCGTCCCAGCTGCTTCGAATAATTCAGGAAGCTGACAATAACACCGATAGTAACCAAGCCGTTAAATGCCATCCAGCCACCTACGGTTGCCACCAACGCGTAGCTGATATTGTTAATAACGTTCATCACAGGGCCGATAAACCCGGATAAGATCTGCGCCTTGCTGCCGACATCCCGCAGCTTGGAGTTGATGGCATGGAACTGCTCGGTTGCTTTGGCTTCGCGATTGAAGGTTTTGACAACCTTTTGTCCGGAAACCGTTTCTTCAATAAATCCATTCAATTCACCGAGACTTTTTTGCTGACTGGAAAAATGCTTTCGGGTCCGTTTGGCAATTTGACTCGTTAGCAGCATTGCCATCGGTATGACCACAAGACTAACGAGCGTCAGCCATACGTTCAGACTAAGCATTAAAACAATGGCGCCAATTACCGTCAAAAAGCTTGAAAGCAGCTGTGTCACCGTCTGATTCAAAGTATTGCTCACGTTTTCGATATCGTTGGTCGTCCGGCTCATGAGCTCGCCATGTGTCTTGCTATCGAAATAAGGGAGCGGCAGCTGCTGCAAGTGCGCGAACAAATCATTGCGCAGTTCCCAAACCGTACGCTGCGACACGCCGGTCATGACATACAATTGAATCCAGGACATAGCTGAGCTGAGCACATACACACCGAGTAGAGAGAGGCACAGCCAGAGCAGGCCGCTATAATTCCGCGGAATGATATATTGGTCGATAGCAACTCCGATCAGGTAAGGTCCAGCCAGCGTCAGGCACGTACTGCAAAGCGTAAGCACAACGATAGCAATCAAACCGAGCCGTTGACGCCGCAAATAATTCCATAGCCGCCGCAGTGTTCCCTTGGTATTCTTGGCACGTGCCTTCTGCATCATCATGCCGCGGCCGGGACCGCCACCCATCGGACCGCCGCCCATACCCATCGGAGACATACCACCAGGAGGTCCACCTGCAGGTCTTGCAGTGGTTTCTTCGTGCCCGCGCTGCCGATTGTTATCGTTAGCCACTGACAACCGCCTCCTTTCCTAATTGGGATCTATAAATTTCCTGATAAACAGGACTTGATTCCATCAGCTCATTATGCGTGCCTTGAGCAACAACGCTGCCTTCGTCCAGCACTACGATCGTGTCTGCCTCCAGCACGGAAGAAATCCGCTGTGCAATGATGATTCGCGTGCTTCGTTTGGTTTGATTTTTCAATGCTTTTTGAATTCGTGATTCCGTACCAAGATCAACCGCACTCGTGCTGTCGTCGAGAATAAGAATGGCGGGCTGGACAAGGATAGCCCGTGAGATCGATACCCGCTGCTTTTGACCACCGGACAGGTTCACACCACGTTGACCAATGATCGTTTGATAACCATCAGGGAGACTGGCTATATAATCATGGATCTGCGCCGCCTTGGCCGCTTCCTCAATCTCTTCCTGTGAGGCATTGGGCTTACCGAAGGCAATATTTTCACTGATCGTTCCCGTAAAGAGAATAGCTTCCTGCAAAACGACTCCGATTTCACTGCGCAAATGGGTCAGGTCCATATCACGGACATCGATACCGTCAATGCGCACCGTTCCTTCGGTCGCGTCATAGAGCCTTGGGATCAGGTTCACCAGCGAGCTTTTACCAGAGCCTGTTGCACCCAGAATAGCGACAGTTTGACCAGGTTCAAATACGAGATTAATGTTGGTCAGCGCATTTTCCTGCCGTGTAGGCCCATTCGGGTCCTTATCATCGGTGTAAGTGTTGTAGGCGAACGATACATGATCAAATTCGATCTTACCTGCGCGGATCACATTGGTTTGTGCATGTGCTTTGTTCGTAATTTCCGGCTCGGTTTCCATGACTTCATGAATCCGCTCAGCCGAAGCTTTGGCACGTGAAACATTCATCAGAACCATGCTGACCATCATCAGGGAGAAAAGAACTTGTGTGACATAATTGATAAAAGCGACCAGATCGCCTACCTGAATCGTTCCTTGCCAGGTTTGCAAGCCTCCGAACCAAATAACTGCTGCTATGCTTGCGTTCATGATGAGCATCATAATCGGCATGATCAGCATGACAATCCGCGTAGCTTTAATGGATATGTCCATCAGAGCATCGTTGGATTTACGGAAGCGCTTAATTTCATAATTAGCACGAACAAAAGCTTTGACGACACGAATTCCGGTCAAGTTTTCTTGCAGAACGGTATTGACGATGTCGAGCTTCTTTTGAACCTTACTGAACAACGGAAAGCCCTTGCGAATAATGATGACCAGGACCAGAACCAGTAATGGAATAACGACTGCCAGTATCAATGCAAGACGAGGACTGATGATAACCGCCATAAGGATACTGCCAACGGCTAGCAGAGGAGCACGTACCAGCATCCTCAGCGTCATCAGTACGACCCCCTGGACTTGAACCACATCGTTCGTTAGTCGGGTAACAAGTGACCCTGCCTTGAATGTATCCAGAACACCAAAAGAAAACGATTGAACCTTGGTAAACAAATCCTTGCGTACGTCGGCTCCAAAATTTTGTGACGCGGTACTGGAAAAGACCGTACATCCGATACCGCCGATCAGTCCAATTAATGCGACGCCTAACATGAGTGCACCTGTCTTTTGGATATGGGCAAGGTCTCCTGTCAGGATACCTTGATCGACGATACTGGCCATGTACTTGGGCTGGAGGAGATCCATATAGACCTCAAGCAGCATGAACAACGGGGCAAGCAGGGTAGCTTTCCAGTAAGGCTTTAAATAAGGTAAAAGCTTTAGCATGTGTCAACTCCTTGTAATCATTGTAGAATGCTCAATGTAGTGACTTGCGCAATGCTTTGATTCCATTCAAGTCTCATCGGATGGGGCTGACTGGTTTCCCCGAACAACTCGTATCCCGATCGGTAGCCAGGTTCTCGTACACCTGCAGCATCAATCTGCGAAGCAGCACCTTATCCTCCTCGGAAAAGTTGCCAAAGCATTGGGCGTCCATGGCGCGGAATGTTTCTCTAACCTCTGTATGGGCAAGCTTGCCTTTCTCCGTGAGATATACCCTCGAAACCCGCTGATCCTTCGCATCCTGCCTACGTTCAACAAGTCCGGTCTTAACCATGCGGTTTAGCATGACCGTGATGGTAGCTGGTTGTATATGCAGTTGTTCGGCCAGTTCCTTCTGACTTTGTCCGTCCTTGCGTTTCAAGGCAAACAGCAGCGGAGGTTGACCGGGGTACACTTCTTGATCCTGCAGCAGCTCATGCATCTTGTGCCAATGTGTTCGCATAACCTTGGAAAACACGAAATGCAGCGAATCGGACGTATAAATATCCATGGGTCACCCCTTTTATTTAGTCGGCTAACTATATTATTGCCACGATTTCGTGGCGGCGTCAATAGGTGAAAGTGAGTTTGTTATTTTTTCATCCAAAAAAACAGTGCGCCGAGCGGCTCTTTCTCATCTTGCCCGCGATTGAACTGTTCGATCAGCTTGTCGAGTCGGGCGATTTGTATACAGTAGTCGTACATTCCAGCAGCAACGATGGAAAGTCGTAAAACATCCTTATGACCCTGGGTGTAGCTCGCAATCATCGTCTCCATAAACTGGTCGTTAGCCTCTTCCATTTTGGAGGCTTCGGAAATTTCCGGTTTAAGCATATTTTCAAACTTAAGCAGTACATGCTCATGGTATTTAATCAGCTTTTCCAAATGTTGATCAAAATAGAGATTTGTTTCCGCTGTCCGCGTTGACCTGAAATAGTGCTGTTCAACAGATTCTAGCGTTTCCAAGCCCTTTTGCAGCGTGAGCAGCATTTGTTTGAATACGACCAGATGCTGTGAAGTGCTGTATTTGGCGCGTTTGAGCTTCTTGAGCTCTTCCTCAAACAAATTATATTTGGCCGAGAGCGATTTGAACGAGTCCTCCAACGCCAATAGCTCATCACGGAATACCTTTTCCTTGATTTCATCGGATACAGCGGTCCGCAGGAGCAGTGACATTTTGGCGAATACGGTATGAATTTGTTTCACGATCTGTTCCTTCGGATTCGGCGGGAAAAACAGAATATTGATTAAAAAAGCCGAACCAATTCCAATCAAGCTGAGTAGAAAGCGGTTGAGCGCGAAATCCCACTGACCAGATGCCTCCATAACCGCGATTACCGTGACTAGAGTCAGACCGATCGTTTCTTCCATTTTGAGCTTCAGGCAAATCATAATAACGAGAATACAAACAAGTCCAATGGCTATCGGTTCTTTCGATAAAAAAGTACCTGCAAGCATGGCCAATGCAGCACCAAGCGTATTGGTCTGAATTTGATCCAAAAAATAGCGCCACGAACGATAAATAGATGGCTGCATCGCAAAAATCGCGGCTACTGCGGCAATAACCGGAAGTGGAAAATTCAGCCAAATACTAATGTAGAGGGACAACGTCACTGCGATCCCTGTTTTTAATACCCTTGCGCCAAAAGACATGGTTAGCCCCTCCTGAAAATTTTCGTAGAAAACTTACTTCGTAAGTCTCCATCCTCTATGTATTTTCTTATCATACACAGGTTGGGCTGTGATTTGCAAAAATAAAGTCTTCTTATATGTCTTTAACCTTTTTATAGGCTGCCGCATAGGCTAAAGCATTAAAAGAAGCACGAATATGGAGGGACTGGCCTATGAACAAGAAAAGCTTAGGCATCATACTTGCGGTCACGTTGATACTATCATTGATGATTACAGCATGCGGACCGAAAAAAGCGGAAGAGAAAACGAAGGTGAGAATTGGCGAAGTCACTCGATCCATCTTTTATGCTCCTCAATATGTAGCCATATCCAAAGGTTTCTTTGCAGAACAGGGACTGGATGTGGAGCTTACCACAACTCCTGGTGGAGACAAAACGATGACAGCTCTGCTTTCCGGCGGAATTGATGTTGCCTTGGTCGGCTCCGAAACCTCGATCTATGTCCAGCAGCAGGGAAGTGGAGACCCGGTAATTAATTTCTCTCAGCTCACCCAGACAGATGGGACTTTTCTGGTTACACGCAAACCCCTGCAAGGTAAGTTTGATTGGAGTCAGCTAAAGGGCAGTGTGTTTCTGGGGCAGCGTGTTGGTGGCATGCCGCAAATGGCCGGTGAATTCACTTTGAAAAAGTTTGGCATTAACCCTAAGCAGGATTTGAAGCTGATCCAGAATATTGATTTTGCCAATATTCCATCTGCGTTTGTATCCGGTACGGGGGATTATGTGCAGCTATTTGAGCCTCAGGCGACGATGCTGGAAAAGGAAGGAAAGGGTTATGTGATTGCCTCCTTTGGAGTGGAAAGCGGAAAGCTGCCTTATACGGCATTTATGGCTAAACAAAGCTATATCAATAAAAGCAAGGATACGATCCAGAAGTTTGCCAATGCCATTCAGAAAGCACAAAATTGGGTAGCTTCAGCTAGTGTTGACGATATTTCCAAGGCGATCAGCTCTTATTTCCCGGATACCCAAAGTGAGATTATTCAAGGTGTAGTTAAACGATATAAGGACCAGGGCTCTTTTGCCACAGATGGACTGATCGACGAGCAGGAATGGAATAACCTGCAGGATGTTATGCAAGCAGCAGGGGAATTGAAGCAACGTGCCGATTATAAAACATTGGTCAATAATCAATTCGCTGAGCAAGCCAAAAAATCGGTGAAATGAACCAAAAATACACTTTGGAGGGGTGGAATATGCGGCAGGATACAGTAGTTCTTCAAGATGTCTCCCATGTTTATGTGAACAATCGCGGCGCCTTTCTTGCTGTGGAGCATATGAACCTGAATGTAGCGCAGGGGGAGTTTGTTAGCTTGATTGGCCCGAGTGGATGTGGAAAAACCACGCTGCTATCACTCGTCAGCGGGCTCATCAAACCCACCGCAGGTACGGTATATGTTGCAGGTGAGCCTGTAAGCCAGCCTACCTCCAAAGTCGGCTATATGCTGCAACAGGATTACTTGTTTCCTTGGCGTACGATCTACGAAAATGCGTCCATAGGTCTTGAATTGATGGGTCGAAAGACTGCCGCGGATAAGGAAATCGTAAATCAGCTGCTGGATGACATGGGTTTATCCCGTGCTATCGGCAGCTATCCGCATCAGTTATCTGGAGGTATGCGTCAGCGTGTCGCGCTGGTACGAACCTTGGCGACCGAGCCCGATATTTTACTGCTCGATGAACCGTTCTCGGCACTCGATTATCAGACCAAGCTGCAACTGGAGGATTTGGTTGCCAGTACACTGGGTGCATTGAACAAAACGGTAATTTTGGTCACTCATGATATCACAGAGGCGATCGCTATGAGTGATCGGATTGTTGTGCTGCAGGCAAATCCCGGGCGGATAAGGACTGAGGTTAAAGTTCCGACCGCGATTCGCCAAGCGCTTCCTTTAACAGCCCGTGAGCAATCAGGTTTCCATGAGCTGTTTCATGAGCTGTGGAAGCATCTGGAGGAGAAGGAGGTGCACCCGGTAAATGAAGGATGAGGCAGTTAAGCAGCTCAGTACAACTGAACAAGCAGGTTTCACAGCTCAATTAGCCGAGCAGGAGCTTGGCCGATTCAGGAAGAATGCAAGGCGAATCACCTGGATTGCCCGATTCACGCAATTATCGATTCTGTTTGTATTCATGATTTGGTGGGAATTGGCAGGCAGGTTGCAATGGATCGATGCTTTATTGTTCAGCTATCCGAGCCGGATAGCGGTGCTTATATACAGCAAGGCAATGGATGGTTCTATATTCATCCATCTGCAGGTAACCATTTGGGAAACGATCATCGGATTTGTTCTGGGGACATTATTTGGCACAGCGGCAGCAGCGATAATTTGGTGGTCGCCTTTTTTGTCCCGTGTACTTGATCCTTATATTGTCGTGCTTAATAGTCTGCCGAAGGTAGCATTAGGACCGCTGTTTATTGTTGCTTTCGGTGCGGGACAACTCGCCATTATTGCAACAACTCTATCCTTGACCGTGATCATTACACTTCTTGTTGTGTCTAACAGCTTTAAAGAGGTAGATTCGAACTACTCCAAGGTTGTCAAGATCTTTGGGGGGACACGCGGACATATATTCCAGAAGGTTATCCTGCCAGCAACTTATCCAACTATTCTTTCCACGTTAAAAGTCAATGTCGGACTTTCCTGGGTCGGTGTGATCGTAGGGGAGTTTCTTGTTTCCAAAGAAGGACTTGGTTATTTAATTATTTATGGGTTTCAAGTATTTAATTTTACGTTGGTCATCGGGAGTGTGATCTTGATAGCTATAGCAGCTGCAGTTATGTATCAAGGTGTAGCCTTTCTGGAGCGAAAGCTGATGGGGCGAAGGTAAAAAAAAAAGTGGGATGGCAGCACCCATGCAGTGTTTCGCCGCATGATTGAATGGTGGTTGAATCATCGTCAGATAAAAGATAAGATAATTCATAATCTTATCTTTTTTTGTCGTTACAGCACTATCCATGTCAGCATACTTCATAACACTTATACTACCGGAGGATCTAATGGGAATTCGAATAATGAAGACCGCTGCAGCTGTCATAGCAGCTATCTATTTGGCTCATTTGTTAGGTTTACATACGCCCAACGCGGCAGGTTTATTAGCGATCCTCGGTATTGATGTAACCAAAAAAAGGGGACTACAAACGTCATTCCAACGGTTGATTGCTTCATCCATTGGGCTTTTTGTTGCGGTATTTTTGTTCTGGCTCCTGGGCTTTGAGGTTTGGGTGGCCGGACTGTTTGTTCTTATTCTGTATCCGATCCTCTCCCGCTTTAAATTGAAAGAAGGCATTGTAACAAGCTCTGTTATTATGTTTCATATCTTTAACGAGCAAAGATACGGATTAGATCTGATTATTAATGAGATCGCTTTGCTGCTGGTGGGTCTGGGCGCGGCTACATTGATCAATATTGTGTATATGCCCAAGGCGGATAAACAATTATCAGACATGCGAGTCAGACTGGAAAGCTGTTTTTCTCATATTTTTTCTGAAATAGCCAATCATTTACGGGATAACGGGCACATTTGGAGCGGAAGAGAACTCTTGGAGGCACATGATATTGTACAGGAGGCACTTTTGGTGGCACGGCGCAATCAGGAGAATACATTACTGCAAGAGGACGCTTTGTGGATGGTATATTTCTATATGCGCAAACAACATCTGGATTCGATTGACAGAATGCTGGAGTACGTGGCACAGGTGTACCAGACGCTACCTCACGGTGAGCTGTTAGCGTCCGTATTTGACGAATTGAGCGAGGATGTCAAGGTCGAGTATTACACAGGCAGATCAGAGAGTAAGCTTCGTCTTCTGCAAGGGGAATTTCGGCAAATGCCGCTGCCTGTAACCCGTGTTGAATTTGAAGTGCGGGCGGCTCTGCTGCAGCTGGCCGTAGAACTGGACGCTTTCCTGGCCGTTGCGAAGCGGGAGAAAAAACAAAAAGCAGCCGCTCAATGAGCAGCTGCCGATCATGCAAGGATAAATTCCTTAATGGATGATGCTTTTGGCTAACGGGTTTTTCTGCCGCTGATCAGATTGAACACAAGTGAAATGGCGGCAATAACAAGTAAAATATGTATTAAGTTACCTGCTACATCAAATGCAAAGCCAAGGCCCCATAGAACAAGTATCACTACAAAAATAGTCCAGAGCATATCGACACTTCCTCTCAGTATTTCAGGATGTTTGCAACTTCATGTTCTTTCTTAACCATATTAGCCATGATTAAATCATATAGATGAATGACTATTGAAAATTAACGCAAATGAAATACAGTCAAAGAAAAATCGCCTTCCAGTTAACTGGAAGGCGATTCGACCATTTGTTTAGATAAATGTGCGGCTAATGATAACCAATAAAATGAAGAGTACAAGTATGACACCTGTCGTAGTGCCCAAACCATAACCGCCACAACTTCCACCAACTCCGGCTACTACACCCATATTGACCCCTCCTTTCGCCTTACCTTTAGTATGGTATGAATGCCAGTGTCTTTGTGATTGGACGGTTCATAAAATGGGTGGTTCTCCCCGATTCTAAATGAACAGACGGAGCCTTCGTACACCTTCTGTTTTTTGTTTGATGAGGCGATGCTGACGAATCTATTTGCATGGAACAATTGCCAGAGTGCACTGCAGGTTGTCCAGTATCAAAAAAGCCGGCTAGCAGAAGCAGCCCGACTTCAATTATAAAGTTATAATTCTTTGCTCACAAAGCCGATTTTGATCGATTCTGGTGCGAAAATGGGCAACTCTCAACTATATTCGTTGGACCTTAATATAAATTCAATCCGCATAGCATATGAATTTTAATAACTATCTAGATTTATCTATGCTTATTTTATCAACATTCGCCCATGTCCTGCATACAAATGTAATGAATGATTGAATGGAGGAGGTAGAACAGATGTCAATAGATAAAGATTTGCAAACCAGAGAGATCTATACCAAAGCTGTCTGCGGAAAAGGACGCAAATTTTCGCAAGTCACCAATACGGTCACTCCGCCTCATGCTCCGACAAGTATACTGGGTGCATGGATTATCAACAACCAGTATGAGGCGGTGAAATCTGGCGAAAACGTCGAGGTGGTGGGTACTTACGATATCAATATTTGGTACTCCTACAATAAAAATACCAAGACGGATGTTGCCAAAGAAACGATTTCGTACGTGGAGGTAGTAGGGCTCTCTTTCCTGGATAAGCGCCACAAGCCGATAACCGCTGAAGTATCGGCTGTAGCTACTCAGGAACCCAATTGTGTGGAAGCCAGTGTCTCTTCTCGTGGAGACAGTGTGATTGTCCGGGTAGAACGTGAATTCAAGGTGGAAATGATCGCTGAAACAAAAGTTTGCGTAGTGGTGTCCGCGAACGGCTGCAATGATTTTGACGACAAGCATGTGGAATTTGATGATACAGGCAGCGATGATTATGAGGATTTGGATCCGGATCTGCTGGATGACGATTTGAACTGATGCTCCTGCTTTTATTATATGACACTTAGGTTCATTTCGGCAGAGGGCGTCAGCCCTCTTTTTGTTATAATTTCAGAATTTAATTTAATTTCAGAAATTTTGTGCTTGGGGGGAATTAACATGCGTGTATGGCTCTTGCACTCGAACGAACCGACGCTACCGCTACTATTAGATCGGCTGCAGGTGCCTAACGGTACACGTTTGCCGGTTCAGCTCGAATCAACCTGTATTATCCATTGGGGCTGCTTTCAGCCACAAAGACAGGAGCAACTGACTCTGCAACCGGTAAAAAGCCAGCTTCGTGCTGCGAAGCCTGAGAAGGCCTCTGCCTTGCTGAAGCTTCATGGTATTCAGAGTAATTGGAAGTCCGAGGGACAGCGTTTTTCATATGAATACAGGATTCCCGTGTTTCATCTGCAGGCTCTAAGTGTTTTCCAAAAGCAATCCGCGGTTTTTTATGGAACGCAGCTGCCCCCATCATTGCCAAAATCAGAGGAAGGGGGCTTTGAGGAATTGTCTATTGAAACTCTTTCTTACCATGCAGTTCGCTCAAAACGTGAGGCTGTGAAGGCACTCTATGCGCTTGGTCTCGACTACGGTGTCGTTCATATCGGGGTACGTCCCGGAGGGGAGCTTGTCGTGCTGGAGATACAGGCTGCCCCTCAACTGACGGAGCGCCTTGCGGAGCTGTTCGCGGATGCGATCCACCAGTTTGCAGAAGAATTAGACGCTTCCTACATAGGCAAAGAGGTAGCTTTATTGGGAGCCGACCCGGAATTTTTACTGCGCGACATGAGAGGCAAGGTTACCTTTGCTTCCAAGTTTTTGACTAAAGACGGACCGGTTGGCTGTGATGCTATTGTACTGCCGAGCTTCCGCAAAATTTATCCGCTGGCGGAGCTGCGGCCTGAACCAAGCGTCGAGGTCGATCAATTGGCTAACCAGCTGTACCGTACGATGCAAATGGCATCAAGAAGAATAACGGACGATACGCTCGAATGGGTGGCAGGCGGGATGCCGGTGCAAGGCTTTCCTTTAGGGGGGCATCTCCATTTTAGCGGCGTCTGGTTAAACGTTGAGCTGCTGCGTACATTGGATAACTATCTAGCTTTGCCGCTCACCTTGATTGAAGCCCCTACAACAGGCAGAAGAAAGCCCAAATACGGCTTTCTGGGTGATTATCGCAAGCAGCGTCACGGAGGCTTCGAATACCGGGTACTCCCAAGCTGGCTCATCTCCCCGAAGGTTACCAAGGGTGTGTTCGCGCTAGCCAAACTGATAGCCGATCATTATCGCCTGCTGCCGTCGCGCCCTCTTCAGGATGTATCGGTTCAGGAAGCCTATTATACAGGTGATAAGCTGGCGATTCGCCCTTTACTGCCTGCATTGTGGAACGATCTGGTACGTCTTCCTACTTATCGCAAGTATGAACGCTGGCTTGTACCACTTAAAGCTATGCTGCTGAAAATGGACGCATGGGATGAACAGCAGGATATTCGCAGGAAATGGCAAATCGGTCCTTATCACAGAAAAGAAGAATCGTCAGTGCATTCATGATATAATGGGAAAGGTATAGGGAAAAATAGAGACTACATTATGAATGCACACGTGCATGGAGGTTGCAGCATGGCGACATACACGCCGATGATCGAGCAATATCTGGCCATCAAGGCGGAGGTATTGGATGCTTTTTTGTTTTTTCGTTTAGGTGATTTCTATGAAATGTTTTTTGAGGATGCGATTCTGGCTTCCAGAGAGTTGGAAATAACGCTGACCGGCAGGGAAGGGGGAGCCGAGGAACGCATACCGATGTGCGGAATCCCTCATCATGCGGCAGATAACTATATCGCCCGATTAATCGAAAAGGGCTACAAAGTTGCGATTTGTGAACAGGTTGAGGATCCGTCACAAGCCAAAGGGGTAGTACGCCGCGAGGTCGTCCGCATTGTAACACCGGGTACGGTGATGGATGCAAGGTCTCTGAGCGAGACCAATAATTACATCGTGTCGGTCATAGAAACAGATGAGGGAAGCTTTGGTTTTGCGGCTTGCGACATATCCACGGGTGAACTGTTCGTGACCCGGTTAGAGGGCACATTGGCCCTGGTTCTGGACGAAATGAATGTGTATCATCCCTCGGAGCTGCTGGCGACTCCTGCCCTGCTGGAACAGTTGGGAGAGCAAGGCAATGCTTGGGCGGGTTCGACGGTATTAACGCCGCGTGAGCCTCTGCAAGGGCAAGAAAATCTGGCGCTGAGCGCCTTTTTTGCGGAATCTGAGCTAGCCCCCTTACCGAATGGCGGGGAAGCTGTTGTTCGACAGCTGATGGCGTATCTCATAGAAACCCAGAAGCGCTCGCTCGGACATATTAAGCATATTCGTGTCTATGAACAGAATCAATATATGATCATGGACCCTTTTACCCGACGTAACCTCGAATTGATCGAGACGGTACGTGATCGTGAAAAGAAGGGCACACTTTTGTGGCTGCTCGACAAGACGGTGACGGCAATGGGCGGCAGACTGCTGCGCCGTTGGATAGAGAAGCCACTGACGAGCTCCGCGGCCATACATGAGCGTCTGGAAGCTGTAGACCGATTGTATAACCAACTGATCGTTCGTGATGGACTTAAGCAATCGTTAAAGGAAGTGTATGATCTGGAGCGGCTCGTTGCCCGTATTGCTTACGGAAACGCCAATGCAAGAGACTTATGCTCCTTAAAGGTGACTTTGCAGCAGGTACCGCTCTTGAAGCAGGAGTGCGAATCGTCAGGCTCCACGACACTTGCCAAGCTGGCTGCACAGATGGATCCTTGTGCGGATGTGATGAACTGGATTGAAGAAGCGATTAGCGATGAACCCCCGATATCGATTCGTGATGGCGGTATGATTAAGCCGGGTTACCATGCTTATTTGGATCAACTGCGTGAAGCTAGCACGAATGGCAAGCAGTGGATAGCGGCGCTGGAGAAGCAGGAACGTGAACGAACTGGCGTTAAATCTTTGAAAATTGGCTATAACAAAGTGTTCGGCTATTATATCGAGGTTAGTAAATCGAATCTGTCTACACTGGAAGCAAGCCGTTATGAACGGAAGCAGACACTTGCCAATGCGGAACGATTTATTACCCCGGAATTGAAGGAAAAGGAAGGCTTGATTCTCGAAGCGCAGGAAAAGATGGTTGATCTGGAATACGAGCTGTTCATGCAGCTGCGGGACAAGCTATCCGTACATATATCCAGATTGCAGAAGCTTGCCGAGCAGATTGCGGCTGTTGATGTGTATCAATCGATGGCAGCGGTAAGTGCGGCTAATCGTTACTCAAGACCGGAAATTGGCGAGTTCTATGAGCTGCATATCGAAGAAGGTCGGCACCCTGTAGTGGAAGCTGTGATGCAGGATGGTTTTTTTGTCGCGAACGACACGGTGTTGAACACGAATGATGGCAGCATGCTGTTGATCACTGGACCGAATATGGCGGGGAAAAGCACTTATATGCGCCAAGTGGCTATTATTTGCCTGATGGCGCAGATTGGCTGCTTCGTGCCAGCGAAAGCCGCAACCGTACCTATCATTGACCGGATATTCACGAGGATTGGCGCAGCCGATGATTTAATTGGCGGTCAGAGCACGTTTATGGTGGAGATGATGGACATTCAGGTGATGACCGATAAAGCGACCTCCAAAAGCCTCGTTATTATTGATGAGCTGGGGCGTGGAACTTCGACCGGTGAAGGGATGGCTATTGCTCAAGCGGTGATTGAGCACTTGCATGATCAAATCGGCTGCAAAACGCTCGTGTCCACCCATTTTCACGAATTGGCTCATCTGGAAGAATCGCTGCAGTCGCTGCGCAACTACTGCATGGCTGTCAAGGAAAGCGGCAGACAAGTCACCTTTCTTCGCAAGCTGGTCCCTGGTGCGGCGAGTACCAGTTACGGTATTTATTGTGCGCAAATTGCCGGTCTGCCGGACGGCATCATCGATCGCTCTTACGAGCTGCTTCATGCCTTTGAACAGAGGGCGGAACTTCTTGCGGATCAGACCTCGCCTGTTGTTTCTGCTTCTACTGCTGCTACACCTGTACAGGCTGTACCTTCAGTTAAGCAGACTTATTCCATATCTGCAGCTGCTGCTCCGATATTGTCAGAACAAATTCATGAAACCGCTGCGGCCGTTCAGCTAAGCTTGTTCCAGGAAGATGCCTCAGCCTCCAATCGTTCGAAGAAAAAGACGGATGCCCGAACTGAGCAGCTTATCGAGCAGCTAAAGACGGCGGATTTAATGAATATGACACCTATGATGGCGATGAACTTTTTATTTGATTTGAAAAAGCAATTATAGTATTTATTTGTTCACAGGTTTGGAATTCATAGATTTATAACCTTTATTTAGATGAGAGGATGGCCTTATTACATGAAAAATAACAGCAATCGCGCCTTTTGGCGGCACACAACATCCATCGCAATCGCGCTATCCCTTCTTCTTCCTACAGCTTCTGCTACCTGGGGAGCGGGACAAGCAGACGTGGAGACTGCCAGAACTAAAGAAGTTATGGAGCTTTTGGAAAAATATCACGTTAGCGCTCCTATCAAAAAGAATCTAGCAGACAAGCCTATTAAAGAGATGATAAGCTCTCTTAATGATCCGTATACGGTTTATTTTACACCTGAAGAATTAAAAAGCTTTGAGAATGCCGTGCAAAACAACTATGTGGGCATTGGTATCCGTGTTACTGAGGTTCCCGAAGGTGTGTTTGTGACGGAAGTATTTGAAGGGCCTGCTTCCAAAGCGGGGATGAAGTCGGGAGACCGTATTACTGCGGTTAATGGAGAATCGGTAAAAGGAATTAATGTCGATGATATTATAAAGAAAATTACAGGTCCCGAGAATTCCAAGGTATCGGTTACCGTTGAACGGGGTGAGCAAAGCATACCGTTGTCGCTGACGCGTCAAACGATCCAGCTGCCTTCTGTAACACACAAAAGATTTGATCCAGGTGTGGGCTACTTGAGTGTAACCGGATTTTCTGGCGATGCGGATGAAGAGACAACGGCACAGTTAGCGGAGTTAAAAGCACAGGGTATTAACAGCCTGATCCTTGACCTGCGCGACAATCCCGGCGGCTTGCTGGATACGGCGTTAAACATGGTCAAGCTGTTCGTTAAGGAAGGCATTATGATTCACACGAAGGATAAAAACAATGTGGATGAACCCATAAAATTCAGTAATGGCACAACACAACCTTTTCCACTGTATATTTTGGTCAATGAATACAGTGCCAGCGCCTCCGAGGTACTGACAGGAGCTCTTCAGGACTATAATGTGGCGACCAAGGTAATCGGGATGAAAACTTATGGAAAGGGCAGCGTGCAGACGATCTTTCCGATGGCAAGCGGCGGGGCAATGAAAATTACGATCGAAGAATATTTAACACCCAAGCTGCGCAAGGTCAACAAGATTGGCATAAGCCCTGACATTGAGGTTGATGGTGAGGTTCCACAGCTGATTACAGCACTGCATGAAGCTGGTATCTCCCAAATCAAAGTTGGTCTGAACAAAAAAGGGGTTACCGTGAACGATACATCTGTGGTGGATAGCTTTAATGTCATTCGTGAGAATGGCAACGTCTATGTACCTTCCAGAGTGCTTAGTTCATTGCTCGGGGGAACCATCTCGTGGAACGATACTTTAAAATCTATCGATGTATCCGCATTTGGCGTTACCAAGTCTTATCCTTCAACAACGGGTGAATTGTTACTCAAGAATGGCTTCGGCTATGTAAGTGTCAATCAATTTGCAGAAAGCTTTCCGCAATTAAGCTGGTCGGATGATGGTGAGCAGCTCACCCTGACCGCCACGAAGTAAGAGTTAGGAGCATAGGCTATGGGAATAATCAGAGTACTTGATGAACATATTGCCAATCAGATCGCCGCAGGTGAGGTCGTTGAGCGCCCTTCCTCAGTCGTTAAGGAGCTTGTGGAAAATGCAGTCGATGCCGGGAGCAGCCGGATCGATGTTACGATCGAGGAAGGCGGTCTTGCGCTGATTCGTGTAAGCGACAATGGCTCTGGAATGCAGTCCGACGATTGTGAAGCAGCCTTCTTTCGCCATGCAACGAGCAAAATTGTCAGCAGTCAGGACTTGTTTTCCATTCGGACACTTGGATTTCGGGGCGAAGCACTCCCGAGTATCGCAGCTGTTTCCAAGGTTACTTGCCTAACTTCAACGAATTCAAGCGGGCTTGGTCATCAGCTTGTTATTGAAGGTGGAACCGTTAAGGTTTCTGAGGAAACGGCAGCTCAACGTGGAACGGATATTCAGGTGCGTGAGTTATTTTATAATACACCTGCACGCTTGAAATATATGAAAACCGTACAAACCGAGCTAGGGCATGTATCCGATTTTATTTATCGCCTTGCATTAGCCCATCCCGAAATAGCTTTCACGTTGAAGCACAACGGCAGCGTGATGATCCAGACACTCGGAAATGAGGATATGCGCGGCGTAATTGCTGCCATTTATGGAACCACTGTGGCCAAAACCATGCTTCCTATTGAGGGTGAGCAGCTGGACTATTCGATTCGCGGGTTTATCGGTAAGCCGGAGACAACACGCGCTAATCGCAATGGAATTTCTACTTTTATCAATGGACGCTACGTCCGCAATTTCACTTTAATTCATGCGCTGCTGCAGGGCTACCATACCTTTTTGCCGATTAACCGGTTTCCTGTTGCTGCGATTCATATTGAAATGGACCCGACGTTGGTGGATGTCAATGTCCATCCGGCTAAGCTGGAGGTGCGATTCAGCAAGGAGCAGGAGCTTATTCAATTTGTTGAAGAGCAGGTGCGCCATGTGCTTAATCAACAGGTTCTAATTCCAACAGGGGCAGCTCCTTCCAAGTCCAAACCGATTAATCATATTCAGGAGCAGCTGGAGCTGTACCGGTCTTCTCCGCCTGCATCGTCAGCCAACGGTAATATCGATAAGGCATATGATCGCAAGCAGGACGTTGAGGCCTTGAATCGCTGGTCGCAGGCAGATCTCCGATCTGAAAGGGAATTGGATGTGAAGCGTACGGTCAATATGTTCAATTCTACTGCCCGTGATACCGAACAGAGGGACAAGCAGCTACGTAATGAGCCTGTACATTCCTTCAATGAGCAGGCAGCAGCTAATGAGGTGCTTTTGCGTACCATGGCTGCTGACGAGCAGACGACTGCCCCTGTGCTCCCATCGTTTCCAAAGCTATCTCCCATCGGGCAAATGCATGGGACTTATATCATTGCCCAGAATGAGGAAGGCTTGTTCCTGATTGATCAGCATGCTGCTCATGAGCGTATTAATTATGAGTATTATTTTGAAAAATTCGGTAATCCAGCGGAGGCAAGCCAGGAGCTGCTCGTACCGATCACCTTGGAATTCACCTCATCGGATGCTGTGCGAATCCAAGACAAGCTGCCACTGCTGGAGCAGGCTGGTGTGTATGTGGAGCCCTTCGGCGGCAACTCTTTCCTGGTAAGAGCCTATCCCCATTGGTTTCCGGATGGCGATGAGAAAGCACTGATCGATGAGATGACGGAATGGCTGTTAGCTGAGCGCAAGAGTGTAGATGTAAGTCGATTGCGGGAAAAAGCGGCGATTATGTGCTCATGCAAGGCCTCCATAAAAGCGAATCAAAGCATGCGGGTGAACGAAATGGAAACTCTATTGGATCGGTTGGCATCATGCCGCAATCCTTACACATGTCCGCATGGTCGTCCCATTGTCATCAGCTTTTCTACCTATGAACTTGAAAAATTATTTAAAAGGGTGATGTAAGTGCTCATAACGACCTCTTACGACCCTCAAGCTGAACACCTGGAAGCTGCAGCCCAGCTTGCCAGGTCGATCAAGCAGCTCCAGGGGATAGATAATCCGGTACGACTCGTCCCAAGAAAGCGGCATTCGTTAGCCCGACTGCGGACGTTGTATGACGATTCGGATATCCTGCTTGTTTCAAAGGAGCGGATAGAGTATTATCATGAAGATCAGTCTGCTTTATTTTTCCATCCAAGCACGGCAGCGATTCGAGTCAAAAGGCTTGTGAATGGTGAGCATGATCCGCTTATGGAGCTTTCAGCTATACAGCCGGGTGATCGTGTGTTGGACTGCACAGCAGGTCTTGGCTCTGATGCGCTTGTTTATTCTTATGCAGTGCAGGGTAATGGAGAAGTGGTAGCTCTGGAGAGCGAGCCCATTCCTTATTTGATTCTTCAGCAAGGTCTGATGACTTACGATTCCGACATTCCTGGTATGAACGAGGCTATGCGCCGTATACAGGTTATCCAGATGGATCATAGTGAATATTTGCAGCGACAGCCTGATAATGCCTTTGACGTCGTTTATGTGGATCCGATGTTTCGACAACCGATCCATGAGTCCAGCTCCATCAGTGCGATTCGTACATTGGCAAATTCCAGACCTGTAAGCGAACAGACCATTAAGGAAGCGCTACGTGTAGCGCGTAGGGCCGTAATTATGAAGGAGCACAGAAGCAGTGATGAATTTGATCGTCTGGGATTTGAGGAAGTAAGACGTTCCACCACGAAAATAGCTTACGGAGTGATACGATTGTGACAAAGGCACCACCCAAACCCAAGCTGCTTGTGCTGGTAGGACCGACGGCAGTAGGGAAAACAGGATTAAGCCTTAAATTAGCCGCAGAATTTAGTGCGGAAATTATTTCCGGAGATTCGATGCAGGTTTATCGGGGAATGGACATTGGCACAGCAAAGGCTACCGCCTGGGAGCGGCAGCAGGTGCCACACCATATGATTGACATCCATGAACCGGATCACCCGTTTTCTGTAGCTGAATTTCAGGATACCGCACGTAAATTGATCCTTGACATTGCCAGTCGCGGCAAACTGCCGTTCATTGTGGGCGGAACCGGACTTTACGTGGAGTCGGTTTGCTATGATTTTCAGTTTAGTGAATCCGGTTCTGATGAAGCATACCGTGAAGAGCAGCAGGCTTATGCGGACACTTTTGGTCCCGAAGCGTTGTGGGAGAAGCTGCGGGAAATCGATCCTGCAAGTGCAGAGCGGCTGCATCCCAATGACCAACGGCGTATAATTCGTGCAATGGAAATGTTCCATTTAACGGGTGAACGGTTGTCTGAGCGGTTAAAGGAACAGAAAAAACAGTCTCCATACGAACTATGTATCGTCGGGTTGACAATGGATAGAGCTTTGCTATATAAACGTATAGAAGAGCGAATTGATTTAATGCTTCAGGAAGGTCTTGTGGATGAGGTTAAGCATCTGATGGATCAAGGCTATGGCAAGCAGTACATATCGATGCAGGGGTTGGGCTACAAGGAAATCATCGATTTTTTGGAAGGCAGAAGTTCCTGGGAAGAGACTGTGTATCTGTTGAAGCGGGATACCCGCAGATTTGCCAAAAGACAGCTTTCCTGGTTTCGTCATATGAAGGACATTAATTGGGTGGATATGACTGAATTGACAAATTCTACTACGCAATTTAATGAAGTTCATGCTATAATAGCAGATAAGTTAAAATTCGAACGTTAAACTCACAAGGGGGCCCATGATGAATAAATCGATCAATATTCAGGATACATTTTTGAACCAGCTGCGCAAGGAAAATATTCCCGTTACGGTATACCTGACCAATGGGTTTCAGATCCGTGGGGTCATTCGGGCGTTCGATAATTTTACGATTATCATTGATAGTGAAGGCCGTCAGCAAATGGTATACAAGCATGCTATTTCTACCTTCACACCACAGCGTTCGGTTTCTTTAATGCAGCAACCGGACAGCAGCTCTGACAATTAAACAGCTTTGTTACTGCAACTTGGCAACTTTTTGAGTCGAGCATTCGTATAATGAATAGGAACCATGAGAGCAACCCGTTCCGCTAGGGTTGTTCTTTTATTGTAAAGAGAGAATTAGGGGAGGCAGAGGATGGCAACTGACAAAAAAACAACGACAGCAAAACCACCTGCAAAAAAAACACCAGCTAAAAAGAAAAAAAAGAAGTTCAGCTTTGGTAAAGCTTTAATGTTTGCTTTTGTAACGGCTGTTCTTGGAATTATATGCGCCTTGGGCGTCTACATTTTTATCATAATCAACGGTAACAAGATATTGGATGCAAATCTTGATAAGCTCGATATGGACGAAGCCTCGCATTTGTTTGATGTGAATGGAACCGAAGTAGCTGTTCTTCATGGTGAGCATGACAATAGGGAAATTGTTAAGCCTGAAGAGATTCCTACAAAGCTCCAACAAGCTTTTATAGCAACAGAGGATCGCAGATTCGAGCAGCATACCGGTATAGATTTTCTGGGTATAGGACGTGCCCTTGTGAAGGATGTCGTGGCTCGAAGTGCAGTTGAAGGTGGCAGTACCATCACGCAGCAGGTCGCCAAAAACATGTTTTTGAATAATAATAAAACCTTTTTCCGTAAAGCTACTGAAATGTCCATAGCAGTTGCTCTGGAAGACCGTAAAACGAAAGACGAAATTTTGGCCTTGTATGTAAACCGGATCTTTTTTGGAAACCGGGTGTTTGGAGTTAAGGCGGCAGCAAAGAAATATTTTAATGTAAGTGAATTGAAGGATTTGAAAATATGGCAAATGGCTACGCTAGCGGCAATTCCTAAGGCACCCAGCGTATACAATCCGATTGCCAATCCGGATAAGTCGAAGGAGCGACGTGCTGTTGTCCTGAAACTTATGCAGGATCAGGGGTATATTACAGAAGCTGAGCGTGCTGAAGCGGCTGCAGTCGATTACGAAGCCCCTCCGACTACAGGAAACAAGGACTACCTGACCTTTATCGACTACGCGATTAATGAAGCCGAGAAAGTGTATGGTATTCCCGAGGCCGAATTGCTGAGCAATGGCTACAAAATCTATACGACAATGGATTCCAATGCACAGAAAATTATGGAGCAAACGTTTGCCAATGATAAATTTTTCCAAAAGAACGGTCCTGAGCAAAAGATGCAGGGAGCTATGGCTATCATCAATCACAAGGATGGCGGGGTAGTTGGCATTATTGGTGGACGGGATTATGTGCAAACCGGATTGGATCGTGCGGTAGTTCCGCAGCAGCCGGGCTCCTCGATCAAGCCGTTATTGATTTATGCACCTGCATTAGAAAGTGGCAAGTACAATCCTTACAGCATGCTGGAGGATAAGGAAGCTAACTACAATGGCTATGCGCCTCGAAATTATGATGGTGTCTATAGAGGACAAGTCGATATGTTTGAAGCGGTGCGTAAATCCATTAACGCGCCTGCTGTATGGTTGTTCAATGAGATCGGTGTGAAAACCGGGATGGATTTTGCCTCCAAGCTGGGAATTCCCTTTGAACCGCAAAAGGATCGAAATCTTGCAATTGCCCTTGGAGGTATGACCAAAGGAGCGTCACCGTTACAAATGGCTGCAGCTTATGGTGCAATCGCCAATAATGGATATTTGAACACGACTCACTCCATTATCAAAATTATTGACGACCAAGGCGCCTTGGTCAAAGAGTTCAAGCAGGAGCGTGTAACTCCGGCGATGAGCGCCAAAACTGCTTATTACATGACTTTGCTCATGCAAAGCGTAGTTGAGCCAGGCGGTACAGGGACAGCGGCCAAATTCGAGCGTCCGGTATCAGGCAAAACAGGTTCCACGCAAACGGTTATAAAAGGGCTGGAGAAATATAACCGCGATCTCTGGTTTACCGGATTTACACCGGAGTGGAGCGCAGCGGTATGGATCGGCTTTGATAAGTCCGATGCGAAGCATTATGTTACGATGAGCAGCGGCAGTGCAGCGGTTATATTCAAGGAAGTGATGCAGAAGGCGCTGGCTAATCGCCCAATGACGAAGTTTGTTAAACCGGATGGAGTTCCAGATTTGGTTAAGCCAGAGCTGCCTCCTCCAGTGAAGGATATGGGTGAACTTCAGGCGGAGTATGTTAAGAGCAATGGGGGTCCATCTGTCGTACTAAAATGGTCATCGCTTGGTGATAACGTGACCTATCGTTTATTGCGTAAAACAGATAAGGATAAGGAATTTTCGTCTGAACCGATGCTGACAACAACTCAAACGGAAGTCAAAGACATTACAATAAAATCGGGTGAAACCTATCAGTATGCAGTTGTAGCGTACGATCCGAAGACCGAAAAGACAGGGACGCAATCACCATCCGTGACTGTGGTTATCCCTGCCGATGGTGCATTGCCACCAGGGCAAGTACCAGGTCAGGGTACCGGAACGACACCAGGTACCGGAACAACACCAGGTACCGGAACAACACCAGGTACCGGAACGAAGCCGGGTACAGGTACGGGAACAACGCCAGGAGCTGGAAACGGAACGACGCCAGGTGCGGGAACGGGAACAACGCCAGGTGCGGGAACAGGAACAACGCCAGGTGCGGGGACAGGAACAACACCAGGTACGGGAACGGGAACAACGCCAGGTGCGGGAACGGGAACAACGCCAGGTGCAGGAACGGGAACGGGAACGACGCCAGGTGCGGGAACGGGAACAACACCAGGTGCAGGAACGGGAACAACGCCAGGTGCGGGAACAACACCAGGTGCGGGAACGGGAACAACACCAGGTGCGGGAACGGGAACGACGCCAGGTACGGGAACGGGAACAACGCCAGGTGCTGGAACGGGAACGACGCCAGGAGCCGGAACGGGAACGACGCCAGGAGCCGGAACGGGAACAGCTCCTGTTGCTGGAACTGTTGTGCGTTAATTAATGAATGGAGAAGCTGCTTTAGCACGCAAGGTAACAAAGTCTCCGATGGGTTCATCATCAGGAGACTTTGTTAATTTTTACCGTGTCGTAGTATAATACTTTAGGGGCTTACCCAATAAGAGATGACGATCTGGAGGAATTAGAGATGAAAGCAATATCTACAACCAAGATGACCAAGTGGGCAGCTATCGCAGTGGTATGCGCGCTTATGCTGTCGGCCTGCGGCACAAAGCCTGCTGACAATGCAGGAAAGACAACTACGCAGGGCGGTCAGCCAGCAGCCAATACGCAGCAGCCAGCCAATACTGCCAAGCCAGCAGCCAAGAAGAGCTGGACGGCTCCACCAGCGATGACAATTGATGTGAAGAAAACATATCAGGCAACAATTGCGACCTCCAAAGGCAGCTTCAAAATCGATCTATATGCGAAAGATGCACCGATTACGGTCAACAATTTTGTGTTTCTAGCCAAAGAAGGCTTTTATAATGATATTGTGTTCCACCGCATTATCGAATCGTTTATGATTCAAACTGGCGATCCGCTTGGAGTTGGCAGTGGTGGACCCGGCTACAGCTTTCAAGACGAGTTGAAGTCCCCCTATAAATATGAGCCGGGAATAGTCGCTATGGCTAACGCTGGGCCTAACACCAACGGCAGTCAGTTCTTTATTTGCACAGGCGAAGACAGCAAGAACTTGAACAAATCACCGAACTATACGATTTTTGGTAAAGTGACTGAAGGCATGGATGTTGTCAAAAAAATCGCAGCAACTCCAGTTGCAGGTGGCGCTTCAGGTGAGAAGAGCTCTCCAACTGAAAAAGTTGTCATCCAATCCGTTGCCATTACTGAAAAGTAATAAAGGACCTATTTTGTAAGTAAAAGAGGTGCAGCCTTGGAAAAAAGACATTGCCTTATGCTCCACGGCTTTACCGGTGGACCCTATGAACTGACTCCTTTGGCAGCGTATTTAACCGAGCAGGGTACTGTATGCCATGTGCCAACTTTACCAGGACATGACCCCGAGCTGAGGACGTTGGGACAAACAAACTGGCATGATTGGCTGGAGGCTGCCGCTCTGGAGGCTTCCAGCTTAACTGCGCAGTATGGCGAGATCGATCTGATCGGTTTTTCGATGGGTGGACTGATCTCGGCATACATAGCGAATCGTTATCCAATTCGCAGGCTTGTTTTGTTGAACGCGGCTGTTTTTTATTTTAGTCCATACCGATTTATGAGGGAACTGGTGCGTAGAATTCAAATGGATGACTGGTCGAATTGGGGGAAGGTAAGAAGGACCCCGTTGAAGGCTACGAGGCAATTTATCATGCTGAATAAACAGATGCGACCCGAACTGCCCATGATCAAAGTGCCGACACTCATCGCACAAGGTGAGCAGGATGGCATTATTCATCCGAAGAGTGCCCATTATTTATTTAATCAGCTTCAGGGGGAAAAGGAAATCGAGTTTTTTCCCGAAGCTCGTCATATGATTTGTCTGGAGCCTGGAGCGCAGGCTGTATTTCATTCTGTCGAACGTTTCTTGACTAAATGAAGAAGCAGCGGCCATCGTGGAAACGGACACGAAGATTCGTTTGGTTGTGTGTTGTCGTAGGCTTGTTGTGGGTGTCCATACTGCAGTACCGAATGGCGAATGTTCCAGACAATGCTTCAGCAGCCGGAGAAGTAGGCATTATACTAGGTTCTTCCTTGAAAGACAACATAGCCACTCCTTCACTTCAGGAACGTCTGGATGGAGGGATTAAGCTTTTTAAAGACGGGAAGATCAAGCATATTATTGTATCTGGCGGTTTGGATCGTACGGAGTTCCAGTTAACCGAAGCTGAGGGAATGAGAAATTATTTGTTGGAGCATGGTATAGCGGACAATGTGATCATGATGGAACAGGAAGCAACCAGCACTTATGAAAATTTATTGTTCAGTCAGCGGTTCATGCTGCAGCAAAAATGGAACTCAGCGGTACTTATTACACACCGTTACCATATGCTCAGGGCAATGGAGATGGCAGAATTTTTAAATTACAGGCAGGTAGAGGCTTATCCGGTAGATTCCAAAGCAGTGAATAATAGCTGGAATCTGATTCGTGAAACGCTGGCTCATGTTAAATGGAAGCTGGATAAACTTCGTATGGCATTAGGTAGCTAACTTATGGATACATAGCTTGTACAATCGGATTGACTTCAAACCATACAAGCCTTTTTTCCCTTGCTGTAATCCACGCGAGAGAAAGAAGGCTATTGCCATTCATTTGGTTTTCTCAGGGTTGTACACGATAATGGAACTGGAACAACGAAGTAAACCCTGCTTTTTGATACAGACGGTGCGCCGCTACATTATCATTAACGACCTGCAGGTAAATTCGCTGAGCGCCATTGCTCAGACTCCATGAAGCCAGCTCGTTCAGCAGAAATTTGCCAATTCCTTGCCCTCTGAGCTCCGAGTTGACAACGATATTGGTAAGTCCGGCCCATTCCCCCTCAACAACGGCCGTACCGACTGCTACACTTTGGCCGTTCCATTGAAGGGAACAGAAGCATTTGGTTTGGTTAATGCGTGTAAACAGAGAATCGTAAAAAGGCAGCTTGCTCTTGTCAAAGCCTTCCATATCGATGAAATCTTCCAACCATTGTTCATTATGAACGGACAGTATTTCCACACTCAGCTTACTGGATTCAGAGGAAGTGTGGTATATGACCTTCTCTGTATCTGCAATTAGTACGGAACAAGGGATTTCTTTGAGAAAGCCTGCCTGGTCCAATAAGGTGTCGAGCCCCTTTGGAGAAGCATCGCTGATATGATACCGTACTGGAAGCCCATGTGTGTCGTAAAATTGCCGTGCTTCCTGCAGCCATTCTCCCTTAGGAAGGGAGTCGCCAGCGCCTGTCCAGATGCTGTTGGCTCTCTTGGTAATGCCGTCTGTCGCACGCATAATCCAGTTCCCCTGTTTGGTATTCGTAGCAGCGGGCCAAGTGTTAAAAGCATATTGTTCAATTTGCTGGAAAAGCTGAAGCTGAGAATGATCAGTGGAGGAGCCTGTAGTGTTCATCGCGCACTATCCTTCCTATGTATGAATTAATAATAATTGTATAAATATACTATTTAGTGAATAAAAATTCAATATTAAATTATGAAAGCTCATAAACTTAAGTTTTATTCGAATTTTTTGTACGAAATAATGGCTAATACATAAAAAATCTCTATCATCTTCTGTCTGATCATTGTACGATACTGAGTACAGGTTTGTCAGATTGATCCAAAAGGTGGAGTGCCCTATGCTTGCACAAGCTTTGCTTATAAAAGATGGGTCAGTGCTGATGCTTCACGAATATGTCCAGCGTGGTGATTTGGTATGGAACTTTCCTGGTGGCGGGATTGAGCTGGGAGAGTCGCCTGAGCAGGCATGTATTCGTGAAGTGAAGGAAGAAACCGGCTATGATGTGAAAATTACGCATCTATTGCATCGCACTGAATCTAAATATACGTATCTTGCGGATATTGTTGGTGGTCAACTGGCTGTCGATGTGGAGCATCCAGATAATCAAACGATTGTTTCTCTGGAATGGGTGCCGCTATCGGACGAGAACAGATGGGATCAGGTAACACGGCCGATCTGGGAGGCTTACAATAAGCTTGCAGATGCTTTAAAGACCTTATACGTAATTCGGCATGCCCAGGCTGAAGGGCAAGCGGCAGAAGCCATTCTGACGCCTCTGGGCATGAAGCAGTCGGAACAGCTGGACCGATTGTTGTCGCATCTTCAAATTGATGAGTTCAGAGCAAGTCCTATGAAGCGAGCACAGCAAACTCTGGAGCCCACCGCCCTGCGAACAGGTCAAAAGATTCATGTGGATCATCGTTTGTCCGAACGTATATTGAGCAGCGAGTCGATGATGGATTGGCGTATCCAATTGGAACGGACCTTCAATGACAAGCTTCTGTGCTTTCCTGATGGCGAGTCCAGTTATTCGGCATCACAACGCATGGTATCGGTAGTTGACGAACTGCTTGCGTCAGATAGACATACGTTTGCTGTAGCTACTCATGGCAATGTGATGGCTCTCCTGCTAGGCCATTATGATGAGCAGTTTGGTTTTGAAGCCTGGAGTCGGTTGACCAATCCGGATGTATACCGTCTGACTTTCTCTCGAAGTAGTCTGCTCTCCATGGAACGAATCTGGGATGCTGACAAGCATTTTTAGCAGTTGTTGATGGGCTAGTTTTGAAATTTTGACGTTTCACTATACAATAGAGGAAGAAAATGAGCACATTCATCTGGGCTTCTGCGTATACTGCTAACACCAAGTAAAGAGGTGATATGCATGAGTGGACGTGTCCTGCCAACAGATCAGATCCAAATTACACAAAATGCTCATCAAATCAATGTGATTCTACGCAACTCGGAGCCCCTAACTGCACCTAATTCCGAGCCTCAATTTCACGGTAAGCCATTGTCCCAGCAAGGTCATTTTGGGGAAATCATGAAAGAGCTTGACCGGATGGTCGGTTTGGAATCCATCAAGGAGCTTGTATTTGAAATTTATGCGCTGCTGCGAGTTGCCAGCTATCGGGCTGATGCCGGATTAACGGCAAATTCGCAGGTGTACCATATGGTTTTTAAAGGAAATCCAGGTACGGGGAAGACGACTGTAGCTCGTATTATAGCGAAACTGCTGCAAACGATGGGTGTGTTGAGTAAAGGCCATCTTATCGAGGTGGAGCGTGCTGACATGGTAGGTGAGTACATAGGGCATACGGCACTGAAAACGCGGGAAATGGTAAAAAAGGCTCTTGGTGGTGTGCTTTTTATTGATGAAGCCTATAGTCTGGCACGCGGCGGTGAAAAGGATTTTGGCAAGGAAGCCATTGATACACTGGTCAAAGCAATGGAGGATCACAAAAATCATTTTATTCTGATTTTGGCAGGGTATTCTGAAGAAATGGATCAGTTTTTGCAGACCAATCCCGGACTCCCTTCCCGGTTTCCGATCCATCTGGAGTTTCCTGACTACACAGTCGAACAGCTCATGCAAATTACTGAAATGATGATCAAGGAACGGGAATATGTATTGAATGCACAAGCTGAGAGCAAAATACGTCAGCAAATCATCAGCGAAAAGCAGCAAAATGATTCCGAGGCTTCTTTCAGTAATGCACGTTTTGTGCGAAATTTGATTGAAAAAGCGATGCGAAACCATGCCGTACGTTTGTTGAACAGCCATGTCCAGCAGCCTAGCAAACAGGATTTAATGACACTTCGAGCCGAAGATGTCAAGCTGGAACGAAAACAATCAAAGGAGACCCACAAATATTTATGAAAACAACCACACATAGTATTGATCACGAATTGGAACGGGCTGTTCTTATGAGCCTTGTTACCCCGCAGCAAAAAAGAGAGCAGTCGTATTCTGCAGAATATTCCTTGGCAGAGCTTGTCAGTTTGGCTGAGACCGCAGGTGTAGAAGTGTTGACAACTTTATCGCAGAACAAGGAAAAGATTGACTCCAAATGGTTTGTAGGCAAAGGCAAAGCCGCTGAGCTCAAAGAGCTTATTGATGAGTATGGAGCCAATACAGCTATATTTGATCAAGAATTGTCCGGTGCCCAAGTGCGGAATCTGGAAGAATTTCTGGATGTGAAAATTATCGATCGAACTCAATTAATTTTGGATATTTTTGCTCAAAGAGCCAAAACCCGTGAAGGGATTATACAGGTAGAGCTGGCCCAGCTTAGCTATTTGCTGCCAAGGTTATCCGGTCAAGGCAAGAACTTGTCACGTTTGGGCGGTGGCATCGGAACAAGGGGACCAGGGGAAAGCAAGCTGGAAACCGATCGCAGACACATTCGTGACCGGATTGATGAGCTCAAGCAGCAACTGTTTGAATTCGTCAAGCATCGTAATCTGCACAGAGAACGCCGCAAAAAAACAGGTGTATTCCAGGTTGCTATTGTCGGGTATACGAATGCCGGAAAATCCACGCTGCTCCGACAAATGACGGACGCTGATGTTTACGTCGAGAACCAGCTGTTCGCTACGCTTGACCCAACATCAAGGATGCTGAAGCTGCCTGGTGGCAAGGAAATTGTGCTAACGGATACAGTAGGATTTATTCAGAATTTGCCGCATGATTTGGTTGCCGCTTTCCGAGCTACCTTGGAAGAGGTTTGTGAAGCTGACCTTATTTTACATGTCGTGGATAGCTCAGCAGATATGATGGAAACACAGATGCATGTCGTTAAGCAGGTACTTACTGAGCTCAATGCACATGGGAAAGATCAGATTACGTTATTTAACAAAATCGATCAGTGTACACCCGAACAAATGCAAATGCTTTCTACAGAGGGTGACTTCTTGCGGATGTCCGCTTATAATGAAATCGATCTTGCACTGGTGTGCGAACTTATTGAAGCTCGCTTAATGGGAGACAGCAAAAAATTTCGGATTCCTGTGGAGAAAGGCGATATGATTTCATTAATGTACAGGATTGGCGAAGTTCTGGAGAATGAAGTGGAAGGCAATGATATGGTGTTTCAAGTCCGCATAGATAAACAGGAATACGAAAAGATCAGTCATTTGTTAACCTCTTATGCAACAGATCAGTCACTGGATAAGGGAGAGAATGAGTTGTATGTTTAATGAACGCATAACGGCATGGATGGAGCTTGCCGAACAGCGGATTGAAGGTAAGTTTAAAGAAGTGGAACGGATCATTGATCAGAATCAGTGGAAGGTGATTCGTGCCTTTCAAAAGCATAAGGTCAGTGACTATCACTTCGCTGGCTCTACAGGTTATGGCTATAATGATCGAGGCCGCGAGGTGCTGGATCTGGTGTATGCAGATGTGTTTGGAGCGGAGGCTGCCCTGGTGCGGCCTCATTTTGTGTCCGGGACCCACACGATCAGTACAGCTTTATTCGGTGTGCTGCGTCCAGGTGACGAGCTGCTGATGATCACAGGACGTCCCTACGATACGCTGCACAAGGTGATTGGACATCCTCAGGATGGCAAAGGCTCCTTACAGGATTGGGGAATCATCTATAACGAGGTTGCTCTTCTGGAAGACGGCAGCCCGGATTATGAAACGATTGGCAGCAGCATTACAACACGTACCAAGGTTATCGGTATTCAGCGCTCGCGCGGCTATTCCTGGCGTTCTTCGTTCAACGTCTCGCAAATTGAAGAGATGACCCGTTTTGTAAAAGAACTCAAATCCGATGTTATTGTTTTTGTCGATAATTGTTATGGAGAGTTTACGGAGCTTCAGGAGCCGACAGAGGTTGGCGTAGATCTGATGGCAGGTTCTTTAATTAAAAACCCTGGGGGCGGCTTGGCGGCAACGGGCGGATATATCGTAGGAAAGCACAAGTATGTGGAACTGGCTTCCTTTCGTTTGACCGCGCCTGGTATCGGCGGAGAAGTTGGAGCCATGCTGGATACTACCCGCGGCATTTATCAAGGTCTGTTTTTGGCGCCACATTTGGTGGGACAAGCGGTCAAGGGTTCTATATTTGCAGCGGCTGTATTTGAACAGCTTGGATTTGTGACACATCCACATTGGAACGACAAACGTACGGACTTAATACAGGCGATTAAGTTCACAAGTGCCGAGCATTTGATTGCCTTTGTTCAAGGTATTCAGCAAGCTTCAGCGATAGATGCACATGTGGTACCTGAACCATGGGCCATGCCTGGTTATGAGCATCCGGTCATCATGGCTGCAGGTACTTTCATTCAAGGGGGGAGCCTGGAGTTATCCGCAGATGCTCCGATCCGTGAACCGTATATTGCTTATATGCAAGGTGGATTAACTTATTCCCATTGTAAATTAGGTGTATTAACAGCTCTGAGTAGCATGATGGAACAAGGTTTATTAAAATAATGACTTATACTTTGCATGAACCTAACATAACTTGACACGTTTATGTAGGAAGAGTAGAATGGGGGTAGGTTTTAAGTACACAGAGGTGATGAATCGTGGCTGATGATATACGTCGTAATATGGCGTTATTCCCCATTGGTATCGTAATGAAGTTGACAGATTTAACAGCTAGGCAAATCCGGTATTATGAACAACATGAGTTGATCATACCGGCCCGGACAGGCGGGAACCAGCGTCTCTATTCTTTTAATGATGTAGAGCGGTTGCTGGAAATTAAAGACTTGATTGAGAAAGGCGTGAATATCGCCGGAATTAAACAGGTGCTGCTGCCTATGTCCAAGGATTCAGAGGACGCAACTGTTCTTAATGAGCAATCGGAAGTTAAACGCAGAGAAATGACGGATTCACAGCTTCACCGCATGTTAAAGCAGCAGCTGCTTGGTGGAGGCAAACGTTTGGGGCAGGTATCTCTGATCCAAGGCGAGCTATCCAGATTTTTCAAAAAATAAGCGCTTTCCAATGATTCAAATGCGGACTTATCAAAAAAGACTGATAAAACTGCGCAACTTAAGGAGGAACATGTACAGTGACTGAAAAGAATTATAAAAAAGAGGACATCATCAAGATTGCCAAGGAACAAAATGTAAGATTTATTCGCTTGCAATTTACCGACTTGCTTGGAACGATCAAAAATGTGGAAATTCCTATTAGCCAGCTGGAAAAAGCATTAGACAACAAAATGATGTTTGATGGTTCTTCGATTGAAGGTTACGTTCGTATTGAAGAGTCTGATATGTATTTGTATCCTGATCTTAGCACTTGGGTTATTTTCCCATGGGTGGTTGAGGATCGCATTGCACGTTTAATCTGTGATATTTACTTGCCAGATGGCAGACCCTTCCCTGGAGACCCGCGTGGTATCCTGAAGAATGCTTTGAAGGAAGCCGAAGATATGGGCTTTACAGCAATGAATGTTGGACCTGAGCCTGAATTTTTCCTGTTCAAAACCGATGAAAATGGCAATCCTTCTATGGAATTGAATGATCAAGGCGGATATTTTGACTTGGCTCCTATGGATCTTGGAGAGAACTGCCGTCGTGAGATCGTATTGACTTTGGAGGAAATGGGCTTTGAAATCGAAGCTTCCCACCATGAAGTAGCGCCGGGTCAGCATGAGATTGATTTTAAATATGCAGATGCAATCAAAGCGGCTGACCAAATTCAAACGTTCAAGCTGGTTGTTAAAACGGTAGCGAGACAGCATGGCCTGCACGCAACTTTTATGCCAAAGCCATTGTTTGGTGTGAACGGATCGGGTATGCACGCTCACCAATCGTTATTTAATGGTTCCACGAACACGTTCTATGATGAAAGTGACAAGCTGGGTCTAAGTGCAACTGCAAGATATTATATGGCTGGCATTTTGCGTCATGCCCGTGCGTTTGCAGCAATTACCAACCCAACCGTTAACTCATACAAGCGTCTGGTTCCAGGCTATGAAGCTCCTTGTTATGTTGCTTGGTCTGCCAGCAATCGGAGTCCAATGATTCGTATTCCTGCATCCAGAGGACTGAGCACCCGTGTTGAGGTCCGTAATCCGGATCCAGCTGCTAATCCATATCTGGCGTTAGCTGTTATGCTGAAGGCTGGTCTCGACGGAATCAAGAACAAAATGCAGCTGCCTCCGCCAACGGATCGTAACATTTATGTAATGACCGAGGAAGAGCGTGAGGATCAAGGAATTCCAAGTCTGCCGGTTAACCTTAAGGTTGCGTTGGAAGAGATGCTGCGCGATGATGTCATTTGTGATGCGCTCGGTGATCACGCTCTGGCTCACTTCATTGAGCTTAAAGAAATCGAATGGGATATCTATCGCACTCAGGTTCATGCATGGGAACGCGAGCAGTATTTGACGCTTTACTAAAAATTAGTTCACCATATGAATTATTTCTTTTTTCTTTGAATAGACAAGAAGAAGCTCTCCCCATGTAGAAATTTTACTGCGGGAAAGCTTCTTTTTGTATGTGAGGAGGCGATTGCAGCTCATAGCAAAAAGCCGACTGTCAAGTAGCCTTGACGTCGACTTCAATAAGTGCTTGATTATAATGATTACACGATGTCTCGGAACAACCCTACGACTCTTCCTAAAATAGTAACAGTCTTTAAACGAATCGGTTCCATAGTAGAGTTCTCAGGCTGTAGACGTATATGATCTTTTTCCTTGTAGAACCGCTTGACTGTAGCTTCGTCATCTTCGGTCATTGCAACAACAATATCACCGTTATTGGCGGTTTGCTGCTGTCTGACGATAACATAATCCCCATCATTGATACCGGCATCAATCATACTGTTGCCCTCGATACTCAACATGAACACATTGTAATCGCCAACATAATGACTCGGAAGCGGGAAGTAATCCTCGATATTTTCCGTAGCAGTAATCGGAATACCAGCTGTAACGCGTCCAATCAATGGAACACGAACAACGGATAAGGCAAAGTTGCTGCCCTCTGTCAGGGTACCGTCCGTAATTTCAATAGCTCTTGGCTTGGTAGGATCACGCCGAATGAGTCCCTTTTTCTCCAAACGTTCCAGATGTCCGTGCACAGTAGAACTGGAGGCGAGGCCAACTGCTTCACCAATTTCACGAACGGAAGGTGGATACCCTTTATCTTTCACTTCATTCTTAATAAAATCCAGGATTGCCAATTGTCGAATGGATAGCTTACTCATTAGGATCACTCCAATGCTTGGTAATAACTAGTGAGAGTATAACATAGAACCGGAGTTCGTACAAACATAAGTTCTAATTTTTCGATTGACACAAACATTTGTTCGTGTTATTTTGAAAACAGAACAAATGTTTGGGGGCGCTGTTATGTATATGAATGAACAATTGTTATCGAAGAGAGAGTCTGTTTCCAGGGATGCTTCTGCCTTTCCGCTGCTTCTAGCTTCCATTATTCCTTATCGAAAAAAGCTCTTGAGATATGCAGGCTTGTTCGCAGCAGCGTCAATTATTATTTTAATCAGCTTGTCTGTTTCATTGCTTGGCGGAGATCTGGATGCTTATGCTTCATCGGATCACACACCTATTGAATATTCGGTAGAGATCGTTAATGGTGATACATTATGGTCCATTGCCAGCAAACATGTACATAAAGGACAGGATGTCCGTGAATATATTTATAACCTCAAGAAAGTGAATGGATTAAAGTCTAGCTTACTTCAAGAAGGGCAAACACTTAGACTTCCTTGAAGAGTAGACTTAATTTTGTATGTCGGAATTAACACTCTCACGCACACAATACATAGAAACACCTCCTTGACTCTTGACAATGGTAGGCCATAATGTCAAAGTATACTTTGATGCATTTATCAAGCATTTTTGTAGAAGATCGGGAGGATTTTACATGGATAATGGAACAGAGCCATATATTCAACGAATCAATGAATTGGCCCGTAAAGCCAAAACAGTAGGTCTGACAGACGATGAGCTGGAAGAACGCAATGAGCTTCGTAAACGCTATATAGAAGCTTTTAAAGGCAATCTTCGCAGTCAGTTGGAGACAATTAAATTTGTTGATGAGGAACAAGAGGATAGTGACACGAACCAGCACAAATAATTAGGGGTGAACCATTGCGTGCAATATCGAGTACTGGGCAAAAGCGGGGTTATGGTTTCTGAGCTTTGTTTGGGAACCATGACCTTTGGCAATACAACCAGCGAGGAAGACTCAACGACCATGATTCACGATTTTTTGGATCAAGGCGGGAATTTTCTTGATACTGCGGATGTGTATGTATCAGGACGTTCTGAGGAAGTCGTTGGCAAAGCGATCAGCGGTCGACGCTCAGATGTGATTCTGGCCACTAAAGTACGTTTTGCGACAGCAAATAATGTTAATCATGTCGGCTTATCACGCAAACATATTTTAGACGGGGTAGAAGCCAGCTTACGGCGTTTAAAAACCGATTATATCGATTTATATCAAATGCATGTCTGGGATCAAATTACACCGATTGAAGAAACATTACGTACGTTGGATGATTTGGTGACATCTGGAAAAGTCAGATACATCGGGTGCTCCAACTTTTTGGCGTATCAAATTATGAAATCCCTTGGGATCAGTGATCATAATCGATATGCCCGATTTATTTCCAATCAACCGCAATATAGTCTCGTGTCTCGTCAGATGGACAGAGAAGTGCTGCCTTTATGTATCGAAGAAAATGTAGGTATTATTCCATGGGGACCTATCGGCGGCGGTTTCCTAAGCGGTAAATACCCTCGTGGTGAAGCACCGACAGAAGGTAGGCTCTCGTCTAAAGCGGGTGAAAGCAGCTGGATGTTACGCAACTCGGAGAAAAACTTCCGTATACTTGAAGAAGTTCTTGCTGTTTCCTCTGAAATTGATCAAACACCTGTTCAGGTGGCTTTGAATTGGCTTATACATAAAAAGGGGATTACCGCCCCTATATTTGGTGCAAGGACATTGGAGCAGTACCATGAGAATATGGGAGCAGTTGGCTGGAAGCTCTCCACAGATCATTGGAACCGCTTGGATACTGTGAGTGCGCTTGAGGATGACTATCCATACCGATTTATAGAAAAATTTAAAAGAGAAGTGTAGCCGGTATATTAAAGGAGATTGCCTATGTCTCGCAAGTGGGAACGAATGGTCAAGAAGAATACGAAAGTAGTTAACAAAAGTAGGGCCAAGCATGGCAAGCCAACGATCAGCCAAACCGTATCATCAGACGATTCGGTTACTATTAAAGGGCGCAATTGGACGTTATCGTTATTTTTATTTTGCGTAGGTATTTTTTGTTTTATAGCTTTTCAGAACACGAATCAGGATGAATACTTGTACTGGCTAACAGGCGGAAGTTATATGCTGCTGAGCTTATTCATGTTTGGTGTCAGACGCCCGCAGCTTAAAATTGGCAAAGACTTTTTGGGAAGCCGTCGATTTACGGGAGACAAGAGAGTGCCCGCTTCGGATATTAAAGAAATCGCATTATCTTCGGATGCTGTCATCATTTCATTGAAGAGCAGCAAAATCAGATGGTCGTTTACACGTTTTTATCATAGAATGGATATTTCGGCGATGTCCGAGCGATTGAAGGAATTCGCCGCTAATCATGCAGTACCTTTGAAGGTGGAGTAGAAAGGGAGAGGCTCAATGGCTATTAAGGCAGTTTTATTTGATTTGGATGATACGTTATTATGGGATGATCGTAGTGTAAAAGAGGCCTTTCAGGCAACATGTTTAGCGGCAGCGGAGCAAGTCGAAGTTGACCCTATCGAACTCGAGCAGGCGGTAAGACAAGAGGCGCGGAAGCTATATGAGTCATACGACACATTTGCTTTTACCAAAATGATTGGAATCAACCCTTTTGAAGGGTTGTGGGCTAACTTTACAGAAGGTGATAATGAGAATTTCCGTAAACTGGAGCAGCTTGCACCTCAATATCGTACTGAATCATGGACCCTTGGTCTTAAAGCTTTAGGTATAGACGATGCAAAGCTTGGCTATGAGCTTGGGGAGAGATTCCCGATGGAACGTCGCAGTCGTCCTATTGTATATGAGGAAACGTTCGAGGTTCTGGATCAATTAAAAGGCAGCTATAAGCTGCTGCTCTTAACCAATGGTTCTCCGGATTTACAGAAGGAAAAGCTGGCTGGTGTTCCTGAGCTTGCTCCTTATTTTGACCATATTGTCATATCAGGGAATCACGGAGAGGGCAAACCTGCAACCTCAATATTCAATCATGCACTTGACCTGCTTCAGGTTACAGCTGATGAAGCAGTAATGATTGGCGATAAGCTCACAACCGATATTTTGGGATCTAACCGGATCAATATGCGTAACATGTGGATTAATCGACATGCGCTGCAAAGGGACGATGAAATCATACCTGCCTATGAGATTGTAAGTTTGCGAGATATTCAAGGTGTAATTGATTCCATAAGTTCATAAGTGTAAAAAAACTATTGAATGCAATAAAAACCCGCCAGCGCTGAGTAACAGGCTGACGGGTTTTGTTCATATTGTGTATATGGATAATACCTTTTTATGCTTTCTGAAAGGATTCGTCTGCATAAGGGTGGGCGATCCAGCCATCGGTTTCAATAAACAAACGAATAGCAACAATTTGGCGATTGTCCATTAAAGTGAAGAAGTGTGCCTTGTGCTCGGGAACAGAAATAACATCGCCTGCTTCCAATTCAACATCAAAATACCCAACATCCTCAGTGCCTTTTATAATAAAAATACCTTTTCCTGAAACAATAGCTCTTACTTCATCTTCGGTGTGGGTGTGAACCTGCTCAAATTTAGTAAGAAGTTCTTCGATATTAGGTGTAGCCTCGGACAAAGCAATAACATCCCATGTTTTGTAACCGCGTCTAGCCGCAATTTCCTGAATTTCTTCGTCAAATGTCGACAGAATTTGCGCTTTATTCTCATCGGTCAAAGTGAATTTCTCTTGTAAATCAGCAGGAAGCTTGCCTGCATTCCAGTGCTCATAAAGTACCTCTTGTTTTTCCAAAAATGCCTGAACGTTACTTTCTCCAGAGATGCGTTCATTAGTATTGCGAATACGGATTTCAGCCACGGTCATCCCTCTTTCTATACACTTAATAAGTTTCTAACCTATATTATAATAGAATTCCAGGCTGCTGTCGATCTGTTTCATTGATAATTCCGATATGAATAATAAGAAAATGTGCATTGTTTGAACTTTATTTGATCTCTGTCGAATTGTGTCCGCATTATCTTTTCATGATGACAGGTTTCTGGTACACTAAAGGTTACAATTGGACGGTTGCCGTTGAAAGGAAGATTAGCATGGGCAAAATACCTTTGCAAGAACAGCTTAAGAAGAAAATTATGATTTTGGACGGTGCAATGGGCACAATGATCCAACAGGAAAACTTAACCGAGGAAGATTTTGGTAGTGAAGACCTGGATGGATGTAATGAAATTTTGGTAGTTACACGTCCTGATGTCATTTCAAAAATACATGAGGCTTATTTTGCAGCGGGCGCAGATATTATCGAAACGAATACTTTTGGATCGACAAGTGTCGTTCTTGCTGAATATGATTTACAGGATCGAGCTAGAGAGTTGAATCTGATAGCAGCCAGGTTAGCAGTTGAGGCAGCGAATAAATTCAGCACACCGGAGTGGCCGCGTTATGTTGCAGGTGCTTTGGGACCAACAACCAAAACACTTTCCGTAACCGGAGGCGTCACCTTTGACGAACTCGTTGACAGCTACTACGAGCAATCTGTAGCACTGATCGAAGCTGGCGTAGACGCAATGCTTCTTGAGACCTCTCAGGATACGTTGAATGTTAAAGCGGGTAGTATTGGCATTCGTCGTGCTTTTGAGACCACTGGCATTACACTCCCATTAATGATTTCCGGAACGATTGAGCCAATGGGCACAACGCTAGCGGGTCAAAATATTGAATCCTTTTATATTTCCCTGGAGCACTTAAATCCGATTTCTATTGGTCTTAACTGTGCAACGGGTCCGGAGTTTATGCGTGATCATATCCGTTCCTTGTCTGAGCTCGCGACTACGGCTGTCAGCTGTTATCCAAATGCCGGATTGCCGGACGAGAATGGGCAATATCATGAGTCTCCTGAATCTCTTGCCAAAAAAATGGCTGGATTTGCCGAACAAGGCTGGCTAAATATTGCTGGCGGCTGCTGTGGAACGACTCCTGATCATATTCGTGCGATGGCTGAGACTTTATCCCAGTATAAACCTCGGGAGCATGCAGCTTCTCACTTATCGGCAGTTTCGGGTATCGAAACCGTCTATATTGAAGATGCGAACCGTCCTTACATGGTTGGGGAACGTACAAATATTTCAGGGTCCCGTAAGTTCAAACGATTGATGAAAGAAGGCAAGTTTGAAGAAGGCGCAGAAATAGCGCGTGCACAAGTGAAGAATGGTGCTTATGTCATTGATATCAACGTACAGGATACCGATATTGATGAAGTGTATGCGATGGAAAACTTTTTGAAAGAGGTTGTCAAAAAGGTTAAAGTTCCATTGATGATCGACTCGACCTATGATCATATTATTGAGCTCGGTTTGAAATATTCACAAGGCAAGGCGATTATTAACTCCATTAACCTGGAAGATGGCGAGAGCAAGTTTGAAGCTATTTTGCCGTTAATCCATCGATATGGCGCAGCTGTTGTTATGATTCTCATCGATGAGCGCGGACAAGCTGTATCACGGCAAGCCAAAATGGAAGTTGCTGAACGTTCCTATGAGCTGTTAACCAAAAAGTATGGGATGAATCCGGAAGATATTATTTTTGATCCGAATATGTTCCCGGTAGGCTCAGGCGATCCGCAGTATATTGGATCTGCTGTTGAGACCATCGAAGGTATTCGGATGATCAAAGAAAAATATCCTGAATGTAAAACCATTCTTGGTCTTAGTAACATTTCCTTTGGTCTTCCGCCTGCTGGGCGGGAGGTTCTGAATTCGGTGTACTTGTATCACTGTACCAAGGCCGGACTGGACTTTGCCATCGTCAATACAGAAAACCTGGAGCGTTACGCATCCATAGGTGATCATGAGAAAGAGCTTGCTGAGAAGCTGATCTTTGAAACTAATGATGATACACTTGCCCAATTTGTTGCTCACTTCCGTGAGAAAAAGGTCGATAAGAAAGAGAAAATCTCTAATCTTACGCTTGAAGAACGATTGGCGTCCTATGTGGTTGAAGGTACGAAAGAAGGCCTTGCAGCCGATTTGAACGAAGCCATGAATACGTATGCGCCGCTGGATATTATTAATGGACCTTTAATGACAGGAATGGCAGAGGTAGGCAGATTGTTTAATAACAATGAGCTGATTGTTGCCGAGGTGCTGCAAAGCGCGGAAGTCATGAAAGCATCCGTATCCCATCTCGAGCCGTTTATGGAAAAAGCGGACAGTGCCGTTAAAGGAACGATCATGCTGGCTACAGTTAAAGGCGATGTTCACGATATCGGTAAAAACTTGGTCGAAATCATTTTATCCAACAACGGCTACAAAATTATTAACCTGGGTATTAAGGTTCCGCCAGATCAAATTATTGAAGCATTCCGCAGAGAAAAGCCTGATGCTATTGGTTTGTCAGGTCTACTTGTTAAATCTGCACAGCAGATGGTTATAACCGCTCAGGATTTGAAAAATGCAGGTATCGATGTACCTATTCTGGTAGGTGGTGCCGCATTGACAAGAAAATTCACGAAAACACGTATCGCACCGGAATATGAAGGTGTTGTTCTATATGCAAAAGATGCTATGGATGGTCTGGACATTGCGAACAAGCTGAGCGACCCACTCCAGAAGCAGCAATTAATTGATGAATTACGTGAAGCGATGGAATCCGATGTTAAGGAGTCCGGTAAGAAAACAGAAGCAATGCCAGTCTTGACTCGGGTGTTGAAATCTACGATTGATCGTACTTTACCGGTGCAGGTACCTCCAAGTCTGGAGAGACGTGTTATTCGTGATTATCCTATGAGTCACGTGATGCCTTATATTAATATGCAGATGCTGCTCGGACATCATCTCGGCTTGAAAGGAAAAGTCGATAAGCTTCTAGCTGATAAAGATCCGAAGGCGGTTCAACTCAAGGAAACCGTAGACGGGATTTTGGCGGAAGCTCAAAAAGAAGGCATTATCCGTGCGCATGGTATGTATCAGTTTTTCCCGGCACAGTCATCGGGTGACGATATTTTCATTTATGACAAGGATGATCTGACCAAGGTACTGCAAAAGTTCTCCTTCCCAAGACAACAGACGGAACCTTTTTTCTGTCTTGCTGATTACCTGAAATCGACAGACAGCGGCGAAATGGACTATATTGGCTTTATGGTCGTTACAGCTGGTCACGGCATAAGTGAGAAGGCACAAGAGTGGAGAGAAAAAGGCGACTACTTACGATCGCATGCTCTTCAATCCACTGCACTTGAAACTGCGGAGGCGCTGGCTGAACGTGTGCACCAAATGATGCGCGATGTTTGGGGATTCCCGGATCCGGCTGGCATGACAATGGGTGAGATGTTTGGTGCCAAGTATCGCGGCCAACGCTTCTCCTTTGGTTATCCCGCCTGCCCGAATCTGGATGATCAGGAGCAGCTGTTCGCATTGTTGAAGCCGGAGGATATCGGTATTGAGTTGACCGAAGGCAGTATGATGGAGCCGGAAGCTTCGGTATCAGCCATTGTATTCTCACATCCGGAAGCACGCTATTTTAACGTGGATAAGGTCTAGGATATACTAGCGAAGGAGTGGGGTCATAGGGGCTCGACTCCTTCACTATATGTAGAGGGATACAGCACGACATAGGAAATGGAGAAGATGAGCTTGGAAATATACTTTCTCGGTACAGGAGCAGGTATGCCTTCGAAGGAACGAAATGTGTCTTCGATCATTCTGAATCTGTTGGCGGAAAACAACAGCTATTGGATGTTCGATTGCGGAGAAGGGACGCAGCAACAGATTCTGCGTTCACCCATTCGGACGAGCAAGCTGGAGAAGCTGTTCATAACTCATTTGCATGGGGATCATTTGTATGGTCTGCCAGGACTTCTAACGAGCCGTTCTTATCAAGGTGGCGATGACACGCTTACTGTTTACGGTCCTGAGGGTACGGAGTTATTTATCCGCACTGCTTTGGCTGTAAGTCAGGCTCATTTAACCTACGAGCTTAAGATTGTTGAGTTCGGACCCGTGGATCAGCAGCTGTTGTTTGAAGATAAGCAATTTGAGGTGTACATCGCTCCACTTGTCCATCGGGTTCAGAGCTATGGCTACCGGATCGTAGAGAAACCACAAAAAGGCAGCCTGCAAGCGGATAAGCTGAAGGAGCTTGGAATCAATTCAGGACCCTTGTTCGGTAAAATCAAGCAGGGAATGGATATAACCTTGGAGAATGGCACAATACTTAGGGCAAAGGATTATATCGGACCTGATGTTCAGGGAAGAATCGTGACCATTCTGGGTGACACACAGCCCTGCCAATACTCATTGGAGCTTGCTCGTGATGCGGATGTACTGGTTCACGAGGCAACCTTTGCGGAGAGTAAGAAGCATCTGGCTGTTGCCTACGATCATTCGACAGCTGTGGATGCCGCTCGTACAGCGCGAGATGCTGGCGCACATGCTTTGATTTTAACGCACATTAGCTCACGTTATCAGAAGGAAGAGGCTGCCCTTTTGAGTGGGGAGGCCCAACAAATATTTGACGAAGTTTATTTGGCGCGTGACCATTGGAGCTATGAGGTGCCGCGGGTTAAACCGAGCCAGAAGTAGCTTTTGATAAATTGTAAAGTAAACTGTTTGTTGGTTTCCAATATGCTATAGCTGCCTTTCGGAGGGATACTAATTGTTAGGGTTTTCTATATTAATTGGATATTATGTACTGGGATGGGTGATTCAAACCGGATTACAGGTTCCCATCCCGGCTAATGTGATAGGGCTCATATTGTTTACATTGAGCCTTTTTTTTAAGATCATCAAACTTGAATGGGTGGAAGAAGCAGGGGAATTTTTAATCAAGCATATGCTATTATTTTTTATACCTTTTGTTGTCGGAACGATGGTTTTCTTTCCGTATATCGGAGCCAATGCGGTTCAATTGCTAGTAAGTTTATTTGTAAGCACGATTGGAGTTCTTATGATTACAGGCTGGAGTGTCAAGCTCCTGAAGGGAAAGGAGAAAAGCAATGAGTCTCCATGACTTTCTGCAGCAGCCTATGTTCGGATTAGCACTATCAGTTATTGCTTACGCGATAGCTCTCCGATTAAATCAACAATGGAAATGGCTTCACCCGCTGTTTATCAGCTCAGGTCTTATTATAGGATTCATGCTGTGTGCACATATTCCATATGAATCGTACCGTCTTGGTGGTGATTTCCTGGTTTTGCTGCTTGGACCTGCAACGGTTGCTTTGGGTATTCCGATCTATAAAAATGCTAGACGCATCCGTTCCAGTCTTGTTGCCATCATGAGTGGAATCACAATAGGTTCCATTGCTGCTCTACTGCTGTCAGGTGTTCTGGTATGGAGTCTTGGTGGTACGGCAGAGCTTATGGTGACCATGATGCCGAAGTCAGTAACGTCACCGATAGCACTCGAAATCTCGCGTAAGGCGGGAGGTATTCCCGAGCTAACGGCTGTACTGACGGTACTGACCGGACTGTTCGGAAGTATGTTTGGACGAAGTCTGCTGCGGCTGGTTGGTGTTCGTGACGACATATCCATAGGGGTGGCTATGGGTACCTCGTCCCACGGAATCGGAACTGCGAGGGTTATAAGAGATTCCGAGCTTCAAGGCAGTATTAGTGGATTTTCAATGGGAGCAGCTGCCATCATAACTTCGCTATTATTTATTCCTCTATATAGTTGGCTGCATTAGCATTTATCTGAAGAACCTCATTGATTTGAGGTTTTTTTATTTGCCCGAAAACCTTACAAATTATTCATAACACGCAAACGTCAACTTAATAATTCTTTGCTACGCTATGGATATCACTAAACCAACTTTCTTGAAGAAGGGCGTGTTGATGATGATTCCAGTTGTAGCTAATCCTGTTCCCCTAACTAATTTGTCTGTGAAAGTAACTTCCAATTCATGGGAGATCGAGCAAGCCATGCGTTTAAGGTATCAGGTGTTTGTAGAAGAGGAAAAGAATATGCAGATGTTGAATGAAAGTGGCTTGGAACAGGATGCGTATGATATGTATTGTGATCATTTGATTATAACGGATTTGGAACGGGAACAAATTGTGGGGACTTACAGGCTTTTGCCTGGTTTACGCGCATTGGCGGGTGTTGGCTTTTATTCGGAAACAGAGTTCGACTTAAGATCGTTTCAGGAGCACAAACCGCATACGCTCGAGTTGGGACGCAGCTGCATTGCCCCTGCCTATCGAAGTGGTAAAGCGATTCACCTGCTGTGGGAAGGAATAGCCAAATATATCGCTGAGCATCATTATCAGTATTTAATCGGCTGTGCCAGTATGCATGTGAATTCTCTGGAGGATCTCAATACCATCTACAGCATGCTGCGCTTCAAGCAGGTTATTACTGACAGTTACGGAATTCAACCACTGGAATCTCATCGTATTCAAGGTCTGCAGCAGATACAAAGCGAACTCAATGAAAAAGAAATATTCCGTAAGCTGCCTCCGCTTATGAAGGGCTATCAATACTTGGGTGCAGAGATAGGAGGCGATCCAGCTTACGACAAGTTGTTTGAGACGGTAGATTTTTTCATTGTTTTGGAAAAGGATCGCTTGGCTCGTAAATATAAAAAGCATTTTCTTAATCAATAAATCGTAAACCGGGAGGCATCCTCTATATGTATGACTGGATTGGTAAAATTACGGAAAATCATCTATTGATACAAAAAATGGCTGCATGGAGCAGATGGATACCTAAATCTTGTATGCTAATGCTGCTCGGATGCGCAGCGGCTATTTTGCAGCTGTCAGTTTTCAGCAAGGGAATGGGTATCAAGGTAGAGGCTAACCTGAGTACATTGCTGAAGGATCGAAGTGCAGAAGAGTTAACACGTATCCGCCATCAGTTTTTTCGGAATTTGGTCATCACACTTTACGAAATCATAGTGGAGTCCAAATATCTGGAGGGCAGTGAATCCTGGCGGTTTCGGGTTGAGGGTGAAGACCATCTTAAAGAGGCACTCCAGCTTGGCCGAGGTGCTATCATCTACGCTCCACATGAGGGGAACTTTTTTTATTACTACTGGTACCTCAGTCAAAAGTATAACTGTCTCACGATAGCTACTGCCGAAAGTCCTGAACTGCGGCCCCTTTACGAACAGTTTCAATTGATGGGCTGTGAAGGCCTGGATTATGATCGTACCCCGCCTTTACTGCTGCTTCGTAAGCTGAAAAAGCATCTGAAGAGCAATGGGGTTGTGTTCATTCTGGGAGATTTTTGGCGGCCTACCTTTCCACAATCTCAATTTTTTGGAAGAAAAAGTCGTACACCTGAGGGTGCAGCCTTATTGTCTATAGATCAACGTGTACCGATCATTCCCTTTTATGGACGGAGAGATCAGGGATTCAAGCACTGTCTTACATTCGAGCAGCCGCTGCATTTATATGCCTGTTATCTGGGCTCTCAGCGGTCTGAAGCTACTCAACTACTCAATCGTTATATGGAATCGGTTATACGCAAACACCCTGAGCAGTGGTTTTATTGGTTCAATGTAGAAGAACGTTTTAAAATCGATTTCACGGAAGAAGTTGAACAGAAGCTGGAGCGCGAAAAAATACTTCGCGTTTCATCATGAAATTAGGCATATTGATCATGATTTGGGATATACTAGTTCAGGTGAAAAACTACTCTCAGGAGGGGCTGCAGCATGGATTTTACAAGTCACGATATTGCAGTAATCGAACAAGCCTTGCATCTGGCCATGAGCATGGGAGGTAACGATTCAAAAGCGCAGCAGTTTCGTGAAGTGTTAGTCAAGCTGCAAAGCAATTCAGCTGCGGCCTTCAGTGGCGGTACTTACTTGCAAAAGGCAGAGCATGATGGACTGCGCTACGATTATGATGATTCTTCTGACCTGCTGTAATCGGTTGATTTTATTGAATCCATGAGTGCTGCGAACTTTTGTGAAGAAATGGATCTGGTAGTACTGTCGTTTTGGTGACCAAGACGTTCCATGATTGCTTCTAAGCTCACGCCAGCTTCAGCGAGCTAGCTTGTAGGGGTGGCCTAAATGAATGGGGAGTAAGGTTTGTATTCAGTTTAGCAAGCTTTAGAATTCTCCTCATTCAGTATCCAATACTTTTTTGAGTATTTGAATAACCTAAGTATTTACCTTAGTTAGCAAATACGGAATCTTCTTCGTAATACTTAACGCGATTTTCCATGCGTATAATATTTTGCCGCGCTTTATGGGCCTCTACTCTTTTGGAAAATAATTCCTTCATTAATCTTCACTCAAGAATTGGGGGGACATAAACTAAAGATGTATGAAGAGTTTAATGAACTGATAACTTTAATGAACAGAGCTAGAAAAGAGGCTGACGAAGCAAATAGAATTGCATATGAATTAAGGTAAGAATCTATAAAAAAGCAATTTCAAGCCACAGCCGCGGCCGAAATGGCAGCACTCACTGCTGATGTTTTAAATAAGTGTAAGGTTTTAAAGGCAAATAAAGCAGATGAAAGAGTCACAAAGGCATTATTAGAATGCAAAGAAGCTGCGTTAAAACTTACTATTGCTCTTGATGAACTTGAACTTATAGAATGATGCATATTTGCCAATATATTGAGAACAGCCCTCATCCTTTATCGGAATCGAGGGCGTTTTTTTTATATTCTAAGCTTGCAGCCGTTCCTTCGGAGCTAACAGTTCCCTTACTCTCGGATATATCATTCTCATCCCCTCATTGCCATACTATTTTTTGACTTCAGATTGCAAATCTGCACGATTTGCCTTGACGTAAATCATCGTTGTACCCAAACTACCATGTCCCATAATTTGCGCCAAGCGTTGCAATGGCGTGTTCTCTGCCATCACGTACCCGAACCGGTGCCGAAGATCGTGGGAGCTCAATCCTTCGAGACTAGCTGCTTTCATATATTTTTGAATCAAATGACGCAAAGCACGTTCTGTTAATCGATCGCCAGTTTTCTCCGATGGAAACAGATAAGGACTGTCCGGAGGGAGTTCTGCCAAATATTTTTCTAAAGCAGCTTTGCAAGCAGCGTTCAAAGGTACTTCCCGCTGTTTATTCCGTTTTCCGGATCGGACCGTGAGCTGGCCGCTGCGGTTTCCGATTTGAATATCTCCAGGAGCCAGGTCGCACACTTCCATTGTTCGTAAACCGGTATGAAACATCAGGATAAGAATCGTCTGATCCCGAAGAGAACCACCATGCTCAGCCGCAGCTATCAATGCAGCTTCTTCTTTGTCTGTCATCTGTCGAGGGCTTACTTTTTCTTCCGGAATCAATTTGACCGGCTTTGAAGGATCACGGCGAATCCTGGATTCCGACGCAGCCCACTCAAAAAAACGTTTCAGTGTTATAAGCCGCCGATTAATGGTCGCCGGTTTCAATTCCATTACTTTTTGAGCGGCTTCCTGGTATCGTGTCAATGTTGGAGTAGCGACATCTTCAATGTGAAATACAACTACTTCCTCTTGGTGTTCGGTGTTCTCAAACCAACCAATAAAATGTTTCAAGTCGCTTGCGTATTCCTTTAGTGTTTTGGGATTCAAATTCTCGTGGATGGTGAGAGTGTGTATGAAATCTTGAATCGTCTGCTCCCCTTGTTCCGAAATGGTGGTCGTCTTAATCATTAGCAAAGCCTCCAAATCTTGACTTACATTAGCGGACATGATATTCTTATCTTAACCGATACATTAGCGGACATCAAGTATGAGTAAGTAAAATACCACCACATGCTATTATTAAATAAAGATGTGACCACATCAGAAAAGCGGTTTTTATCAAAATAAATACAAACGATTCGAATGTTAGTGTCGTATTTTCGACCATTGATGACATTATTAATTTTTATTCCAACAAACAGAGTCTGCCGAGCAAGGTGGACGATCTGAGCCATTTAGAGAATCACACAAACAAGGAAAGGGATGGTTTATCATAATTGGAGAAATGATTCTAATCAACCGACCTATAAGGACAATTAAGAAGAGTTCGTGGTTGTTAATGATTTCCTGCGTTTTTACTTCATTTATCTTCACTGTTTGGGGGGGATGCCTATTACTTGGCTGCCTCCTATATATTGCCTTTTCGAATCGAAAGGTCAGAAACCGCTTGGTAAGTTCGGGAAATTCATTGCTACGAGTGGTTTACAAGAAAAGGAGATTGCTATGAAATCGCAATTAGCGTGAATATAGGTCGTAGAGACACAGATGACATATGGACTCTGACTGTTGAAAAGCTCAATTTCTGGCCTTGGCGGAACGATATTCCGTTCAGGGCTATTTTATATGTGCGCATTGGGATAAATAAATATTAAACAAATAATTGATATAAGAACGTACATTCGCTATAATATAAGCTACTACAATCCGGCTTTTATATGAGGAGCTTGAATCCCATGAACCCATTAACCGGCAAGGTTGATTCCATAGATGAAATGATCCAATTAGTGAAAAATACTCCAGAGCTGATGTCTCAGGTTACATACTGGCATACGATTCCACCGCGTGATCCGATGTATGATGCATTTCCGCCTGAGCTTCATCCGATTTTGTTAGCTGCGCTGAAGGTCAAAGGGATTGAAGGACTGTATACGCACCAGGCGGAATCGTTTCGTGAGGCAGCAGCAGGCCATCATGTTGTTACTGTAACTCCAACTGCATCCGGTAAAACCCTTTGCTATAACCTGCCGGTTTTACAGGAAATACTGAATAATGATAGCGCACGTGCGCTTTATTTGTTTCCGACCAAAGCATTGGCTCAAGACCAGGTATCGGAGCTTCAGGAAACCGTAAACCGGATGGGAGCAGATATCAAGACACACACCTATGATGGGGATACGCCTCCGACGGTGAGGCAGGCTATTCGGAATGCGGGTCACATTGTTGTGACCAATCCGGATATGCTCCATTCCGCCATTCTTCCTCACCATACCAAGTGGGTTAAGCTATTCGAAAATATTAAATATATCGTAATCGATGAAATACATTCGTATCGGGGCGTATTCGGCAGTCATGTAGCCAATGTGATTCGAAGGCTGAAGCGAATTTGTCGATTCTACGGATCCTCGCCACAATTTATATGTGCATCGGCAACCATTGATAATCCACAGGAGCACGCCGAGCGTCTAATCGGCGAACCGGTTTCATTGGTGAACCGCAACGGAGCTCCGGCTGGTGAAAAGCATTTTGTTTTTTATAATCCGCCTGTAGTAAATCAACAGTTGGGTATAAGGAAGAGCAGCGTATTGGAAACTCGTAAAATAGCAGGCATGCTGCTCAAGCAAGGTGTACAAACGATCGTATTTGCCAGAAGTCGTGTACGCGTAGAACTGCTGCTTACCTATCTGCAGGACCTGACCAAGCATGAGCTGGGCACCAAGTCGATTCGCGGCTATCGCGGCGGTTATTTGCCACAGCTGCGACGAGAGATCGAGCGCGGATTGCGTAGTGGGGAGATTCGCGGAGTTGTCAGTACGAATGCGCTTGAACTGGGCATCGATATCGGACAATTGCAGGCATGCGTGCTTAACGGATATCCGGGGACGATTGCCAGCACCTGGCAGCAATCCGGTCGAGCAGGCAGGAGGCAGGAAAGCTCCATCACGTTTCTGGTCGCAAGCAGTAATCCCCTCGATCAATATATGATTCAGAATCCGCGATACTTTATTGAACGTCCACCAGAGCAGGCGCGAATACATCCCGATAACTTGATCATTTTGGTTGACCATGTCAAATGTGCGGCGTATGAGCTTCCTTTTGAAGAGGGAGAGCAATTTGGCGGTGAATCTTTAAAGGATGTTTTGGAATTTTTGACAGAGGAGCATATCCTGCATCTTGTGAAAAATCGTTGGTATTGGATGGATCAGTCGTTTCCCGCACACGATATTTCATTACGCTCCGCAGCTCAGGAAAACTTTGTCATTGTAGACATGACTAATGGTACGCGGGTTATTGGAGAAGTGGATCGATTCAGTGCACCGACTATGATTCATGAAGAAGCTATATATATCCATGAGGGCATTCAGTTCCAGGTAGAAAAGCTTGACTATGAAGAGAAAAAAGCGTTCGTACGCCAGGTTAATGTAGATTATTTTACAGACGCAAGTATGGCCGTCCAGCTAAAGGTGCTTCATGTACACCGCGAAGTGGAGGAGCATGGACTGCATCGTAATTATGGCGAAGTGACTTTGAATGCGAAACCAACTATTTTCAAAAAAATCAGATTGCGGACACACGAGAATATTGGCTCAGGACCGATTCATTTGCCCGAGGAGGAGCTGCACACCAGCTCATATTGGTTTACCTTTTCGGAACAAGCCTCAGCGGAAACCTCGGTTAATGATATGCAGTTTGCGCTGCTCGGCTTATCCAATGTACTGGTGCATATCGCACCGCTTTATTTGATGTGTGATCCACGGGATATTCGCGTAGTGCCGCAGGTACGTGCTATTCACAATAAGCTGCCAACGATATTTTTCTATGATAGTTATCCTGGGGGTGTGGGCTTGAGTGAACGACTATATGACGTCCATGGTGAATTAATAGCTGAAGCGAAGCGGCTTATTTCAAACTGCCAATGTCTTAGCGGCTGTCCTGCCTGTGTCGGACCCATTGAAGAGGTTGGATTGATGGGTAAGCAGCTTTCACTCAGCTTGCTGCGGCGGTTGGAGGTATCTCAATGAGTGGACTTCGTGATAGACTGCTGCGCCACAAATCATCGGGAAGCCAAGCGAAGCTCGCTGCTGCATCGGATGCTTCTGCCCCGACATCGGAATGGTCGGAAATTGACGCTCATATGGAACACAATGAATGGGGCTCGTTTGTGATGAGACGGCGTCGCTATGACCAGCAGGCCAAACATGGGCGTTACGCGTTGAGCGAGCTGTTGGGACAGTCCGATAAGCTGCTACATCTGCTGGGAGCTGAGTCAGAGACTTCAGAGGAGCAGGATGGCCTTACTCATGAGAAACTGCTTTATCTAGATACGGAGACAACCGGTCTTGGGATTGGTACGGGGAACGTGGCTTTTATGATCGGTATCGGTTTTTATGAGGAAGAGCAGTTTGTTGTAGAGCAGATGTTTATTCGTGATCCGGGTGAGGAACTGGGTATGCTCCATCATCTGCATGAGAAAATAGCCAAGCATCCTTATTTGGTAACGTATAACGGCAAAACTTTTGATTGGCCGATCATTAAGAATCGCTATATATTGAACCGTATGCAGCTTGATACCCCGATTGCTGGACACTTTGACTTTTTATATCCATCGCGCAGTTTGTGGAAGCATACACTGCCATCATGTCGGTTGGGTAAGGTAGAGGAGGAACGGCTTGGCGTTGTGCGTAAGGATGATGTGTCAGGCGCCCTCGCTCCTGTGCTGTATTTTCAATATTTGGCAGAACGAAAGGTTTCTATTGTCGAGGGCGTATTTATTCATAATGAACTCGATATTTTATCGTTGGCGGGTTTATCGATTCATTTTGCAAGGATTTTGAGCGGGAAAAGCAATTTTAAGGATATGGGCTTGGAAGAGCTGTATCGGCTTGGTGTATGGCTGGACAAGCTGAACCAGCAATGGATGTCAGAGCAAGCACTGGAGTGTCTGGCCGAGCGGATTACAGTCTCAGAAACAGTAGTAGAGCAAGGAGCTGACGATTATTTACTGCCGCTAGCCCAGGTGTATAAGCAGCAACACCGTTATACAGCAGCACGAGATTTGTGGGAATTGTATGTGGAGCGCAGAAAAGAACGTACGACCGCTTCATTGGATGCTTATGTCGAATTGTCCATGTATTATGAGCATCGAGAGAAGCAGTATGAGCTGGCTCTGTCCTACGCCGAGCAAGCACTAGACAAAGCATGGCGGCAGCATTCTTTGAAGCGTTCCTATGGGGGCGGAGGTGCTAGGTCAACTGGAAAACGTCAATCAACAAAATCACTCGAACATGGGCAAGAAAGTGGTATCGCAGATTTGGAGAAGCGCATCCAACGATTACGACAAAAGTCCGCTAGAGCTAACAATCAGTTGACAAAGGATAAGAAAAGGACAATTATCCGAAGTCAGGTTGGATCAGAATCAAATCTTGATCTGACGATGGATAATTTGATTTAAACGAGGATAAGCTCTATTCTTGGCATAACATAGACTTTATTTGGAAATATATAGACTACGGATTCGTGTATTTTCACCTGGGAGCGTTACAAGGCTGCGAAAATATTATACAATGTTTGCATGAGGTAGTTTCGGAGGAACACGGTCATGCCATACCATGCTGCTCATAGAGATTCTATGGAGGGTGATTGCTATCATTCATGTTTTTTTGGACGACGTACGTCTGTGCCCTACCGGTTTTGTAGCTGCCCACAATGCCGAGGAATGTATATTGCTGCTCCAGGAATGTGAGGTTGGCGTCCTGTCTCTTGATTTTGATCTGGGATGGGGCCAACCAACCGGACTGCAGGTAGCCAGTTTTCTGGCTTCTTCTCAGCGGTTTCCTCGTGAAATTTATTTACATACCTCCAGTTGGAGCGGTAAACAGGCGATGCATCAGCTTTTATACCGGAGCAAGCCGGAAAGCGTTAAGCTGGTTAACGGACCGATGCTTCACGATACGCTTCAAACCATTGCCAATACAGCAAAGAATAGGTTGTGATCTTGTATTATGCAGCACGTGATATCATTAAGTAATGTACATTTTATCCGCGAGGAGCGGGCGATTTTATCGAATATTGAGCTTCAGGTACATGCAGGTGAACATTGGGTCATTCTCGGGAAAAACGGATCAGGCAAAACGACGATTCTGGAGATGATTAACGGATATCAATTCCCAAGCATTGGGCAGGTCCAGGTTCTGGATCAGCTTTATGGTCAATGTGATGTAAGAGAAGTACGTAAACAAATCGGATACATCAGTCAATCTCTATATGAGAAGCTGAATCCAGCTGATCCCGTATGGGAGGTCATTGCTACCGGCGAGTATGCTTTTTTGCGTTTTTATCAGGAAATATCGCCTGAAGTACGTACGAAGGCACTAGGGATGTTGGATGAGATTCGTCTTTCACATCTAGCTGAACAGCCACTGGGCACACTTTCTCAAGGGGAACGCAAAAAGGTGATGCTGGCCCGGGCATTAATGACAAGCCCCTCCATTCTGATCATGGACGAGCCTTGCTCGGGATTGGATCTGTTTGAGCGTGAGCGGTTGCTTGAAACCGTTAATCAGCTTGGCAAGCAAAATATTACCGTATTGTACGTCACGCATCATATCGAGGAAATTATGCCGATGTTCACGCATGTTGCCTTGATTGATGATGGCAAGCTCGTGGCTTCTGGCCGTAAGGAAGACGTATTGAATGAAGAGAATTTATTGAGCGCATTTCAGGTTCCGGTTACTCTTGAATGGTTTCAGGGCCGTCCCTGGATTAAGGTGCTTGGGGAATGAGTGTGGATGAGCTGCAAAGCAGCGCTTTTATCGGTACAGCCAATCGCGGCTATGGACAGCAGGCACAGGAGGAAATTCTGAGGTTATTTGGATCGCCTATCAAGTTTACGCATCTCGTTCCTAACGAAATCTTTCTTTTCCAGCTTCCAGTGAGCAAATCTGAAGTTATTCTCAAGTTGACAACGCAAGAGCCGATGTTTCTTCGCCATATTCAGCCTGTGGACGCGGAGTTTGATTGGGATGGTGAATTGGCTTCGCTGCAGTCGTGGGCTATCCGTTCTGTTCAGTTAGACGCACAGAGCAAGGTTGCGGTGCAGGTTCGTAAAACCGAGGAGCTTACGACGGGCATTTCACAAGGTGAATATAAGCAGGCACTTGACCATATATTGACGGAAACCTACGCAACAGTTCCTGTTGCCAAAGGATCGGAATTTATCGTGTCTCTCTATTTGGTTCCGGGCATTGCCTATATTGGTGTCTCCAAGCCGGAACACAACTTGTCTGATTGGTCAGGCGGTGCTATACGCTATCGCAAAGAAGAGGGTCAGCTATCACGTGCCAAGTTCAAGCTGCTGGAGGCAGAGCAGGTATTCGGTCTCGATTTAACACAGTACAAGACGGCACTGGACGTCGGAGCTGCCCCTGGTGGCTGGACATCGCTGCTGCTGGAACGCGGAATCAAGGTGACAGCAATCGATCCGGCCAAGCTGGATAAGGATTTGCTAAAAAACAAGAATCTGACCTTTCATCAAAAAAATGCTGCCGATGTTAAGCTGCAGGATGCTTCCTTTGAGTTGATTGTTTGTGATATGAGCTGGAGTCCAAGACAAATGGGTAAGCTTATTAAAGGTCTTCTACCTGCACTGATTACAGGTGGAACGGCGATCATTACGGTAAAATTGATGCACAAAAAAGCTTTTCAAACGGTTCGGGAGCTTGTAGGCGATTTATCCCCGGATCTCACTGTGCAAAAGGCCAAGCAATTATTTCATAACCGTGAGGAGCTCACTTTGTTCTTCATCAAAGCTTAGCAGGTTTATGAAAAGTTTGGAGCACGATTATCGAACTGGATAAAGGGGGCCAGGCCCGGAATGGCAAACGAGTATGCAGGAAGTGGCGAATTATCGAACTGGAACTCTATTTATAACATCAAAGATGAAGATAAGCCTCCAGTATATGACGATTGGCTTGTGAAGCATATGGATTTGCTGGAAGCCTCCCGACAGACGGCTGTTCTTGACCTTGGCTGTGGAAATGGGTGTGACAGCTTGTTTCTATCTGAACGTGGATTTGACGTCATTTCCTGTGATTGGTCGGAGGAAGCGCTGCTGCGAGTGCGGCAGCATGTTCCGCTTGCGGATACACGGGCGGTGAATTTGCTGGAGCCGCTGCCATTTGCTGATAATAGTGCAATTGTGATTATCGCCGATTTGAGTCTGCACTATTTCTCATGGGAAGCGACGATAGCTATTATCAATGAACTGCAGCGTGTTTTGCAATCAGATGGTTATTTACTTTGCAGAGTGAATTCTATAAAAGACGTCAATTTTGGTGCTGGTACGGGGAAGGAAATCGAAGCTGGTTACTATGAGCATGAGGGACACCGCAAACGTTTTTTTGATAAGGATCGACTCGAACAACTGTTTCAACAATGGAAACTCACCTACATAGAAGAAGCTGTCCTGCATCGTTATGGTAAACCTAAGTTTCTATGGGAGCTGGCTGTGACAAATATGAAATAAGTACATCTTCACTTTTGATAAGAAAGTCTTGAGGAGTTATAAGTAAGGAGCGAATAATGGGAAATTTTTTGTTAACAAGACTGCTCGTGCCCTTCGCGATTTTATTGGCGATCTCCATACTTGCCCTCTTATACGTGCCGCAGACCTGACAAACAGAAATGGATACTACATACGCGCTTGGCATTGCCTTATTAGAGATGGGAAAATAGGACGGATGACTTCGGGCTAAAACAAAGAATAAAAGACTTGTAGGTGCTAAGGAGTGACTACTCATGAAAGCTGTCTATGCAGGAAGCTTCGACCCCATTACCCTTGGACATGTGTCTGTTATTGAACGTGCTTTTAATTTATTTGACGAAGTACATATTATTATTGCCAACAATCGGGCCAAGTCGCATTATTTTACACTACAGCAAAGAACGGAATTAGTCAGACTCTCGATTCCTGCGGAATATAATATGCGATCGCATATTGTACCTTTTGAAGGCATCGTGGCCAATTATATTAATGAGCACAAGATTGATGTTGTGATACGGGGAATTCGCAATGCGACTGATTTGGACTATGAGCTCCAATTGGAGCAATTTGTTCGTAATTCAACAGAAGCCGATACGATTTATTTATCGCCGTACACACCTTACATGCAAACTAGCAGTTCATTAGTTCGGATGTTTTTCCAATCCAATAAGTATACGCTCGCCCTTAACTATATGACTCCTGATGCTTACGATCAAGCGATATGCTACATGCAGGAAACGAATCAACCTCCGTTCAAATAAGATTCCGGGTCCGATAAACGACTTATCTGGTTAACAATGTGGGAAGGGGGATGACTGTCATCATTTTTGCTAAAATTTTAGTAGCATTAGTCGCAATAGAGCATCTGTATATTTTATATTTGGAAATGTTTATGTGGACCAAACCAAAGGGCTTAAAAGCTTTTGGCATGACACCGGCAGTAGCGGAAGCTTCCAAGTCACTTGCGGCTAATCAAGGACTGTATAATGGTTTTTTGGCAGCAGGTTTGATTTGGAGCTTATTCCACCCTCATGCAGAGGTAGCAAAAGAACTTCAAATCTTTTTTCTTTTATGTGTTATTGTAGCAGCGATCTTCGGCGGAATGACTGCCAAAAAGTCGATTCTGCTTGTTCAGGGACTTCCAGCTCTTGTGGCACTGCTTTTTGTTTGGCTAACATGAACTGGCAGGAGCTCAAAAAGGTCATTAATTACGAAATCATGGAGAATGTATGCATACTTTATTTACTGCAGATATTGTAGATCCTCTTATTGTACGTATTGAAAATTACAATAGGCTGCTTAAACTCATAGACCTCAAAAGCCTGGAGGATGGCAGTTGTACGCTTCCTCATAAGGTGATGGCTAATTTTCTTGATGTAACGCACACGGACATTGTTAAATGGATCGATAAACTTATCGACTTTGGAATTATTGAGCAGGTCGGTTCTCATAAAGCTTACAGAAGAAAGAGCTCTGAAGCAGAGAACCCTTCTTTAAATTGTTTAATAGATTTGTTAATATTGTTCAAGGAAAGTCCTAATCTGAGCTTTTCTCAGCAAGCCGAAGCTCTCGATATCTCGATCCAGGAATTGGAGTATTTATTTGGAATGCTGATTCAAATTATTGAATGATGGATTTTTTGGTCTTGGACTCTATTCTGTAAAAAATGAAATTTACAATATAAGGGTTGAAAAAACCATTTATTGTGCTATAATCAACATAAATATGAAAAACAAATGCGGAAGCACCGCTAAACAAGAAGTTTCTTGTTTAGCGAGTGCTTTTTTTGCGTTCGTATTTGGATAAGGAGGGGCACACATTAACAATAAGGTGAAGGCTGCCATCGTGCTGGCGATTGTAGCGGTTATCCTTGTGGCCAGTGGGATCATGCAAGTAAAGGGGGAGATGTAGGGATGGGAAAGATGAGACTCGTTTTGTTGGAGGAAGATCATTATTTCGTCGATATGTGTTCTTCCTATATTCGTACCTCTGAGCATGCGGAGAAGTTTATGTTTACGACGTTTTCGAACAAGGAACAAGGCTTTGATTATATCGAGCGGTCTAAAGAACCCTATATTTTATTGGTGCATGAAAGCTTTATGCCACTTCCAGAAAGGGTTTTTCAACAACAGCATGGTTGTTTGATCATTCTAAGCGATGTTCCTGTGGCTGCGGATGTGATGGAATATCCAATCTTGTGCAAATACCAGCCGCTGAATCAGTTTGTTTCTCATATTATTTCACACTTTAATGAGTATACGTCGAGCCCAAGATTAAGAGGCAATCATTCGGCAGAGATCATTTCCGTGTACTCCACAGTTGGCGGCAGCGGCAAAACGGTCACAGCGACTCATTTGGCACGAGAGCTGGTCTATCAGGGGAAGCGGATATTTTATTTGAACCTGGAACAGCTGCCCTCTTTATCATGGCTGGAGGCCGGCTTGAAACAGGAAGAAAACAATTTATCGCGCATTTTGTACTATGGGAAAACGAGTGAACAATTACAGACGGCAAAGGTAGAGCTGTATAAGAGACGGCATCCGGTTATGGGTTTTGATTATTTTCCGGGTATGTGCGAGCCAGCAGAAATGGAGGAAATTACAGATAAGGATACACAATCGTTGATACGTTCGGTGCTTGCAACAGGAGCCTACGATTACATTATCCTTGATTTGGATTCAGCGCTTCAACCCAGAACCAAAGCTGCTTTGCGGATTAGTGACCAGGTCCTATGGTTAGTGCTTGATGATCGAGTTCATTGGGACAAAACACAAGTATTAATGAATCTGCTGCGTTCATGTCCAGATGATCATGAGGCGGATTGGGGACGTAAGCTTTATGTAGTCGTGAATAAATTCAATGGAAATTTATTGAATGACCGCTCAGCCTTGCCTGTTGCGATTGCTGGGTATTTGCCCTATATTCCGGAATGGAAAGCACATGCTGCTGTTGAAGCCTTGCAAGTAAGAGGGGTTTTCAGTGAAGGGCTTTCCAAGTTGTCCTTACTATCCTCATTCCGGGCGGAGGCACACACCTATGCTGTCGGATGAAGATTTCGCTGGCTTAAAACAAACGATCAAAGAAAAGCTCGATTTAACTTATTCCGTGACGGACCAGCAGCTTATGGATATGGTGGAGCAGGAGGTATTTGCGCTATCCTTTGACCACTACCAGACCGCCGGGCAAAAACACGCTTTGGTACTGAGACTTTTTAACTCATTTCGAGGTTTGGATGTTTTGCAGCCCTTGGTTGATAATCCAGCGGTTACGGAGATCATGATTAACCGTCACGATCAAATATTTATTGAGCAGGAGGGTCGTGTCCGATTAACAGAAGTGAAATTCGAAAGCAAGGAGAAGCTGGAGGACGTCATTCAAGCGATTGTTGCCAAGGTAAATCGTGCGGTCAATGAGGCTAATCCTATCGTGGACGCCAGGCTGTTGGACGGTTCACGTGTCAATGTGGTGCTCTCGCCTGTAGCACTTGAAGGGCCTGCCATGACAATCCGTAAATTCCCAGAATCTCCTCTGACACTGGATAATTTGATAGCCAGAGGTGCATTAACCCAGGAAGCGGCTGATTTTCTGATAAATTTGGTGAAAGCCAAATACAATCTGTTCATTGGTGGTGGTACAGGCTCAGGGAAAACAACCTTTCTTAATGCTTTGTCGCAGTATATCCCAGACGATGAAAGGATCATTACAATCGAGGATTCAGCCGAGCTGCAAATCCGAACGGTACCAAATCTGGTGCGCATGGAAACTCGAAATGCCAATACGGAAGGAAAAGGCGAGATCACGATACGTGATTTGATCCGTTCCTCGCTGCGGATGAGACCCAATCGAATCATAGTTGGAGAAGTACGCGGCGCAGAGGCCCTGGATATGCTGCAGGCAATGAATACCGGGCATGATGGCTCTCTTTCAACCGGCCACGCGAATTCAAGCACGGATATGCTCAGCCGACTGGAAACGATGGTGTTAAGCGGTGCAGCGCTGCCCGTTGAAGTTGTGCGCAAACAGATCTGTTCAGCCATTGATATTATGATTCATCTTCAGCGGCTTCGTGACCGTTCGCGCAGAGTGACTGAGATCAGTGAGATCATTGGCATGGAAGGGGGCGAGGTCAAGTTGAATCGGTTGTTTGAATTTGTAGAAAGGGGAGATGACAAGGAAGGTCGTGTGATCGGTGAGCTTAGGCCGACCGGTAATGTGCTGACTAGGCAGGACAAGCTGGCTATGTCGGGCTATGCTCTGTAAACCGAGTCAAGGCAACAAAGCAAAAGGTTGCAATGGAAAGGAGGCAGTGGCTTGTATTTTATTGTGGTGGCAGTATTGCTGGGCGGTGGCCTTTGGATATTTTTCACTTCCAGACGCTCGAATAAACCCAAACAGGTATCAACGGGTCCTCAACTGCTCCAGTACAATGTGTACGAGATGACCTCGGCAGAATTAATCGTTACAGTGGTAATAGCTATGGGAATTTTGGGTGGGATTGGTTATGTATTTTATCAGCATATGATTGCTGCATTATTGATCTCATTGGTCGGACTCTACTATCCCAAAATCCGTAGAAAAGATCTTATCCGTAAACGCAAGGCGCTGCTTCAATTGCAATTCAAGCAAGCACTGGCTTCGTTGTCGTCAGCCTTGGGGGCAGGTAAATCGGTTGAAAATGCATTCCAGGAAGCATTGGTTGATTTAAGATTGCTGTATCCGGATCCACGGGCACTCATTGTGAAGGAGCTAGAGACGATTAATCGGCGAATTGAAAATGGAGAAACGATTGAAATGGCCCTGAAGGATTTAAGTGAACGGACACAGATTGATGATATTCAGCAATTTACAGAAGTATTTGCAACCTGCAAGCGAACGGGAGGCAACCTGGTTCATGTCATCCGGCGTACGGCTTCCATCATTCAGGAAAAGCTGGATATTCAGCAGGAAATTGCGGTCATGATGGCGCAAAAACGTTTTGAATCGAGAGTACTTGCTTTTGCACCCGTCATCGTAATCGCCGTGCTTAGCTTCAGTTCTCCGGACTACATGGAACCGATGTACAAAGGGATAACGGGATATTTAATCATGAGCGCAGCATTACTGATACTTCTTGGCTGCTTTGGCATTACAAAGATGATTATGAATATTAAGGTGTGATGATCGACTATGTACATGCTGGCCTTGCTGTGTGTAGAGCTTGTAATCACTGGAGTGATTTTAATGCTGGCAAACCCGCTGTATAAGGGATTTGTCAAGGAGCACCAAGTGTTGTTAAAGCCTACTATTGTTGCTCCTGTGTCGTTGTGGCTGATGGACAAGCTGAGGGTAGCCGATCGGTTGCCTGAAAGTATCTCGAAGATACACCATATGATGTTTGGCTTATACGGAAGTAAGACGGCTATGATTCGTACCAAATGTTTTATTGTCAGAATCCTTTCGTATTCGATTCTGATCGTCATAGGAAGTACTTTTCTTGGATGGGCTTCGGATGTAGGAGCGGAAATGCTTGCTTATGGAAGTGGGCTTTTACTGTTTTTACCGTTTCTCCTGTACAAAAATCTGGCAAGTCAGCTTCTCAAGAAGAAAAGACAAATGCTGCTTGATCTGCCGGAAATGGTGAATCAAATTGTACTGCTTGTAAATGCAGGAGAAACTGTGCAAAAGGCGTTGATGCGCTGCATTGAGCGAAATCCAAATGTACAGAAAAGTCCGTTGTTAACGGAGCTTTCAATAGCTGCTTATGAAATCGGTATGAACGCCTCTTTCACTAAATCAATGGAAGATTTTAACAAGCGATGCGGGGTTCAGGAGGTATCCTTATTCACAACTACACTGCTGCTCAATTACAAAAGAGGTGGTGATGAGCTGGTGATGTCACTCAAGGAGCTGTCTTTTACTTTATGGGAAAAACGAAAATCCATTGCCAAGACACTTGGAGAAGAGGCATCGTCCAAAATGGTGTTTCCGATGGTGTTCATATTCCTGGTCGTCATGATTGTGGTAGCGGCACCGGCAATCCTGATGATGGAGCAATAAAGGCAAATGAATTATAAATACGATGGTTCAACTACTATGAGGATGGAGAGTGTTTGTATGACGAAAATAAGTGTTGTGAATAAAGGAATTCAGAATTTCTGGAGCGATGAGGATGGGCTCGGGACGTTGGAGATTTTGCTGATCGTAGCGGTGCTTGTGATTATAGCAATAGCTTTACCGAAGTGTACAAAAGTATGAACAGTTATACCCAATCAACTCCGGTAATCGACCACACCTTATCTACTTTAAGAATTGTAATTGATTTGAACAAAGCACTTATGAAATCCTTCTTCGTCTCGCGTTCCAGATAGCCCCAATTTTCCTGCAACTGCTTAACGGACTCCCATAATTCAACCCGAGATAAAACGGCCTGTGGCACCTCGCGTATTCCTTCCAATTGGACTTGCAGTTCTTGAACGCGTACCATTTCCTCATCAATTAGTTTTACATAATCATCGTAAGGAAGTTTGCCATCGCCAAACGCGTACTGCCAATTCTTTCTGCGTTGCTCACTCCGATCCAAGTCCCTTTCAATCTTTTTTCGTTCAGCAACGGGATCATCCTTTGTCACGGCCACCTCTTTGTAATCTATTCCCAAATCACCAATTGAAAAATGAGCAAAGAACATTCGTTCGAATTTTAATTCAGACAGATCACTCTGATCACACTTCCCACGTAGTTTGTTGAAGCAGCGATAGTAATAGTATTTATTCCCGATCTTTGGCATCATCAAGCCGTGGTACGGCCCCCCACACCTATCACACCGAATGATTGTGGAAAATGGATAGTCGTAACTAGACCGAGACAACTCTCCACGTGATCGACGCCCTATAATGTCTTGTGCTTTATCAAATGTTTCTTGATCAATGATGGCATCATGGGATGCATCCCTAATAATTCTTTCGGACTCAGGTTTATCTTTTAACTTCCAATGATTCTTTCCGGTGTACGTATGATTTTTAAGAATTTGTTCTATTGTCGACCCGTGAAAAATACCACCGCGGAGACCGGGTACATTCTTTTTATTTAGTATTTTAGCAATGGTGTGGTATCCATTCTTTTTCTCAATGAGCAATTGAAACACTTCGCGGATAAATTCTGCTTGATCAGGCACAATATCAAGCTCGCCTTTTTCATTCATTTCGTATCCATAGGGCGCGAAGGCGTTACGGAATCCTTGTTCAGCTCGCTCAGTCAATCCCTTTTTTACTTCTTCACTCAAGTTCTCCCTAAACATCTGGGCGAATATCCCGAGCAGGTATACGAACATACGCCCCATCGGTGTGGAAGTATCTATGTTTTCGCTTGTGGATACAAGCTTGATGTTTTTTTTGTTTACCAACTCTACCAAATCGTATAGGTCAGATATGTTGCGGGTCAGTCGATCCAGTTTATGGACTACAATTGCATCAAACTTTCCGGACTTCAAGTCTTCTAGCATTTCCTTTACACCTGGGCGGTTTAAATCTTTTGCAGATACACCGGGATCTGTATAGATACGCAAAAGATCCCAGCTCTGCAACCGGACGTACTGAATTAGATTTTCGTATTGAGCTTGCAAGGAGAAACCTTCTTCGGCTTGGCTGGCGGTAGATACACGTGTGTAAACAACTGCTTTCATAACTGACCTCCTATTTTGTAAGCTGTTTGACGATGACGATCTGAATGAATGGGTTCCCGAGGTCATTTAGGAATTTTTCAGTTAAGGCAGGATCTTGGAAAAGCCGATCTGCACCTGTGATCATCAATATATCGTATTTCATGCATTCAGTAGCGAACAATTTGAGGCCATCGCGCTCCTTAGTGTCTTCTGAGATACCGGGATCATCGTAAATACCTGTTATAGTCCAGCCTTGTTCCATAGCGTACTCTCTACATAATTCAATTTGTGAGGCTGTGCTTTGAAGTTCAGTAGATGTTCGTGCATAAATAGCAACTTTCATATTAATCTCTCCATTCGTAAATTCGTCTTAAATTAGTTTTTAATAGAATTTCCAGATCGTTTAGACTCACAATAAATTGCTCAATTTCATCGATATAATTATGTGTGTGCTTACTTCCTTTTGCCAGTTTCTCAATACGCGCAAGAACAAGCGGCAAGTAGATACTGAATTGATTAGGTTTTATTGGGTCAATATATAATTCATCCAGAAAAATTACTATGCTCCCTACGTCCTCGTAATGGTCTTCAACATGTAACTGCTTATGAGGCGTGTCTAATGGAAAATAAAGAAACGCTTTATGCCACTTAATTTGTTTGTCACCGAAGTGAATTGCCAATCTAAAAGGTTCCAAAATCAATCCGTCTAGTCCTTGACGTTCCTTATAATGCAAGTAAAATATTCCACTACTATCAACCCCCTCCATATCTATCATCCCATTTACGGCCAAGTTCTGCTTGTAGGTTCTTTATGTATTCAGCAGTAATATAGCTGGTATCAGGCTTCTTACGTTTTCGCCATTCTCTGTCCAACTGATTTTGGTATATCCTGTTCTGTATCTGTCCAATGCGCTTACGAACAAGCAAAATCGGCAAACAAAAAGCTTCAACAAGTACCTTCTCAAAAATAGCAATGGTATGTGCTTCATAGATAAATTTTTCAATCATATAAATAGGCATGGAGGCGTAAAGTTGGAAATGAGATGCTTGCTCCTCTTGATATTGAACAAAAGTTTTAGGCAATTTGTTTTGATTTCCTACATGCATCGCTATATGACCGAGTTCATGGAAAAAGTCTTTTCGTATTTCATCCTCACTTTGATCTAATTCGAGGTAAACTAAACAGAAATCGTCGTCCCAATATACTTTAGTTTTCCTTGAATGAAAACGTAACTCAGCATTAAATATTTCTGCTATATGTCCAATATCGAGATCGGTGACATGATAGATACCATTTATTTGATAAATATTATTAATCCGTAATTCCAGATTGGTAGAGTTATACAAAGTAAGGTTCATATAACACATCCTTAAATTTATGTATAAATTATGGGATCATATGTTCTATCTATGCGCGAAAGAAAAGCCCTAGAGGGGCTCAAATTTGTTGTACTTTTAGTCTTTGTTTCCTTCTTTTTCCCTCATTCTTTTTTCTTTCAATGCACGGAACATTTCAAGTTCCTCTTCCAAATGCTCGATTTCCTCATCTGTTAAATCTTCTAGCCTTTTAGCTCCCCCATAAGCTGCGTAGTTAATACCGCTCATGTCGGGAAGTTTTCTCTTTGAGTTGTAAGGTGTTGGTTCGTCTGTCCTACCCAATAGATAGTCTGTGCTGGTATCGAAAAAATCCGCAATTTTTTCTAGCGTTGCATAATCAGGCTTTCTATTCCCACTTTCATACGCCGTATAAGCAGGCCGTGTTATGCCTAAGTAATTTGCCATATCTTGTTGTGTTTTATTTAAATTATTCCGCATCTTGGTCAACCTATCAGGTTTCATAAGCACCACCGATCACTGACAATATTATTCCCATTGTATCAATGCGTTACATAAAAATAAATGTAACGTTTCGATACTTTTGTTATTGACATGTAACGAAATGATACATATAATAAAATTGTGTAGTAACGTTTCGCTACATGGATGAAAGGAGGGGTAGGGGGAATGGAAAGAAACTGGCTTGTAGAGATTCGTAATATTAAGGAATATACCCAGGAGCAAGTAGCGGACTTATGCGAAATCAAGAGGCCATATTATACAATGATAGAGACTGGTAAGCGAAGGCCAAGTGTTGATGTTGCAAAAAAAATTGCGATTGTCCTTGGTTTTGAATGGATAATTTTTTTTGCCATTGATAGTAACGATTCGTTACATGAAAATGAACATTCTGCAGGTTAATCGTGGTTGAATGAAATCAAATATCAGACCAAAGGAGAGGATTGTATGCCAAACTACATCACTTTTAGTGATGAAATTCCGCTGGAGAAGAAATTGCTTGTAGTGTCGTCTCTAAAGATACCTCAGAACGTACTTGAACGGATGGCGATGGATATACGAAAGAATAAGCCAAGGGAAGAAACGCCCACCGCCGAGCGGCAGCGGGCAGAGGCATAAGCGAGTCGGCTATACGGGGGTTGATTTCAAGGAGAGTATCGGAGAGAAGAAAGTAACTTATGAAAATATCATACCTCCTTTATCCAAGATATACCATTCCAATATGGAAAGGAGGTTGTCACAAATGGTTATCACAGCCAAGGATTTATCTGTAACGCTTCGAGCGTTAAGAGAACGAGCTAAGTACACGCAGGAACAGTTGGCGGATTATCTTGGCATCGCGGCTGCGACGATCAGTAAGATCGAAAACGGTCATCGCGTTCCAGATGCTCTTACATATGAGAACTGGGTGTACATCTGTATCCATCCACCAAAACGATTCGAAATTTACTACGAAGGGAGACAAGGGCTGCATGCCTGAAAACATCCAAACATTTTTTATGGACATGCTTCGTGAAGAAGGATTAAGCTCTGGCACGGTATATGCTTCTGGGATCATCAAAGCCGGATCTATCGCTACAAGGGCAGCGGATTTTAAATCCCAGGAGTCCATACAAGAAATGACGGCAAGGATTCTGAAAGAAAACAATTGTTATATAGACGGCAAAAAGGCCGCTGGCAAGGGCGGCCTAAATGTTAATGAATTAGAAAATATGACTACACCGAGCATACCAAAGTTTAGGCAACCTGACAAGGGGGTACATACAGATGGCTAAAACAAAAAAACGCTCGATGGAATGGACATATAAGCAACTTTGCCAATCGCTGGCAGAAACAGAGTATGCGCTTGGAAAAGGGAGATCTGTTATTAGAACGGATGTACCAGGTGGGCGCTCCGATCAGCTTAAATACATGGAAAAACACTACCCCACTCAATACGCGGAGTACGTCGAGGCTTGTGAAGTTCGAATGACAAAGCCTGTTGATACAAAGGCAATCCTTGCAACTATACCAGTTTAACAGCTTGATCTTATCAAGGAGGTGATTGGAGATTCATAGAACGATATGGTTCCAAGGGCATGAGTATGTTGTCATAAAAGAGTATGACGAAGCACACTATCACGCCTATCGGATAGTCAGCGGATATCTCATTGAATTTTACCGTTATTGCAGAGGTGCCGAGTTCGTGTATATGGACATACCGGAAGTCATGCAGGCTGCTTTAGGTCACATGAAATACATGGAAGAAGTCCAAGCCCGAGAGGATCAGGAAGCCCTGAATTTCGAGCTTGGACAAGCGATATAGGCAGGCAGCGGAGCTGCTTAGTAAAGGCGGTGCAAAACTTGAAAGATGCGTATTACTTCTCGCACGACAGTAACGCGCGCGTAGACCCTAAAATATTAGCCATGCGCGGCGTGTACGGCGCTGCGGGGTATGGATGGTATTGGATTCTTATTGAAATGATGCGTGATGAAGGAACGCATAAGCTTGGGATGCAATCGAAATACGCATTTCATGCGTTCGCATCACAAATGCAATGCGAACCACAAATATCGGAACAATTCATTAAAGATTGCATCAATGAGTTTTCGCTATTCAAGTCAGACGAATCACACTTTTGGAGCGAATCGTTACTGCGGAGAATGACCAGAAAGGAAGAAAAATCCGAAAAGGCGCGCAAGTCAGCCGAGGCGCGATGGGGGAAAAATGCCGCGTCGAATAAGGGTTCTCCTGATGGAATCAATGAAACGCAATGCGATGGGGATGCGAACGCATCAAAAAACGATGCTATAAAGGAAAGTAAAGTAAAAGAAAGTAAAGAAAATAAAAGTAAAGAAAATAAAAGTAAAGAATTAAAACCTAAAGATACTCCTTCTCGGCAATTAAAATATGCCGAGGACAGCCCTTATTATCAACTTGCTCAATATCTTTTTTTGAAAATAAAAAAATGGACTGAAGCCCTTAACGTGCAACATGCACTTGCTAATACAAACATACAGACGTGGGCTTCAGATATGCGGAAGCTAGTCGAGATTAATAAAGCGCCTGAAGATGAAATACGTAAGGTGATTGATTGGGCGACAGCGGACGAGTTTTGGCAGGGCAATATTCTATCGGCTGGCAAACTCAGATTGCAATACGCAAAACTGCTGGTTGAAATGGCGAAGGGTAGCCGACCACGCAATCAAAGCAGGAACCCAACCAGGTATCAAAATCAAAAACGGGAGTTACAAGTGGTTCCCTCATACCAAAAACCTGATAACAACAAAGGCCGCGATGAATATCGCTTAGCGCTTGACCGAGCGCGTGCAGGATCTGGACAAGCACCGATCAGCGATGATGAGTTTGAGTCCAAGTGGAATGAACGTGTCGCTAAGATGGTAGGCGCAATATGAGTGACTTGCATTTCCTTGTTGAAGATCCTCGTCCAGAACTAACGGACAACCACTTGTGGAACGCGCTGCTGCCATCAATATTTCTGTCGGGATTCCCGACTCGTAGGGCTTACGACATCGCATGTGCTCTTTGGACAGCAAGAGACTTGGGCACGATGATCAAACGCACACATCAAGCAACTACGTTAGAGCCATTAATAAAACCAATAGGCTGCTGGGATAGTGAGGAGCAATTCAGGGAGATCAAAAGTGCTTGTCTTAAGCCCTACTGGAAAGAAATCAAATACTTGCTGGATAAATTGCCATAGGAGGCGATTGGAATGAATAAATTAAAAATCCGTGAGGCTAATATATTCGAGCTTTTGAAGCAAGGAAAGAATTACACATACATGATACAGACCACCTCAATGAGCAGGTCGAAAATCGAAGTATCCATCGAAAGACTCAGGAAACACAAGGCCGTCGGTCTTTATAACCGTGCCACAGGAAAATTTGAGGTTGATCCTGATTTTCGTTACGAGATCGAACCAGGTAAACCAATAAACGACAAGGTTTTGATTACATCACAACCCCAGCACCACACCTTAATTAAAGGCATTCCACCTGAACTGATCGATAATGTTTTAAGGCAGTATGCTGAATATCCGGATCAAAGAAACAAAATCGCCAAGGACAACAATATCAGCAAATTAGTTGTCAACGCCATTCTGTTAGATCGAGGGGTGGGCAGTTAATGGCACTTCGCAGGAAGAAAAAAGAGTTGTCACCCCAGAAACTGGAGTTGTTCAGGAATTACAAGAAGAACCCGAGCGCAGCTGATCGTAACGATTTCCCTGGTGATGTAGCAGAAAGGCTCATCGTTGAAGCTAACGGAGTTTGCCAGTGCTGCGACCAAAGAAGGGATGCACATTCTCACCACGTTATGCCGCGGGCAAGGAATGGACGAGGCGTCTACGAAAATGGCTTACGAGTCTGCACCGATTGCCATGACTGGCTTCACGCTGATGAAGAGAACCTTCAGGTATGGATCTCTAAGCATATGGATATGTACGGCACTAATTTTTGGCTTGATGAAAAAGATTGGGACGAGTTTCATAGGCGCGAAGCAGCTGCAGCAAAGATTGTCATCCAGGAGCAGCGTAGAGAGTCCATAAAACACTCCTTCATCAGCATCGTAACCATGTGGCAAGGCAGGGAACTCAAGAAGAAAGAGGTCAAGTTGATCGAGAAGCTGCTTGCTGGCGAACGCGAAATGGACCTAATCAAGAACCTATTTGATATCAAAGCTCCAATCGAAGAACATCACGACGAAAATCAAACACGCATAGAGGAATTTCTTGCAAACTAAAAAACGGGAATCTGCTTAGGTTCCCTTTTGTTTGGTCAAATGTCGAAATTTGGAGGTAAATATGAGATTTAAGGTCGGCAAAGATGCTGAAAATTTCATTGTGGAAGGCGAGACAATTCAAGAAGCCCGAACAGCTGCGATGGAGGAAATAAAAAAGCGTGAATGGGATGTAAACGAATGTTTTTATGAAAAATTCGATGATAGGGACTGAGGTCGGTGATAGCTACCAATGAATTTTATAGCCCTGAACAGGCAGCGCAACATGCTATTAAGTGGTGCCAAGATAACCCGGGTTGGCAGCGGATTTGCGATATTGAAGGTGGCAGTGATCATTTATATCCCAGTTGGGAAGAGTTGCCGCAAAAAGTAAGGAGATCGTGGGGGGGCGACTTTCGAGACGGAGGCAAAAACGCTTGGGAGGAATTCGCGGTTAAAAAATGCAAAGCACCCTGCGGATTCGTTACAGGTAAGGGTGATTTCTATAGTTGGCAGGATCAAAACAAGATACCGTTCGGGCATAACATAATGATGGTGTTTAAGACAGACGAACTTCGATCTTAGAACTTGCCGTTAGGCCCCCATCCCGACAGAATAATCCCAGCGCCAGCGGGGGCCGACAGATTAATTCATTTCATTTTAAGGAGGAAACAAATAATGACCAGGCTTAAATTCGAAATGTGGGTATACCAACCCAAGCCAGGAGAAGTTAATGGTTACGTGTCTCGCTTTACAGACGGAAAAGGGAATTTCACAGATTCTTGGTGGAGCAGTCCTCCATCATCTATCGATCACGTGGGACCTGAATATTTACCCCAACGGCATCGGCACCCAAATGTTCGAAGCGTCCGGCATGAACTGTTTATAAAATCCAGGTTCAAAGATGAAATGGAAAGGTTGAAATCATTGGAGGCTCCCCATGGATAACATAAAGGATATACCCTATACGGCCCCCGTATCTATAAATTTGTACGAGGTAAGTTACCCGGCGGAGATGTTCGGCGACCATCCGGCTTACACCATTCTAAAAACGGCTGAGACAGCCGGGAAAGCTAAGTATGACGAATACATTGATGTGACGGATTGTTGGGATATTTCATTCATGGATTTCTGCAAATGTATTAGGGTCCGTAAGATCGGACAATCTGCACCACTACCAAATTCAGCTCCATTCAGGTCTCCTGAACGCATTGAACTTGTAAACCGATTGATCCGTGAGATCGGTGACCGTGGACGCCAATTCCTGTATTCCAAAAAGCATGAAAGGTATGCAGCGTTCCACTGGGCAAACGGTCGGCTTTGGTACACGGATGATTATACCGGCACACCAATGCTGATGGAAGAAGGTAAGGAAGGTAAGACTCGTGAACAAAAGCACGCATTTTCTCACGGCGGTACGTTATGGGGCTTAGTCAACGACTTTAGGGATTATATCTTCGGCGATGATGACGCAAACCATAACAACGGATATGGTGGGTTGTACTGCCAGCACTGGGGCTACCCTGCTGAAGACATTGAGGCCATAAGGGAAATAGCGATTGAACTTGGCTATCTAAAAAAGCCTGCAGTTAAGAGTGCGGTGTGAATAAAAAGTTACTTAATTGGCCGGAGGCCTCCAATCGACTGAATCCGCTTAACAAAGTGGAGGCCGCTGGAAGAATTAATTATTAGGATGGAGGATCAACCGAATGAGCCAAGAACGAATTGAGGAATTAAAGAAGCTGCATGAAATGTCCAGTCCTGAAATGGAAAAATTCCTAAAAAGCATTACTGCCACATTGAAAAACAAATCCACAAAAGACATGGTTTGGATCTTGCGAGGAATACCCAATGTTGTTCAGGGATATCACAGCGTCATAGATGAGCTATTTGAAGAGATTGACCGCATAGAGGCTGAACTCACCAAGGAACGGGAAGCCAACAAGAAGCTGCTGTCAGGTCTTGAATGGTACGGTAATGAATTACGCTACTACATGCCAACTGAGTTATTGAACGATAACGGAAGACGAGCACGTTACATCATATCAAGCGTGCAGGGAGGGAATGAACCCAATGAAGGATAGCTTGCCTAATATGGATGAAGTAGTAAGAAGGCCAGTAATTGATAAAACGAAGCTGTTAGGTCATATCGAAAATGAATTACGAACATATAAAGAACTTGGTGCAGACTTCGATGAGCGTAGACATGAATTGTTTGGTTTAAGGTCGGACATTATGGACGGAAAATTTGAAAGTGAAGCCAATAGGCTACTCATAGAGGAAAGAGAACAGGATAAGGCGGCAATCGAACGGTTATCAAACCTGCAGCTACACCGAATGGAAGTAGAGGACGGAGCGATTAATTTTCACATCAGCGGCGAGGCTGGCATGGCATTTGCATCAATTCTTGTTCGATTCTTTGAAGATAATGGTGGGAAAAACTTCTTCTCATTCGATATGAAACGTGGCGAAGAACATTTCGCGATCAATATTCAAAAGGTAAACGGAGTATTGTCGCCAACGGAAATGATGAATCAACAAGCTGGGCGCATAGCTGAACAGGATAAGGAGTTACGCCGCTTAAAGTTCGTCATGCTCGATATGAACGGAACTGAGGTGTATGAGGGTACTAGATGCGAAGTGTACATTGACGGAGAACCGCCTAACGATGGATGGGCTAAAGCTATAGTTAAAAGAGAGTCGGACGGATGCTGGATTTTTGATTTCTACGAAGGTGTTGAGTGGGACGATCCAAAGGAACTTTGCTGCAACTTTTCCAGTGGTTACGTGAGAGTAATTTAAGTAATCTCTAGCGGCCCGGGCCTATTCGTTCGGGTCGATGCAGGGCATAAGGTCAAAGGAGGAAGGTCATGAAAGAACTACACGTTCTATCGTTGGGCGCAGGCGTTCAATCGACAACCATGCTGCTTATGGCATGCCACGGAGAGATAACACCTAAACCTGATCTCGTTATCTTCTCAGACACTGGATGGGAGCCAAGGAATGTATACAGGCATTTGGAGTGGCTTAAAGCAGAGGTTAAAAAGTTTGGAGTAGAGATCATAACCGTCACAAATGGAAACATCAGGGAGGACATTTTCAACGCTGTAAATGATTCCACTCGGTTTGCCTCTCTACCATTTTTCACACTTTCAACCGTTCCCATTTACGAATACGAAGAGGAAGATGAGTTCGACGAAGATCAGGTATTGATGTTTGATGACTTAGAATTTGAAACGGTAGATAAGAAAGCCATTGGATATAAAGAGCAGAAAGGAATGGTCCGGCGCCAGTGTACGAGAGAATATAAAATACACGGTGTTCAGCAGGGAGTAAGAAGGCATTTAGGATATGAGAAAGGTCAGCGCGTGAAAGAGCTGGTTCACATGTGGAAAGGGATTAGCACCGACGAAATTCAACGTATGGATATGTCTCGTGATAGATGGATCGAGTTCCGGTATCCGTTGATTGAACAGGATATGAGCAGACAAGCATGCTTGGACTGGATGGAAGCAAAAGGCTACCCAGCACCACCAAAATCAAGCTGCATTGGGTGCCCGTTTCACAATGATGCGATGTGGTTGGACATGAAAACGAATGATCCGGAGTCCTGGAACGATGCGGTTTTGGTTGACAACGTAATCAAGCAGCTTCCGAGATTCAAAGGTAAAGCATTCTTGCATCGATCCTGCAAACCCTTAGCAGAGGTAGATTTCAACGAAAATCAGATGCTAATAGATAATTTCGTTAATGAATGTAGTGGATCATGCGGTGTTTAGGTCTTGCGCTTGCGCCCTCGGTCCGACCGAACAGCCCCAGCCGCCAAAGGCTATTTTATCTCTCTTCTAAATGATCTTTGATAATTGAATAGTGCGGCATGTTACTGTATGATTTTACCACTAGCCCATAAGAGGAGGTTTTTATATGGAGTGTCCTGGCTGCGGGAATGATAGTTTGATCCCTACGAAAAATTGCAAGCAATGTTCTGATAGGGAAAAACATTATAAACCATTAACAAAAGCTTATGAGTATGAAAAAGGCACATATTTCGTGACTTGGAAAATTGAAGACAGTCCTGGTGGGCGTACGTATGTTGGTCTTGATTCTCCGAAAGAGTTGGCTGTAATTTTGCAACAAAAGCGTCTTAATGAAGATGAGCCACGCGTGACTTATTTGTTTGCTAGGCTTCTGAGAGATCTATTTCAATAAATAAAAATGCCGCACTGTTCAATTGGACAGCGGCATTTTTATTTTTATCTAATAGGGTGGTGACACACCCTTTCGTTACCCCTTATACCAAGGAGAACAGAAGGAGGTACAGAGGATGAAACTCTACCACAAGCTCATGGCAGCCTATTACGGATGGTTGGCAGATCGCGAGTTGGAAACGCCAAATGAAACCGGAGACATGGTTTACCTTAATAGCTTCACCAAACACATTCACCACAAACAAAAATCGGGGGAGTGATCAAGAATGCCTAATCAAATAGGTTGGTACACAAAAGAAGAAGTATTACAAACACCTCTGCCCTACTACATCCCATCATCAGATCGTTGGACAAGCACCCCATACCCTTACGCTGTATTGCTCACGAAGTCCAGGTGCGCCGAACTCGGCATGCCAATCCTCCGAAATGGAGCAGAGAGGCCATCAGCTTTCAAATATTCAGCTAAAGCCGGAATAGGCACAGATGATAAAAAACATCGCTACATCCCATTGTACGATAGGACGAGCGTTTTCACGTCAAGCGAGCTGCTCCCAGACATTTTATACAAAGGCGAAATCATGGAGGGGGAAAAAGCAAATGCAACAAACACTATCTGAAGAAGATTCTATGATGGCATGGTTGGATAGACGGATCGAACCCTGCCAAGACGTCGTTACATTCCTATTTTATCAAAGACAATTTAAAAAAATGTGGATAGAAAGCTTTGGCAATATCGATTCTATACCCAAAGAGTATAAGGAAAAGGTCGCTCAAGCATATGCAATGTTACTCCTTTGGTCATAAAAAATAGCCCCAGCAATTAAGCCGGGGCCAAGTACCTCCAATGCTTTCTCAGGGCCGTTGGAGGTACATACATATCCTGAAACCATTATATCATGGGGGACGGGTGATTGTTATGCTAGTTATGCAAATGTGCGAATTATTTCCAGAAGCATCTGAAATGGATATCACCAGGACAAAGGCGCTATTAAAACAATATAAAGAGAAAAAGCACAAACTGGAACACTTCAACAAAAAACCTCCTGAAAATGATCAACAACAAGAAGCCTATTCAAAACTAATCACGTTCACGCGACTGATAGAGACAGCAGTCGATCAGATACTAGAACCAGACGTCAAAACGGTTCTTGAATATAGATTCATCAAAGGTAACTCTAGGGCAGCAACCATGCTGAGGTTCAGCGGCTGGAACTGCTGCGACAAAACCATAGACAGAAAAATCTTGGATGGTATTGAATCTGTAGCCAATACCATCCTGTACTTATAAAAATGTCCATTTCCTGTCCAAAAGCAGTCCAAATGATGTCCACAAAATGTCCGTTATTCAAGGGTACAGTAGACCTACAGAGCAAAACGCTCTGCAAGCGTCTGTTGTACCTTTTCATTTGTTACTTGATAACCTCAACATCTTATGACAGTCACAATATGAGGATATAGGTCGTTCGAAACGTCCAAAAGGACAAAGTAGACAGGGAATGTAGGTGCGGTATCCGAGGAGATCTCGGAGGTTCAGGAACCTTGCTCTGAAAAGCGACTCAAAATAATTTTATTAAAAAAGTAAGGTTGACTTGTCCCTTGCTCAGTGACACAGAATCTCTGTATCGCTGCGGAAGAGATAATAAGCCAATACGTAACTGCCGATGGCACCGGACAATTATCTGGAGGTGAAAGCCTTCATTTTAATTAACACGCCTTTACGTATAACCCAAGGAGCTGCGCCTGCAGCTCATTAAATACATGTCTGGATTAAAAAGGAAATAGTAGCCTCTTGTCGAAATATGTGATGGGAGGTGATAGAGCGATGGATAAAATAGGTAGAAATGATCTATGTCCTTGCATGAGTAGCAAAAAATATAAACAATGCTGTGGATTAACTGGAAAATGGGAGTTTTTTAAAAGAAGTGGGTATAATTATTATTATGAACCTTTCGTCTTAAACGAATTACTTTCAGGAGATGAAATATTTCTAAATTTTTATAGAAGTGAAAGGAAAAAGATTAAGAAAAATGTCTTGTTTTTTCAATCAAATACAATGAACTCTTCAGCTTCGTTTGGACATATCGGAGACAATCGCGAACAACATTATATCCAAACGAAAAATATTCAAATACCTTTGGATGCCTCATTTCATATTGCTCATGAAATTCAACATTTAATTTTATGCGACGAGGGTTATAAAATGCTTTTTTTAAAAGATAATATTAGTAATTCAGATAGTGGACTCAACAAATATTTTAATGACATGATTTATGACCCAATTGTAAATGGTAGATTGAAAACGTTTGGGTTTGATCTATTAAATTATTTACAGTCTGGAGATGAAGTACAGGAAAAAGCACTGATCACAAATACAACCGAAGAAGGTATGATTTGGATAGCAACTCTGTACGTGAAAAAGTTTTTAGATTACAAGAATTTATATCCGGAAATTTTAGCGCATGAAGTAGGGTTTAATAAGTTAATCGAGAAAAATTATCCGGAATTAATACCAGTTTGTAATGATTTACTTCGTATTGTTGAAGCAAATGGTTATCAGACACCGAGTGAAGCGGAAGCTTCGCTTAGAGCAACTTTGGACTGTTTAAACTTTAATCATATATTAATTCTACTCGATGTATAGAGCTACTTTGTAGCTCTTTTTTATTTATATTGAAAGGAAGTGAAAACAAATGACTAAAGGAAGATACGCTTGTAAAAGTGCACAACAAAAATATAAACAAGAATTAGAACCTCCAAAACTTTATGCTTATTTTACAGGTAGTGGCTGGGATGGCATTATTTCTAATTCTGAGTCGGATCAGATAAACGATATTGTAAAACATTCACTGTCCTTACGGGGGATTACGCTCAAGACTTAGATGCAGGTGGTGAAAATCAACAAAAAAGGAGATGAAGTGATATGCCATGAAATTCGTCCAACCTATCCGTTCTCAGCGCAAAATAGATGAGATCAAGCAGTACCTAAAGGATTTGAACCCACGCGACTACGTTTTGTTCATGGTGGGTATCACCACGGGATTCCGAATAGCAGACATCCTCTCGCTAACCGTCAAGGATGTTCGTGGAACGCACATCGAAGTCAGAGAAGGCAAGACAAAAAAATTAAACTCTGTGTTAATAAGAGAAAACTTAAGGAAAGCCTTGGATGATTTCATTATTGGCAAACAAGATCATGAATATTTATTCACAGGCAGGAGCAAAAAAAAGAAATCGGGTGAGGCTGGAGAACCGATCTGCACAAGCACGGCATACAAACTCTTGAGCCGAGTAGGCAGGCAGTATGGCTTGAAATCTATCGGGACCCACTCCATGCGTAAATCTTTTGGATACCATTATTACGAAGAAACCAAGCACATAGCGTTACTAATGGAAATCTTCAATCATTCAAAAGAAGAGATAACTTTGCGATATATTGGACAGAATCAAGACTCAAAAGATCGGGGCTTGCGCAGGTGGGAATTGTGAGTTCCCTTCAAATCAAAGCAAAGAGAACTCGGAAAAAACACTAAAAATTACTTCTATAATAAGCAATAAAAATTCACTCGTTTTTGAGTTCTCTTCCATATGTATTGAAAGGAACTCGATTACCAGTTATTAGGTAAAACAGAGGTTATGAAAAAATTTGGCCTCGCCATTTTCGTGAATTCCATTAGTAACGCAAAACGACGAGCGTTACTAATCAAATCGAGTCCAACTCAAATATTTTTGGAGGTGGTGAAATGTAGTGCCGAGGCCGAGAAGTGCCAAGAGAAAAAAAGCCATGAAAACATGGATTGAAAGTGGCCGGGAAATGCTTTTCACCGAGCTGGCAGACAAATTTAATGTGAGTCCATCCCAAATACGTAAATGGAAATTTGAAGATAACTGGGATGAAGAGCCTGACAAACGACCACGCGGGGCGCAGCCCGGAAACAAGAATGCAGAAGGTAACAGCGGCGGATCAGGCGGACCCGAAGGCAACGACAAAGCTTTGAAACACGGAGCCTATAGCAAGTTCTTGCCACAGAACCCGAGATTCCAAGAGCTGCTGCAAGCCGTCCAGCAAATGGACCCCATAGATATGCTATGGAACACTGTTGAGATCGCCTATGCAAAGCTTCTTTGGTCGCAGGATATCATGTTCGTAGAATCGAAGGAGGATCACGACAAGCTCATTAAGGGCGAGGGCGATGATTTTGTTGAATACGAGCATCACCGATCCTATAACAAGCAAGCTACAGACATCAGCGCCTATGCAACAATCTCAAGGGAGTTTAGAAGCGCAGTGAAGCAATTCCTTTCTATGGCTCCAGAGAACGACGAACGCCGTCTGAAGCTTGAGCTGATGCAAGTGCAGATTGATAAGGGAAAGGCAGAAGTCGAGGCCATCAAGAAAAAATCTACTGGCGGTGGCGATTCTGATGATCAGTTAATCGATGAATGGGTTGAGGCGGTAACGAATGAAAAAGGTTGAGGGTATAAATAAGCGGCTGGCAGCTTTTCAGAAGAGGATTGAAGTATACCGAAAAAGTCCGAACAGCTTTTTTAAGGAAATCCTGCTTTTTAATCCAGATGAATGGCAAGCTAATGTATCAAATGATATAGCCAATCATCGCTTTGTTTCCGTTCGATCAGGGCAAGGCGTTGGGAAGACAGCGCTGGAGGCTGCTGTTGTCTTGTGGTTCCTATGTTGCTTTCCGTTTCCACGTGTAGTTTGTACTGCTCCAACACGACAGCAGCTAAATGACGTTTTGTGGGCTGAGATCAGCAAATGGCAATCCAAGAGCCTGATCCTTAAGCGAATACTCAAATGGACAAAAACCAAGATATACATGCGGAAGCACGAAGAACGATGGTTTGCCACGGCCAGGACGGCCACTAAGCCGGAGAACATGCAGGGCTTCCATGAAGACAATATGCTATTTATTGTTGATGAAGCATCAGGCGTTGAAGATCGAATCATGGCAGCAATATTCGGTACACTCTCAGGAGACAACAATAAGCTCTTCATGTGCGGGAACCCAACCAAAACGAGCGGGTTCTTTTTTGACTCTCACAATAGGGATAGGTCGATATATCGAACGCATCAGGTTTCATGCCTGGACAGCCCACGAACGAGCAAAGAAAACATTGAGATGCTCAAGCAGAAATATGGCGAAGGCAGTGATGTTTGGCGCGTTCGTGTCGAGGGGCAGTTCCCAAGTGGCGAATCAGACACGTTCATATCACTGGAAGCAGCTGAGTTTGCCAAGAGCAGTATACGAATCGAACCAATAGGCAGAAAGCTTGTTGTTGGCGTGGACGTTGCGCGTTTCGGTGATGATGAAACTAGCATGTACGGAAGGATCGGCGGTAAGGTTGTAGGTCAACATCATCATCATAAGCAAGATACGATGGTTACCGCAGGCTGGGTATTACGTATGATCGAAGATATCAAAGTCAAAATACTTGAAATTGATGAGGTAGAGATTCGAATCGATGATGACGGCGTAGGCGGCGGAGTGACAGATCGTCTTAATGAAATCAACGAGGATCGAAGGCTTGGCTATTCAATTGTCCCGGTTCATAACGGCGCTAAAGCAGGTGATGATTATTACGGTAACTTAGGATCAGAGCTATGGGGTGATATTAAGGAACTGCTGGAAGAGAATATGAGCAATTTCATTCTTGGCAATCCGGGTGTATTGGAGCTGCCAGACGATGACAAGCTTGTGGCCCAACTATCAACACGGAAATGGCGCATGGGCAGCAATGGCAAGATATACCTCGAACGTAAAGAGGACATGAAGAAGCGTGGGCTACAGTCGCCGGACAGAGCCGACGCTTTTGTGTTGGCATTTGCTGAGATTGAAGGTGATGCAGGTTATTCATTTGGCACACTATCGTACTGAAGGAGGTGAAATAATTTGGGCGTTAGACAATGGGTAATTAATTGGCTTGAAGCTGGAAGAACAAAGAAGGAGCCAGAACGACAAACGGATGTATATCCTTATCAGTATGGTGGCAAGGGCAATAAACAATCGACGCCAAAAAGGACGCCTGCTAATTTACGCCTTCTCAGTGAGTCACCTATCCCCCGACGAGCGATCAATGTGATAAAGACTGGAATCACACGGCTTAACTGGTCCGTGACTGCAATCAATGAGGATGACACCGAGAGGTATTCGGAATTGTGCAAGATCATTGAGAATACCCTGCTTAAGCCTAACCCTGCGGATACATTTCGATCATGGATCGAACAAACAGTTGAGGACATGCTTGTATGTAGCGCTGGATCGACAGAGGTTTTAAAATCTGGGGATTCACTTAGGCCGTTCAGGATGTATCCTACAGACACATTTTCAATCGAACTATACCCTGAATGGGACGGGAAACCAGATTCATACCGATACGCCCAGCGCGCAAACGGCAAATATGTTCATCTTACCTCGGGTGAATTGATGTATATCCGTATGAATCCAAGAACAAACACGCCGTTTGGCCTATCACCTCTTGAAACAGTATGGGAATCGGTCAATAACTTCATTGATACGCATCGAGCAGCCGGGAAGCAAACACGTAATCCATTTCTGAGGAAATTACTAAACCTCGGGAAGAGTTCGGATGCTAAAATGGTGGACAGGTTTCGAAGTTATTGGGCAAACGAGGTTATGGGTCAAGGTCAAATTCCCATTGTAGGTGGATTTGATGGTACGTCGGTATTAGACTTCGGAGCAACGGACGATAAAGCCTTGTACATCGAATGGCAACGCTTCTTGATAGAGATCGTAGCCCTAGCCTTCGACATTTCCCCCAAGAAGCTCGGACAAACGAAAGACGTCAACCGAAGTACGGCGGATAGCGAGGATGAGGACACAAACTCAACCGTTCAATCCATAGCGGAAAATATCGTCGAGCACATCAATAATCACATTATCGATGGCATATTTAAAATGGGTGGCAAGATTGAATTCAAATTCCTTTATGCAACATCCCTTAAAGATCAAAAGCTCAAGGCTGATATTGATGCAATCTACCTTGATCGAGGCGTAGACACGATTGATGAGGTGAGGGACAGCAGAGGCAAAAAAGCCCTACCTAATGGGCATGGCGAAGTCATAATGCTACCAACGAATAGGGATGTAATTGATATCAATAAAAAGAGGGATGAGATTGAAAAGGCGAAAAATAAGTCGAATCAGAAAGATCCTCCTCAGCCTGATAATTTCAGCAATGGTGATGACGCCGCGTAATAAGCAGGCGTTTTTATTTTGCCTCGGAGGGAGGTGAGGATAAAAAATGTTGGCGACATTGAAGTTTAGCAAATCATCTATGCGTGTGCAGGACTTCAAGTTATCGGATGCCGGGACGCATCCCAATAAAGCGCCGTTCAAATGCGCTCTATTTGCGACAGACGTTCCATCCGATGGACCGCCTGGAGGAGCTGGAGGCAAGAAAATTCGCATATCGTCAGGCGTGTGTGACAAGAACCTTCATACGTTTGTAGGTATGGCGCTCAATATCGATTATGTAAATGGCATGACCGATCACGATCCAAGGTTCAAGGTCGCAGTAATCGAAAAGGCATATCGATCTATGGATGGTAACGCATGGGTTGAAGGTTACATTTATGCGAAGGATTTCCCGGATGTCGTGGCAACCATACGTTATTACAACGGACTTGCCGCCGAACATAATTGGAGTGAGTATCAATTCGGTGCATCACTCGAAATGGAAGCAGCTGTTCAAGATGCCGAAGATGGCGTCTTAGAGGTACTTGAGTTTTGCGGTACTGGCGCGGCAATCTTATTTGCTGAAGCAGCTGCCTACAAAACAACTAGCTTTGCAGCTAAAAACAATAAACCGAAAGAGGTGGATGTCGCAATGACACCCGAACAAATTAAAGCTATGCAAGACTCCATGGAAGCATTATCAAAAGGGATGGCGACCATAACCGCAAGTGTTCAAACGGTTGTCAGCGAGGTTGGGGCAATCAAAACGGATCTTGAATCTGTGAAAGCTGCTAAGGTTGACACGGAGAAAAAGACAACTGAAGAAACAATTGCCGCCGAATTAAAAGCAGCACAGGAAAAGACGGCTGCCGTTGAAAAGGAACTGGCGGATTTGAAGGCCAGTAAATCCAATACACCCAACGAGCCTGTCCGAAAGACGCTGAGCGCTTCGCAATTACTTTCAAAGCATGGCGGCACAAGTGCAGAAGACGCGACAGATATTCACACATTCTGCGCGGCAGTAGATCGGTTAAACCTACCACCAGGCGATTCCCTAAAATTAAAAATGCAGGCCAGAGCAGAGCTTGGCGCAAAGGAGAATGTGTAAATGAGTAATGCAGTTGGACAGGCTTATTCAATTGATGTTGCAGCAGCCATGCAGTTCCAAGGTCCCGGCGCTATCATTGTGGATGATTTTCAAAAGGAAATAACAGATACGCTTCGTAGAACCTCAGTCCTGGACGGACGCATGAGATATGTGCCAGCAACTGGTGACATCTCCACGTATTACGAACAAAACACGGTTAATGGTGGAGCTTCAGTAGATCCACGTAACCCATCTGCTACGGCGACCAGCAACCCACGCACACCACATGGGGTAAAAGTAAAAGCCATGACCAATCAAGTTAATTTTGGGCATTACGACATTGTGTTAAATCAGCAACAATCGCATTTCCCTGAATTGAAAGCGAAAGACCTCAGCGATATGTTGAATGGTATCGGTCTACATCATGGGAAAATGCTTTGGAGAGGGACAGACACGAACCTCGTTATTCCTACAACGCTGCAATATGTAGGACTTTCCAAGCAAATCACAAACACATTTAGCGTAAGTGTTGCAGCCTCCATCGTTGCAGCAATAAGGGCTAAGGTTGCGGCAATGGTCGCAAGCGAAACATACGAGTTAATGCCGACAGCCATATATATTCACCCTATAGGTCATCACTACTTGGAAGAAGAGGAACGCTTATCCTCTAACAACCAAACCCAAATCAGTAATCTACGGAAAACGACGGTAGCTGGTATGGAGGTGTTGGCGGTTATGACAGCAGCTGGCTTGCTGCCGATCATTCCTGAACCGTTCATGACTTCGGTTGTAAATGCAACCCGTCCAGAGAATACGGATTATGGTATTGCAATTGTAACAGAGCCAATGATTGAGTATCACTATGTAGGCGAGAAAGGCATGTACCTCTTCCAACTTGGAACAACGGGCAATCTACAGGAACAATATGTCGGCATCAAATACGGGGCGCCAGTAGCGAAAGGCCCGAGCTACGCGCATGCTTACGGAACGATCGAACGACCAACTATCGCTGCAGTTTAGAATCATGATTAACGGACAGGCGGCTGGCGTCGCCTGATCTTGAAAGGAGCGAACAAACATGAAAGAGAAAGATGTAATTGACCCGGCACCTCCAGAGGAAACGACAACAACTGCTAATGATGCCCCTCCTGAAGCTTCGATTGAGGAACAAGAGCCAGTCGAAGCGACTATTCAAAGCGTTACCTTGCAAGGATGGGAAGCGGCTCGCATAGGCAAACATAGCGCCCACATCGATAAAGGTTTAATCGTTAACTTTGTTGATGGTAAAGCAATTGTATCCAATGCGGTAGCGGATAGGCTTCGTGAGGCAGGCGTTATCGAATGAGCCAATACCTTGCGTTGGATGGGACTGATACTGATTTCTATCCAGAAGGGATAACACCTACTGTCGCCCAGGTCATTCGAGCATCCGGAATTATTGATACTTATTGCAAGCGAGAGATCAAGACCAAGCCCTACACGGAACGAATACCACTGACAAGTGCACAAAGAGGGCACTTAACATTCTATCCTGTTATAGAGGTGACAGCAGCCAGTGGAAGGGCGGCCCAAGGGATCATAGGCGGTTTCTTTGGCCCCCCTGAGTTCGAGAGCATTTCTGATTTATCCTTGCTGGACATCGATCGTTCTATAGGATCTCTATGGTGCGGTGGTTCTCCTTTCGGTATGCCGTATTCTGAATTGGAAATCACCTATACAAGTGGTTGGGATATCATCCCAGATAAAGTGAAAGTAGCCTGCGGCTTGTTGATTGGTAAACTCGCCACTAATTATGACTCGAACGTGAAGTCCAAGAAGGATTTTGATTTCAGTATTGAGTATTTCGGAAGTGGTATGGTTACACCGGAAATCGCTGATCTATTGGCTGAGTACCAGCTAATGACATTTAGGTGAGGTGACGACATGTTCTATGATTTCTCCCACCGACATACACCCTGCACAGTCGATGGAACACCGGATACTGTAATCCTATCTAGAGACAGCAAGAGCACATCGTTCGTAACGAAGGAGTATCTGTACAACGCAACCTTTGCGCCTACATCAACGGCGCAAGGTGGTTCTTTACTGGAGGTTGAGGGAAACACCTTAATTATTCAAACCATGCGTCCAACCACAGAGAAGGACCGTTACTGCTCTGCTGTGAAATGCAATGTACAGGTTGAGGTACAGCGTTACAAGCAGGGATATGATGGGAATGATAATGAAATTGGTGATTCAGGGTTTCCGGCGGTGCAATCGGATGTGTTTGGGTTCGCCCAAGCGGTTAACGCCCGCATGAGACAGGAGGATTTGGGTATTTTAGCCACGACAACCCACATCCTATACATTCAGTCTATTGTGGACGTAAAGAAGCCACAGGAGGCGAAACAGCCGGACAGAATTGTGATGAACGGATTACCCTATCAAGTGGGCGCTATTGACGATCTCAAGCTGCCTAATCAATATGTCATTCAGCTTTCGGAGGACGTACGATGATCACAAATATGATTGCTGGGTTTGATGCCGTAAGAGCGCAAAAGGATCTTGAAAACAAGCTAGCTGTTCAGATTGCCGGATTGATCGGTTTGGTTCTGGAAACAGCAAAATCCAATGTACGGCATTACCCGGATGTAAGGAACCATTTAGAACGACATCTATTCGTTCTGGCTAACGACATGATCAACGGTGAGGTAACCACGGACTATTGGCAAGCATGGCTAGAGCAGTTCGGTAAAGGCTCCTTGATGGCAGATAGCCAACAAAACCCCGGACTGACCAAGTACATGAGTTCAGATGCGTGGAACCGACTTCGACCAAGCGGCAGCAGAGTAGTTGTAGGGCGCACGATGGGCAATTACAAAAGCATTGATGGCAAGGTACGGTATTCAGGCGGCGGCTTTGCTGGTGTGGATCTGGAAGAGCTAGCGGCGCGAGGGGATATTGACAGGAAGTTCGGCCCAACACCACCAACCTACTTCCTTCGAGTTGCCTTACAATCCAATCGTAACCGGATTCTCCAAGGCTTGGGACAAGTGATCGACGAATTTCCATATCACAGATACTTCAGACAGGAGTGAAGAGTTGAGCTTAAATTTAATCGATGCCATATACAGTACATGCAAGCGGGATGCGGAGTTCATGGCGTTCTTCGGCTTTACTCCTTCATCCCCTGCGGCCGAAATAACCGGGCGTCTTATTCGCGGCATGGAACCAGACCAAACGCTGACGGGATCGAACGTACCACAGGTGTTGATCTACACCAAGCCTGGGCGTTTCGCCTCCAATCCCCTTGTTTTTGAGGGTAAGTTTTGCTTCGACATCTACGCCAAGACATCTTATCAAGCTAAACAAATAGGGAGCAGAGTGTTCCAGTTATTTCATGACAAACGAGTACACGGCACAACCTTACACACATATCTTTGCGTCATGGCCTATGACAGCGACTTAGCAACCGGAATAACAGGGGTAAAGGGCTATGAAATGATATTTGATGTTGATTATCTAAGGACAAATTGAGGTGATGGCATGCCGAATTTGAAAAAGGACAAGGAGCCAACTGAATTTGAATTATTGGCTTCTGAAAAGCAAGCTTATGGGAAGAAGTTAAGGATCAACCCGATTTCCTTAACACTCCCCAATACAAGCGAATCAATGAAATAGACATACGATTATGGGAACTAGTCAAATCATAGGACTGGTTCTTTTTTTAATTCCTGAGGAGGTCAACAATTCATGGAACCATTAGTTTTTGATGGTGTAGGCACGATATGGGCAACGGCCCTGGACGGAACACTTAAATATGTGGATGAGAAAATCAACAAAGTAACTATGCAAATGCAGTTTGATTGGGAAAAGGTCATGGGTGGGGATTCCGGATATGCTTTCCACTACACAGCCAAGGATCTGCAAGACAAGGTGAGCATCGAAGTGCCAAGGTATTCCCCAGCACTTGCCGAGCTATCCCAAGGGTCTGAGACGGTTTCCGGTGCAGTAACCTTCGATGAAAACGAAGAAGGCATTCTTGATCCAACCGACGGATATACGGTCAAAGCTCCAACCAAATTCGGCGGGACATTCGTTGCTGCAAGCGACAAGGTATATCTGAAGGACGCAACTGGGGCGCTCACCCCATTAACCCGTGTGGTAGCAACGCCGACAGCAGTTCAATACATGATCGACGCATCAGGAAAAATCACATCTGATACAGCCAATGATAACAAGAATATTGTCGTTGTTTTCAAATGGGGGAAAACAAAAGGTACAAAGAATAGTTTCTCTGGTACGCGTCGCCCTAAACCCTTCAAATTCGTTCATCGCTTCACTCTTGTTAACGACAGAACAGGCGAGGATGTGCCTTGCCAGCTCACGATATGGAAGGCGCTCGGTGGAGGAACAACGGACGTATCACAAGAGCGCAAGAAGCCGACTGTAAGCACAATGACACTGGAGATCATGGAAGCAGAAAAGACGGCAGACAATCCAAATGGACACGCCGCTGAGATCACGTTCGGCATTTAATAATTCAATCATCCCTGCCTTGACGGGCAGGGAAATACCAACTAAGGGGAATGAATAATGGATACAACATTAGATCAATCAATGAACATCGGGACAGAAGTAAGGTTATCTGAAGGCTGCACGAAGAGCGTTAAGATTGGCAGCATCAAGTTAATTCGAGAAATCCGGCAGCTCATGAAAGGGAATGAGTACAAGTTTTCTTATTCAATCGGTCGAGACAAGTGGGATGCGGAAGAAGATCGTAAGGAAATAGATTGGCCCAAGGTCGAAACTGTTCACAAAGAAGCCTTCCGTCTGGTACTCGTTGAGGGTTTGACCGAAGAGGAATACGAAAACGTGGATGAGCAAGGTATCGAGGTATTGGATAAGCTCTTGGAACGATTTCTATAATGAATCCATGCCCCCGGATGAAGAATCGGGCGCTGATGAAGACGAAGAGGATAACGGCGGCAGCAAAGAAACCAATTGGTTAGAAATGTGGGCATTATGTGTAAGCGTGGGCATATCCGACAGCGAATGGCAGAACCTTACCATACCCAAGATCCGGGCGTTAATGAAAGTGAAAAACAAGCAGCAGGAATTCGAAATCGTTCTCCATGGCGGAGAAATTAAGAATAAAAAGCCGAAGAAAGCCAAGTACCTTTCTGATCTTGGATTCTTCCCAAAGTGATACATATCCCGAGGGCAAAGTGGTTAGCTTGCCATCAGTAAGGAGTGAAGAATGGCAGATACCAATAGGGACGTTGTAGCCGGGCGAATACAGCTGGACACTTCTAAAATCTTGCCAGCGTTCAAAGTAATCGATGGCGGCGCGCTCAAGAATGCTGAATCATTCAAAGCTCTTAATAAAGAGCTACTCGTTTCAGAGAAAAGCTATACCTCGATGGCAAAAGCGATGGACAAGCTGGCTCTTACATCGGATGAGCGCCGGAAGAAGATCTTGGATGAATCTAATGCTCTTGTGGCACAGCGAACAGCTGCGGCAGCATTGTTGGCCGCTAAAAAGAGTCAACTGGACGCAACTAATCAAATTGTTGAATCCAAGCTGCAGGCTCAACAAGCTATTCAAAAGAAACGTGAGGATGCGATTGAACAGCAGGAAAAAGAACACCTAAAGCGGCTGGAAACCCTGCAAAACAGAGCCAACACATCTGGAGCGCAAGCTAGTCGAGCTACAGGAACGGACGAAGCGGCCAGGGAGAGAGCACTGCAATATGAACAGAGGACTAGGCGTGCAATCGCCAATGCAGAAGAGCAGGACCATCAAACGCGTTTGAGAAATATTCAGAAGGAAGAGGCTGCAAGAGAGCGAGCGCTTCAGGAAGAGCAACGTATTCGGCGTAGGCTTGAGCAAACGGCGAATAACACTTCTCAAACCTCTTCTGACTCAACGACCGTGTTGAACCGCATGGGAGACGCCTTACTACGAGCAACCCTTTATCAAGGAGCGTACGCCGCAATCCATCAAGCCCAACGAGCTCTAAAAGAAGGGCTTGTTGATATCGAAGCCAACATGGCTGGCTATGTGCAAACGAACGAACATTATTTCGTCTCGTTCAACGAAGGCACAAACGAAATGGTCATGGATACAAAACGATTAAGCGAAGAAACGACCAACTTCATCCATACAGCTCATGACCTGGGCGCGAATATCCTCGATGTTACCGAATCAGCCCGACTATGGGGCCGTATGTACAAGGATGTCGGCGTGGTTCAAGAAATGGTTCGTCAATCAACAAAACTTTCTACGGTGGACCTCGTAGGGTTACAAGACGCAACCAAGATGATGGAAGCTGTCATGGCGCAATATGGCGTTCAAATCCATTCCGTCAATGAGGCGCAAATGCAGGGAAATCGTGTGCTGGACAGTTGGTCTTCAGTAGCGCATAACACGATGGCGCCAGCGAAAGAACTGGGAGCTGCGTTTGAACGGACTGGGAAAATTGCATCCGAGACTGGAGTTTCCTTTGATTTCATGAATGGGTTGATTTCTTCCGGGATTCGGAATACAGCGCTGGGCGGAGCAAACCTCGGCAACATGTGGAAGACGGTCCTGGGTACGATTCGAACGGACAAAGCGGTGGATGAGTTAGAACGACTCGGCGTTGCGACAAAAAAAACCGTTGATGGAGCTGAAGAGTGGAGAAAAGCAGAGGATATCTTACTAGATCTTTCCATAGCGGTTATTGATAAAAACTATGACCTAACGAAGTCGTTTCAGGATATTTCGCGCGGTGTCTTCCAGTTCGCCAAACTTGCTGCTTCGATGAATGTGGGCGATATCTTGCTTGGTGAATCAGCTTCCATTAACTCAAGTGGGTCCACTATGCAATATTTGAAAGTGCAAATGGACACGATTGAGCGTAAAGCGGCAGCAACGAGAGCTTCGCTGCTTGAAATATTCAGTACTGCCGGTGATGACGGGCTGCGCAAATCCATCAAGGACGTACTGGACGTTTTGGATCAACTTCTGATTGGACTGACTAAGGTACCTAAGGGTGTGTATGAGGTTACTGCAGGGTTGGGTGCACTGCTCATAGCCTACCGGGTCCTGAGTGCACCTATCATGAATCTCGTCACGGCGGTCGGCGTGTTAACAGCGGCGAAAACAACTGAAACGATAGCAGTCAACACAAACACGGCTGCCAACGAGGTTAATATCCTGTCTTCACAGGGAGCTACTATATCAACAGTTCAAAGAACAGTAGCCACAGAAGGAGTTATCGTCGCGACAGCAGGTTCTACCCTGGCTACGGAAGCTGCAACGGTGGCAACTGTGGGCATGACCACAGCGCAGGCAGCTATGTCGGTAACTATGGGGTTGGCAACGGCAGGGCTTTCCATTTTGGCGGGCATTGCAATGGTGTGGGTGTACAATTCTGGTCAAGTTGAAAAGGCCGAGCGAGAAACGGCACAAGCCATGAAGGACACCATGTCCACTCAACAACAAATGATCAGTCAAATGCAACGACAAGAAGAATTTGTACCCAAGTTGGTCGATGCTCATAACAAGTTGCAGGCTCAATACGACAAACTAACCGAATCGGCTAAGTCGGATACAGAAGCCTCGAAGAAACAAATTGAAATCAAGGGTCAACTCGAAAAGGTGAGCCAAGCCTTGTCAGCTACCGTTAAAGCAGAGGGTTTGGCGCAACTACAGGCTGCTGGATATACCGCACAGGCCGTTAAAATCCAAGTGGATAAAATCAAGGAAGCTCGCGAGCAATTGAGGTTATCCAACGTTCAAATGGCGAAGTCGGAACGGGATGAAATTGCCAAACAAATGAAGGCGAAAGCTGAGCAGGTTAGTGGCGATCAGGAAGAATTAAGCGGGTGGGCGGGCAGCAGCAAATTAAACCCATTTCGAAGCCGGGGTATTGCTGTGAATAAAGAACAAGTCGAAGCAGGCATTAAAGAAGTCAGTAAATTGGAACAAAAGCTGTTAGAAAAGAATGCAGCTATTGCGGAGATGGAGTCGCAACCTCTGATCGACAAACTCGCAGGCGAAGAAGGCAAGCGTCAGCGAGAGATCGAGGATATCGAAAAGGACTTTGATGCTAAGCGGGCACAATTCACTCATTTGGTAAATCGAAAAACTGAGGGTTACATTACAGCGGCAGATCAAGAAAAGAAATTAAGTGAAATCCTGAGTGAATACAAGGATAAGCTTGCAGGAAATGAAAAAATAGAAAACCTTATTGATGACATTTCCCGAACCGATGCGGGGCATGAGTTTAATGCAAAAGGATTCGGAAAAGACAAGGCTGATGCAGCATTTAAATTTCCGATGAATGATATCGATAACCAAATCAAACAGGCGCAAATGCTTAAAGAATCGGCAAGTTCATTGATCGACTTTTACCAAGCCAAGCAAGGTGCATTGTCACAGGGCGTCGATGACACTTCACAACGTATTGCTCTTTATGAAAATCGACAAAATAGCCTGCGTGATTCCAATGTAACGTTGAGGGAATCGCTAACGCAACTTGAACAAAAACAAAATGAATTGGATTCTTTGTATAAAAAGGGCGGAGTCACGCTTGATGAGTATAACCAGCAGTCCGAAGCGGTAACGAGCAGGATTGCATCCGTCACTAAAGAAGTAGATGCCAATTCCGTCGCCTGGTGGAACGACGCCAAGGCTATTAAAGAAGCGCAAGAACAGGCGCTTAAAGATTCATTTTCTTTCTCTGAGAAATGGATCGCTCACGAAAAGGCCACCCGAGAAATGTCAGCTGCCGAAGAGTTGGCGGCATGGGAGCGGGTGCAGGCCGAGTATGCCGAAGGTACGGAGCTTCGCAAGCAGGCTGACGAGCAGGTATATGCTGGCCGAAAAGCAGCTATCAACGAGGAAATGTCACTCTCTGAAAAGTGGATCTCACACCAAAAAGGGATCGGCAAGTTGACTCCAGCGAAAGAGATAGCCGCTTGGGAGCGAGTGCAAGGGCGTTATCTCGAAGGTACAGAACAACGCATGAAAGCCGAAGAACAGCTCTACAACCTTCGCAAGCAAGCGTTCCAGGATGAAGAGAAGAATATTGAGGAGAAAAACAAGAAAGAACTGGACAGCCTCGATAAGCTAGTCAAAGCCGAGAAGAAATACATTAGTGAAGCCAAGAAAGCAGAGTTGGAACGAATCGATGCAGCCAAGAAGGCGTATGTCGAAGCTCAGGATGCGAAGATCAAGGCTATTAACGACCTTATTGCGGCTGATCAGGAAGCCAACTCCGATTCCGATTATGAAAAGCAGCTTGCCGAAAAAAAAGCAAGGGCCAAGCTTCTTGAGGATGCAGTGGGTCCAGAAGGCAAGAAGGAACGTCGGGACCTTTTGAAAGAAATTGAGAAGATGGAAACCGATCATAGTCGGGATTTGCGTAAGCGAAGCTTGGAAGATCAGAAAAAAACGCTTGAGGAAGAAAAGAAGGTTCGAGAGAAAGCGTTCGACGATCAAAAGGCAGCAGCAGAAACGCACTACCAAAGCCTATTGGATGCACTGGACTTATACAACAATGACGCCGAGGGCCGAGCGGAAACGCTGAAGCAAATCCAAATCCTTAAGGAATCCGAAAAGAACCAAGAGATCCTCAAGAATCTGGATACCTTTATAGCGGATTATCAATCCAAAATGAGCAAAATCATTCCAACGACATCCGGGAGCGTTACCGATAGCGGCACGAAGGAGTATGCACCGACCAAAACGCAAAAGGAAATGGATCTGGAAGAATACAACCGAAACAAGGACTTGTGGAACCAGGCTAACGCAGATGGTGATAAGGCACGCATGGCTGATTACAACCGACGTAATGAGGAGATCCGAAAGAAGTACGGCATAATCGAAGACAATGGAAAGCTCCAGCACTTCAAGGATGGCGGGGTTGTTAGGGGAGGTAGAGGGCAGGCAGTTCCAGTTATTGCCCACGCTGGGGAAATGTATATTAACGAGGCGCAGCAGTCGAATTTGTTTAAACTGCTGAATTTCAGCATGCCGCAAATGAACTTCTCTATGCCGAGTTTTGATATACCAAGGTCCACAGTTCAAAACATTACTCAGCATTTCGATATGTCGGCCAGTAATGTAAACCTGACGGATCAAGCAGATATCAAGTCGTTCTATAAGGAGCGCGGAAACATTGTTGACCGTTCGCTATCAAGGTCAGGGGTGAAAATACGATGATTGAAGCAACAGTGAATGGAGTTACCTTTTCATCCCTTGGCCTTGGGGTTAAAAAACACGATATACCTGTTCTGCCGGAAACCAAGGATTACACGGTTGAGATAGCTGGAAAGGACGGAGAAATAGATTTCGGCAGTGTGTACGGGACTCGAAGCTTCAATGTTGAGTGTATCCTTATGGCTGATAATCCCACGCTGGATTATCAGGCTAAAGCAGCGGCGGTGGCTGCAGCTTTCAATACCAAGAAAGACTTGATCCTGATGTTTAGCGACCTTCAAGGCAGGCGGTACAACGCCCGGTACGCAGGTACGATGGCTATTGAAAAGATTATTTTTGATGGTAACCTAACGATCCCATTCAAAATGTTTAATCCCTTCCCGGAAAGCGAGCAGGACACGGCAGCCAAGGAATATGGGCAAGGGTTGGAATACGGACAGGGCTATGAATACTCGACTCAAGCCGTTCAAGTCACATCCAGTAGCCAGGCTATCCCGATCACGCATGATGGTACGTACGTAGTGGCGCCTATCATACGAATAACCGGAGCATTCACCAACCTGTCGCTTTTCGATGGGGATCGTACATTTATATTCACCGGAACGAATGGGCCAACGGATGTACTGGAGATCGATTGCCGAGATACCAAGGCTACCGTAAAGAAAAATGGACTCAACGCCTTCGCCCAGAGCAATGGCGTTTTCTTTTTGCTCAAACCGGGTTTAACAACCTTCATATCCAACTCTACAAACCCTAATTTTAAAATCGAGTTCTTATTTCGCCATACATTTTTATATTAAGAAAGGAGCTGCAGCATGGGATTCATACCGAGGCTGATCGAAAAGTTTCTCGATCTGGCAAACCTGCAAAAACATAACGACAACTACCAGGACATTTCTAATGAATTATCCAGTTTGGCGGGAGTTGGCCGGACAACGGAATCAATCAAAGGTAATTCTGATGCCTTGGCGGCACTGTCTGGCAACACTTATACCAAGGCCCAAATCGACGGAAAGGACACAGCGGTAGCGACGGCTGCGCAGGCGGCGCTGGATACGCACAAAGCAAGCGGCGACCACGATGCCCGGTATAACACCAAAACACAACTACAAACGTCCGGTCAGGCTGTTGTACATTGGGACAATCTTTCCAATAAGCCCAATTTTGCAGATGCCAGATGGAAAGCTCCAGTTGCCACCTTTGCAAATCTACCCCTTACCGGAAATACTGACGGTGATGTACGCCTTGTACTTGGCGACGAAACGGTATATGAGTGGGATGGCGGCAGCGGCGCAACCAATAAATGGAGAGCTATCGGAGCAATTGGTAACGGCCTTACCTCTCACAGTTCACTCACAGACCTAACCAACGACGACCACCCACAGTATCACACAGATGGTCGCGGCGATGCTCGGTATTACATCAAGAGTGTCACTGATACAATGCTGGGCACGAAAATTAATCAAGGCGGAACCTTGGATGCTGATTTAAATTTCGATAAGCACGAGGCTAAGAATTTGGTTATCCATAAATCCAACACGGCTCCAGCCAGTCCAACAGAGGGGCAGCCTTGGTACGATTCAGCAAATCATGCTCTTATGATCTATAAAGGTTCTGTACAGGGATGGGTAGATGTATCCGGCAAAGGGGCATTGATACGAGATCAGGAATGGATAGCTTTACCCGGACAAACCGTATTCGATATCACAGTGGGCCAGTACGAAGTGAATACCAATGCCGTAACCATTTACAAAAAGAATGCCGGAACTGGTAAATACGAAGTCGTGCCAGAAGAAGAGTACCAGGAAACTAATGCAACAAGGTTTACTCTTCTCTCTGCGGCGGCAGGCGGAGAAGGTTACTTTATCCGTTTTTTTGAGAATTCTCCTGAAGTCATTAATCAATCCGTGAAGCGGGATGGAACTCTTCAGGTTAATCTGAATTCTGATATGTTGAATGGAAAGCATGACGCGGATTTCGCACTGGTAGGGCATGATCACTCCACGGGAACAAAAATATCAAGCTCAGGTCTTGCGAATGGAGCGGCAACGGATACCATAATCGGGAATCGAACCGTGGATGACACGGCCACGCCAAATGCAGGTCCTAATACAATCACAAACCTGTTCAACTACTTCGGGAAAATGATTCGTCAAATAACAGGCGAGGCGAGTTGGGTTACAGCTCCAGCCATGACCATAGCTGCGATTGCAACCGCACTAGGGTTAAAAGCGCCATTAGCTTCACCTGCTTTGACTGGCATACCGACTACCTCTACTGCAGCAGCTGCTACGAGCACTACTCAGATAGCAAGTACTGCGTTTACACAGGCGGCTATCGATGCAAAATACACAGCTTCAGACATTCTTGCTAAAATCAAAACTGTAGATGGTAACGGTAGCGGACTTGATGCGGATACATTACGCGGAGCAATATACGATACAAACCCATCGGCTTATACACTAGCGCAAAGAGACGGAAGCGGAGTGATGTCAGCAACAAGATATTTCGCGAAAACGGGCAATAAAGCCGTGGATATATTATTTGATCCAGTGACGGATAGAGGGGTAATCGGGTCATCGGACCTTGGTATAGCCTTCAAAACTTTATTATTATCAGCTTCAGCACTTCATTATAGTCCAGATGGTGGAGTTTCTGGTTACGTGATTTGGCATGGTGGAAACTTTCCTGTTTTTTCTGGAAATGGTAGCCCGGAAGGTGCGATTACAGCATCCGTTGGCTCGCTATATAGGAGGCTGGATGGCGGGGCTATTACAACACTTTACGTTAAAGAATCTGGCTCTGGGAATACGGGGTGGGTTGCGAAATGATGAAGGAATGCGTATTACACAACGGAAAAGTTATTAATATTGGGCCGTGGGATTATCGGATTCAACCTGTTCAAGTAGGAGTAGAGGAAGTAATTCTTGAATCAGAGCGCGAGATAGATGGTGAAATCATCCCGGCAGTCATCGAATATAGACCGATCTATGAAGATCAAATTACAAACCCTATTCCAGAAGGATCTGTTATTGAGCAAAAGGAAGTGGAACAGGATGCAGATGACGGTTGGTATGTGATAGGGGAGATTAAGCTGCCAAATGAACTGGATATCATCGGGCAACAATTAGTGAATCGTGAATTGGAAGTGTTAGGGTTGCGATCCGAAAACGAACTTCTCGGCAGCCAATTAGTCAGTATCGATATAAGACTCTTGGAAGGAGGGTTATAGCATGAGTGAAGATTTCGAGCGCCTAAAATCCTATTTCGAAAAGAAATGGGCGACCAAAGCGCAGCTCAAAAAATATGTCCAGTTTGGAAAGATCTCACCGGAGGAATACGAAACCATTACAGGCGAACCTTACGAGGTGATTTAACATGCTTACCGTATTTGATAGAAACATGTTGCCTGTCGGAGTCCTCCCGAGCGCCTCAGAAGTAACCAGAAAAAGACGACTCAATAGTGATTATGGGTTGTCTTTTTTGCTGCCAATGAATATCGCAGATTACACAGAAAAGATCACGCTCAAAGGACATGTCCGAGACGAGAAGGGCCAATACTATTTCATCGACAGTCGGAGCCGTGTCAGGGATGGCCTTAAGCTCATGGCACAGATTGATTGTCAGCACGTTATGTTAAGACTGGCAGATTTCAAGATGCCCTATGAGTCCTACATCGAAGAAGGATTTGGGGTTAACATCCTATCCCTTGCTAACCTGATAACAAATGCAACTGGTGGCAAATTCCTCTTTGTGATCGATAACACGTTCGAACTGCAAGACATCAAAGATTTCGGCCGCGGGAACGCGTTGCAAGCTTTACAGTTCATCATCAAAAAGTACAGCTGCGAAATGATCCCAAACAATTTCGTCATCCACCTGAAGCAGCAGGTCGGTGCTGATACTGGTATGCAGTACCGTTTCAAAAAGAACATCATATCCAACAGTTTTAAGGATGACGCCAGAACGCTTGTAACGCGAATGTATAGCCAGATGAAGGACGGACTGTCTTTCATAGGACTTACAGCATCCAACCTCACAGCAGAAGAATACGCCTTGCTGAATGCGATACCTGGAGCAATCGTGGGCGGAGTGATCAAGGTTAACTACTTGATATCCCCCTATGCAAGCCATTGGGCGAACAGCACGAACGCTTACTATGATGGGGAAATCATTAACCAAGATATCGAGGACCCGTTAGAACTACTGGAAGCCACACGTAAAGCGCTCAAAGAGCAAGAGGTGCCAATCATTGATGTAACCATAGACGCGGCTGATTTGCATAAAATCGATGGCACAGAGCCACAACCGGATATGGGCGATACCGTCATGTGTATTGATCCCGATATGGAAATGAATATGATCTCAGCCCGAGTGATCGAATTGACGGAATATCCCTATGAAATGGACAAACATACGTCCGTATCACTTGCCAACTTCATGCTGCGGGATGAGATGGACATCATAGCCGATCTGGACAAGTCCAAACGAGTCGTAGACAACCTGCTCAGCGGGGCCAAGATCCGAACTACGGTCTTTGAAGATTTTGCAAAGCTCGCCATCTATGATATCAACAACTCAAAGACAGAAGTTAAGTACGATGAACGTGGTATCGTGCTTCAGGACAAGACGAACGCTCAGAATCAGGTTGTGCTCAGCTCCAACGGCCTATACCTTACAACGAACGGCGGAGCGAGCGCACGAGCTGCTATAACAGCAAATGGTATTGTAGCAGAGGTTATTGTCGGTATCCTTGGGGATTTCGTAAAACTCCGGGCCAATCAAATCGTAGTAGGGGATGCCGGGGAGACAATCGGTGACGGACTTTTATCCAGCGGAGCATCATGGAATCAAAAAACAACCTTGCTTTTGTCTACCGGAATTTATACCGGAACGCTCACAACCAACCAACTCATAGCTGGATCTGCTAAAATTTCATCAGCATTAATTGACAGCATCAAGGCTAATCAGATAGATGTAACTGGCGGCAAAATCATTGCCTCGCAGATTGATGCAACCAACCTCCAAGTAGTTGCAGCCAATGTAACAGGTAAACTGGTAGCCTCTCAGATTGATGCAAAGGATCTCCATGTGTCCAGTGCAAACATTGACGGCACTATAACAGCTGACACCGTAAAATCAACTTGGGTATACGCAGGGACCTTAACAGCACAACAAATAAATGCAGTAAACGGCATAGTCCTGGGGGCTAATGCGAGCATTAATTGGGCCAGTGTTACGGCTCCTTCATACACACAAATTAACGGGACCAAGCCACCATCTAATGCAGATAATACGACTGATTCAATTGGAGCAAGCAGGCTTACGAAGATTACTTCAACGGGCGTATACACAGGAACCGTTGATGCCTATCAGGTCAATACGGTAGGTCTGGCAGCAGAGAAAATCTACCAAGCGGGCAGCCCTTCTAATTACGCAGTTATTGGCGGATCATATGGTAATTTAAGTTTAAACTATTTCGGAGGCGAGTTTTTCAGAATTGACAATGATATTTCTGGGGTTGACTTAATGTGGCAAAGTGGAATCTCTTTTCTTAGGGTAACGAGTTCCAATCCATACCCAGGTCGAGCAGCAAAACCTAAAGGAGTATGGGATTTTACAGATGCTACTGTATACGCAGGATCTATACCAATCAATGCGATATACAATTTGCAAACTCAACTCAATGCGTTAATAACAAGATTAGAGTATTTGGAAAATAATGCATTCATTCTTTCATATCGTAACGGTGGCAATATCGTGTTCAACAGTAAAAACATTGCTGGTAAAGATTCAACAAGCGTACTGGATTAATTACTGTTTTCCCAATTATGTAAATTAGCTTATACTAGAGGTAATTTACAAAAGAAGGAGTTGAAAATTAATGAGAAAGTATATTATTGGAGCACTATTTGGATTTTTAATAGCTTTTGCATTTTCGGCTCATGCAGAAGTAGTTAATATGTTCGGGAAAGTTGTCGACGGTAGCTTTCCTTTGCAGATTAATGGACAGAAGGCAGAAAAAGATGCGATTTCGATAGAAGGGACGAGTTACATTCCAGTTAGATCGGCAGCAGAAATATTTGGATATGACGTTTCATTCATCGACTCACAGGTAATTTTAAAGAAAAAGGAGGGCGATGTAAAAATGAATATAAATAGCGGAGTCATTTCTGAAGAAGACCGAATAAAAATAGATAAATCGGAGGCTGAAAAACAAGAAAATTTAATAAAACTAGCAGATATTGAAGCAAAATCAAAACAAGAACAAGCAGAGTTTGAGGCTCGCAAACAATTCGGCATAGAGCAAGATGCAAAAATAGCAGCTGATCGTAAAGCATGGGAAGAGCAACAAAATAGTTATCAAATCGCATCGCTAAAGCTTGTAATGAATAGTAAGGAAGTTAAACCCGATGCATTTTATAAAAAAGGTACAACATATCTTCTGTCGGTTAGAATGCTTGCCGAAGCGACTGGAGCAGATGTTACATTGGATGAAACGACGAAACAAATGATATTCAAGTTAGACAAGAACATCTTGAAGTTGACATTGAATAGTACTACTGGATATCTAAATGATCGTCAAATAAATTTGGAAACAAGTCCTGTTATTTTTAAAGATGTAACATTAGTTCCGGTTCGTATTATTGTAGAGGCGCTTGGCGGTAAAGTTGATCAAACAGAGACAACGTTGACAATAACTAAATAGAAGGTCTCGTATCAGACATTAAGCCCCTCCAATTAAAGAGGGGCTATTTCATTTGAGGGGAGGTGAAACATTTGGCTCAATACACTCCAAAAGCGGATATAGTAATTGACCTTACGCGCCCGGTAGAAGAATTACAGCAAGTTATCTTATTAGCTACCTATGGACCTGAACAACACGAATTACTTAAGCAGCTCGACCTATGGTTAGGTGAGACATTAAGTAAAATTGAAGAAGCAAAAGCTATTGAAAATAATAATGAATAAATGAATCCAGCCGTATAGGTTGGGTTATTTTTATGCCTTAGGGCGGGGAGGGGATCAGCATGCCTGATGACATACAGAAAGTTTCGGATCAACTGACCAACGTTCGGCTGGATCTCCGGGAGCTTTCAACGAAAGTGGATAGCCTGAAAGACATTACACGGAAACTTGATGAGGTGGATGACCTCGCGAAGAAGTCGATGGAATCAACAAAGGCGGCGCATCATCGCTTGGATAAAATCGATAAGGTTAACACATGGCTGGTCACTACAGCTATTGGATCAATCATTCTAGCGGTGATTGGTTTTGTTATTAAAGGTGGACTCAATATCAAATAGGGAGTTGTTGTTAATGGAATGGAACGCAATAGCACAATTGATCGACCCGCAATTATTTCTGGTTCTTGCTGCTTGCTGGATCATTGGATATGCCCTAAAGCAATCTGCAAAGGTTCCAAATTGGACCGTAATTATTTTTGTGACCATCTTCGCGGTCATATTCTCACTTTTAATTCTTGGACCCTCGCCGCAATCGGTACTGCAAGGTATTTTGATTGGAGCTGTCGCCGTATATGGCTATGAAGTTTATAAGGCCGTCAAGCAGGCCAGTAAGGGGGATGAGAAGCAGTGAAAGCACAAGACTTTATTGCTATCATCGCACCTATGGCTGTAGCCGAGCAGCGGCGAACCGGAGTTCTGGCCAGTATTACCATTGCCCAGGGTGCTATCGAATCCGGCTGGGGAGCAGCGGCCCCCGGTAATAACCTGTTCGGCATAAAAGGAACGGGACAAGAGTTTATGACACAGGAATACATTAATGGCCACTGGCTAAACGTAGTGGATGGGTTCAGGACTTACGATAGCTGGGAAGGATCGGTGATTGATCATAGTAATTTCTTGGTCGAGAATGGCCGTTATGCCCGAGCTGGATTTTTCGATTGCTGCAAGGAGCTGGATTATGTCGGAGCTGCACGTTGCCTGCAGGATGCAGGATATGCGACTGACCCGAGCTATGCGGTGAAGTTAATTTCGATCATTGAGAGCAATATTTTACAGCAGTATGACTATATTAAAGAAACACAAATTAAGGAGGATGAAACGAATATGCCAATGAAACTGGAACAATGGCAATGGGATATGCTTTATGAGGTAATGGGAACGGCATATAACGCAAAGCAGCTCAATTGGGTTTGGATGCAAAAGATCGTAGACAAGACGCTCACAGCTTCGGAGCTGGCGTTTCTGAATACGGTGCTTGATGGTAGGATAGATCGGGGAATTGAGGTTTAAATAGCAAAGCCCTCGATCCTGCAGGAAAGAGGGCAAATTCAATACTATCCAAATACTAATTGTGGCTGGACCTGTTCTGGCTCGTCAGGGAACTCATCCCATGTTCGGCCTTCAAGGATTCTTCCGGTTCGGTGTTTTTGTACACCTCCCCATTGTTTGAAGAAAAATGCTACATTCTGTTCAAGACATTGATCGCGAATGTCAAGAACCCACTGTTCCTCCATAGGTCGTGCCCCGTGTCCTGATTCTCCACCAACAATTGCCCAATGTATCCCTTCGAGATTCAAGTTCACAATTGGACCAATAAGCGGTTCGATTGAGAGAAAGCGTACATGAGCCGGTACCTGTCGCAAATGATCAATGCGGTGTACAACTCTTTGATCTTCTACACTTACGCCTTGCCAAACATTTTTAGGCCAAGGCAGTTTGTCTGATATCTCCAATAAACGATCAGATCTTTTAGTGAGAATTTGAAATGTATGCCAGTGAGCTTTTTCCATCGAAGCAAACACTTTCTGAATAAATTCCAGTGGAATATCTTTATGGAAAAGATCAGACATAGAATTAACAAATATTCTTCTAGGTTTCTTCCAAGTCTGAGGAAGATCAATTAAGTCGTGGTGAAGTGTTATATTAAAACCATCAGCATACCTTGGATTTCCCATAGCATGAAGTCGTTTCGCCATAGTCGCCGCGTAGCAATGGCGGCATCCATCTGAAATTTTTGTACAGCCGGTTACGGGATTCCAAGTTGACTCTGTCCATTCAATACTTGACATTGTAGCCATTATTATCCCTCCTTATTACTACATTATATCATATACGTCAAAGGGAACAAGTGTTCTCAAGGATTAAACTTTATTTTTGTTCCATCTTTAAACCCTGATTTACTATTATCAGGTCTAAACACCTGAATAGCTCCACTTTTAGACAAAGGTAACAGAGTCTTATTTTTCACATGTGTAGATAAGTATGGCGTGTTTATTAAAACATGTTTTAAAATAGCCTTAATGGATACTGTTTGTTCAGAATACTGGTTAAGTAAATTTATTTTTAGTGGTTCTAGATCGGGTTGATCTTCGAATAACACAAGCTGTCCTTTATCTGTTTTATCCCTAAAAGTAAAATTCCCCAATGGGTCTGCTTTCCACATAGCGATTTTCATTTTGTCTAAGCCAGTTTCACTGTTGGTAGCATATATTAAATCAAATATAGTAGCATTTTTTCTGTTTCTTACATTAAATGTTCTAATATAACTCACTTTAGCTTCCGATTTTAACTGACTAGAATATAAATCAAGGTACGCCTCGTGTTTTTCGCTTGGTATCAACTTCTCTAATCCGATCCAATCGGACGTGCCAAATAAATCGGTGTGATCTGTTACGTCAGTTGATCTAATGACCCCTGACACCATAAAATTGAAAAATACCTCGCAATATTTAAAGGACATAATCTTCTTAATGATATCAAACGGTACTCCCTTAGTGCCAAATGGGTCAATAAATGCGAAAGTAGGTGCGAGAGCCACTTTTACACTTTTTAGAAGTTCTTTCATCACTTTTTCAAACTTTCCATTTCTAGTAATGACTATAAACTCATCTGGGAGCTTTAATAATTCAATCTCAGAACATAGCGATTGAAATGATTTCTTGTCTTCCTCAATAAATACGAATATAAACTCTTTTTTTAAGAGTTTACTAGTATGAGAATGATATATTTCTGATGCAATTTTCAAAGCTTTAATGGGCGACCCATCTTCGCCACTAGAATACTTCCCCGGTCCTGCAAAACCATCGATGTAGATTATTTTTTCGAAAGTGAATGCCATAATCGGAAACCATGCTTTAAGGTAATTTTCAAGAACAATATGCTTGGCTTTGGTATGAGGTTTCATTTCCCAACTCATTTACTATCCATCCTCGTCTAATCATCTCCATCGGCTGGAGTATTTGCTCTAGTTGGCAAGTCATTCCATTTTACTACAAAAGTCCTATTTTCCGATATATGGAATATATGTTCGTGACAGTAAACGACAAAAACCTACACAGCCCTGGTGGTGAAGGTTTTTTTGTTTGCGGAGACTTGGCAAATATAAGGAGGGAATTTATACCGTAATGTCGAAATATGGAATATCTAAAGCAAGAAAGGAAGCAATGTATGGCTAGACGAAAAAGTAAAGCAAAACAAGAGGAAGAATTTATCAATGTGGTTTTCGTGTTATTCACTTTTGGGGCATTTTTCGGAACATATTACTTAACTAAATCGCTATCTACCTCTTTTGGCGTTACGGCCGTAGCTTTTGTCGCCGTAATAGTTGCAATGATTATCAGTAAGAAGAACTATAATGAAAAACTCAGGCGTTCTGGTATTGCAGATATCGATAAGATGGACGGAAGAGAGTTTGAACTTTACCTTGGTGAACTGTTCAAAAAACACAACTATGAAGTAAGGGTGACGCAAGCTAGCGGAGATTATGGAGCCGATCTTGTAATTGCCAAAGCAGGCAAAACAATTGTTGTCCAGGCTAAACGTTTAAAAAGCAATGTCGGAATTAAAGCAGTGCAAGAAGTTGTTGGTGCTATAGCGCATTACAGGGCTACTGAGGCTTGGGTTATCACCAACAGCGACTATACCGACGCAGCCCGAGAACTAGCTAAATCTAACAACGTCAGGCTGATCAGCCGCGAGGAACTGATTGAGTTCATTTTGAAAATGAATCCAGCTGCTGGCCCAAAACCGAGTAATCTGAAAATCGATCAGGAAAAACACCTGCAGGAATAACATGTTCCAAATGCGGGAGTACTATGGTTTTACGCAAGGGTTCTAAAGGTGAGTTTTTGGGGTGCAGCTCGTACCCTAAGTGCAAACACAAACATGCCAAAGCAATGTAAAAGTATTCGAGTCCTTAACCTTCGGGACGAGTTTTTTTGGTTTAAACAGGAAATCCCTTCCTACTTGTCGAATCATTTTAGTGGAGGCGAGATTATTGTTTGATGAAGCAAGTAAAATTGTAAATGAGGGTATGGTAAAACCATTTGGGTTTATTTTGTTATGTTGTTTTGTTTTCATTATCTTTCTAGTAATAGCTCACCAATCGATACTTCGATTCGTACCCAGTAAGCTAATGTTCTTGGTTGCTATGATCGGATGCATTTATATCTTCATGTACCTTGCAGGAGATACTGAACACTACGAGTGGGTCAAGGCCTTCGTAAGCAAGTTTTAAGAAATCTTTTCCACACTATAAATACCAATCACTTTGGAAACATTGATAGCCCTCATCCTTCGTGATCGAGGTTTTTTTTGTTTTGCAAAAAATACCTCTTGAAATAAGAATGCATGTTCGCTTATTATGAGAATAATGGGAATGTGTGTTCGTATAATTTGGAGGTGTTTGCTTTGGAAAAGGAAATCATAAAGCACATCGGCAAGACTATTGAGATCATTTACGTAGGTGCAGACGGACAAATCACACAGCGGCAGATCGAAGTTAGGTCCGTGAACAAAGACTTTGTAAAAGCACTCTGCTTGCAACGTAAAGCACCCCGGGTATTCAGGCTCGATAACATTCTGGCTATCCAACCAGCTGCAGGGAGAGTGATAGCGTGACCACTGTACAAAAACCAACCGAAGAAGAACAGGAAATGATACTCAACTCGCTGCTGTTACCCATGATGCTTACCATGATAGAGAGGAACGGCAAGGAATTCGAACTATCCACTAACATGCTACGTAGGTATTACATAGCAGCCACAGAAATCCTTATGAATCGTATTCATGCAGAAATGGTCAAAAATAAAAATGAGCTCAGGTCCAGACAAATCAAGGTCTTCGAAAATAACAAACGCATGGATGATGACCTACACTATAAATATATTTGCCGCGGATATGAGTATCCATTTTCCGTCATGCGGGATGTTGTAAAGTCGAGAATTAGCATCATGATGGGAGAGTACGTTAAGACGCTGCTTCATCAAATGAGGGAGTGAAAGATGTGTAGCTGAAAGTCAATGAATTAAAGTAAAGCCCTCTTCCCTTTTCGGGATTGAGGGCATTTTTTGTTTACAAGTATGTCTTGTCCATAACGCGAAGAGTTCCATTCTTGTGCAAAAGGATATGATACACTACGATACCTATTGTTAGTGTATATACATAGTCCGAGCAATCAGTTCCTTCTCTTCCCCAATATTTCAATTTACCCCGTTCTTCCATAAATGATTGTGCTTCTTCTAATGAAGAGAACTTTTCATTCTTCAAATTGAACCACCTCCAAATTCAGATGATTCAAATATAATACAAACATTTGTTCGTGTGAATATGAAATAAAGTTCATATATTTGAACATATTATTTTTAGAAAATGGATCATGAAATGGGTGTTGGAGTTGTTTAATGCAACAGGAACAGAAGTAACAAATCAATCTAACACAATCAAATCTGATTCGGATTCGCTTAATCCCAAATAAGTGGGACACATTTATTGTGGAATGATTACAAAAAAACGGAGGATATTCCCAATATTTAGATTTTTCAAGCTGCCATTGCTTCGCGAAACCCGCGGAACTTTCACCATCGAAGCCAGCTTTGTGATGCCGCTCATTCTGCTCAGCACGTTGTCGCTCTTATTCCTGGCGTTATTCGTCTTTCAGTCCTCATCCGCCCAGCAGTCTGCAGGAATTGCGGCTGATCGTGCCGCTTTTACATGGGATAACAGTACGAAGAATACGATCACAGGCGCCTATAATATTGGTGAGGATGATGGATTATATTGGCGGCTGCACAGTGACAGCATTTCGGATCTATTTGCATTCCTGATTCCCAATGCGGCTTCACAGGTAACCCTGCCTACTGCATCGTCTAGTGGAGATCGAAGTCCTGAGGGGAAGTTGCGTCGTATAGGCGCAGCGATTTCCAAGGAATGGAATGGGACGATGCAATATCGCAACAGCGGCATATTTAGAGAGGTGTCTGTATATCTCAATAAGCCTTTTCATTCGCCTAAATACGCGGAAAAGCTGCTCCTTCATGAAGTACAGTCCACGGCACAAGCTCAAGTGGTTGATCCCGTAGAATCGATTCGTATTATTGATCTGACACGAACATTTATTAGTGAAGTGAAAGGACGTTTGTCACCACGTGCTGCGGTTGAAACTTTTACGGAACCCACCTCAGTGCCAGAACCACGTGCTGTCATCAATAGTCATGCGAGTGCAGTTAAATATTTACAAATACTTGTTAACGGGAAGGCGGAGACAGTCAGGGTAAATGCTGCAACGGAGCGTCAAGTAGACGCCTTGGATGCCAATCAGGTTGCGCATCAAGCCTTTTACACCTTTAATGAAAACCAGCTTCGTCAAGTTCAAATGCCTAAGGATGCAGATCTGCTGCAAGAGGGCACCCAGATCAAAGGAGTCGTCTGGCACTTCTTTAAGCAATCCAGCAGGGATACGGTGACGCTCTCGGCCAGCTTTAGACAAGAGCTTCAGCGCAAAGGCATCGTTATAGTAATCCATGAGTAATAAGGGGGGATGTCGTTTGAAGTGGCTGCGGAGGCTGATAAAGGAACAGCGGGGTGCGGTCTCCTTGTATTTAATTTTGATATTGGTTCCTATGTTTTTATTTTGTGCATTACTAATCGATTTCTCGCGAATTAAGGTTGCCGAGAAGGAAGCTGAAAATGCGGTCAAAACGGGAGTTCGCTCTGTACTGTCGGCCTTTTCCCCGCAGCTGCACAATTATGGTTTATTTGCACTTGATCAGGAGCAGGAAAAAACGGAAGCTCTTTTTCTTAAAACTGTCGACGGTAACCTTTCGGGCTCCATCCAGGCGGCACATTTCCAGTTTATTGACCATCGTCTGGATAAAGGTGATTCCAGTATAACTTCGATGTATACGCTAGCCAACCATAAGGTGTTCAAAAAACAAGTTTTGGAGGAGATGAAATACCGGGCCCCGATGATTTATGCTTTGGAGCTGGCTGATAAATTTAAAAAGACGGGCCTTGCCACCACAATGTCTCAAGCGCAAAAATTTTCAAAAAATGCAATTTCGATAGAAAAATGGATCGAGGATCGTGATGATAAGCTGGACGATGCGTGGGATGCATGGGAAAGCATATACCATAAAGCACAAACAATGCATCCATTTTATAAAACTCAATTATCAGATTTAAACAAATTAAGCGAAAAGGTGGGTATTCATAACGTAGATGAAGTCAGGCAGTCTTTAAATGAAGCCAAGACGCATTTGAAAAACCTCGAGGAACAAATCAAAAGCATTGATAAAAGTATTGATTCCTTGGTGAAGGCGGGAGCGGGAGCCGCGGACTCGATTCGAGGACTTTCTGAAAGCAGAAACAAGCTGAATGAACAATTGAACGAGGTGTTTTACAAAGTAAGCGATCTGGAGCAGCTGCTGGAAGATACCATTAAATATGCCAGCTTACTAACCGTACTTAAGCTTCGTTCGACATCAGATTTAACTGCATTAAAAAGCTTTCTTGATAAGTTCGAAACAGCGCTGAATGCAGCCAAAACGGCGAATGATACATTAAACGCAGAGCTGAGCACTATAGATTCCGGTTCTAACGGTACGCCCGATTACCCTGCGGATCAGGTGTTTCAAAACATACATAGGATCAGCAGACAGGAACTGGATGATTATGGAACTCAAGCAGCGTCTAGTGTGGCTCTATTTTCTGGTTTGCAGGCACAGCTCGGTAGTATCTGGTTGTTTGACGCACAAAACTACCAGAATGCAGATAGAGCGAATGAATCATTTTGGCAAAAAGCGAATGATTTGTTTACCCAGCAAAGTCCCAAGGAAACGGCTCGGAATAAGAATAGGGACAGTGTAAAGACTTCAAAACGGGAACAAAGGAAAAAGGCACAGCCCTATCTTGATCAGATTACGAAGGCTATGGGCAGCTGCAGTCTGATTCAAACGTCGGACCCTTATAAAGAGAGCTATATTCGGCTTCAAGGAGATTCGTCGAAGGGCTCAGTTGGCTATTATCAAGGGTATATGATGACCAATGAGCAAGCCAATATGGCCCAGCCTGTACCTGATTTAGATTTCAAGGATGCGGATAAAGCTAACAACAGTGCGATGAGTTTAATTACTTCGTTCCAATCCATTTTGACTGATGTGCGTGATGAGTTCTATATAGATGAATATGCACTAAGTAAATTCAATTACCGTACGCTAGGGCTGGAAAAAGATGTGAGCGGATCCATCAAGGTATCCAAAGAAGCATCTCAGCCGGGCAGCCATCCGTTGACGAATCAAGAGGTTGAATATTTGTTGTATGGAGGTAACTCCTGCTTGAGTAATTACTCAATGGCCTATGGCGAAATGTTCGCCTTTCGTTTGGCAGTGGGTACAGCGGAAGCTTTATTGGAGCCGCATATTCAAGCGATGAACGCAGGTTCCCCTTTGCTGATGCTGCTGGCAGCAGTAGCTGAAGGTGCTGTGAAAGCACAGCTGGATATGGTCAAGCTGGTACAAGGAGATGCTGTTCCGTTGGCTAAAAAGCTGGGGAGTCTCGTTACACTGACTTATAAAGATTATCTGCGGATTTTTCTTCTTCTTCATAGTAGAGATAAGGTGCTGATGTCTCGCATGCAGGCATTGATTCAATTAAACACAGGGAAAGATTTGCAATTGAGTACAACGTATGTGTCAGGCACTGCCGCTACCTCGATAAGGCTGTGGTTTTTACCGGGAATTATGAAAATGCTCGGATCAACACAGTTATCCCCTTGTGAAGTGACCGGAAATCGGTGCCAACTTATAAGAACAGGTGCAATGTCTTACTAACGGTGGGATAAAGCTATATCGAAAGTTTTCTAAGTAAACTTTGAGGAGGTGAAAAGTGAAGTTCATTCATAGGGAAGAGGGCGGTATCGTATTAGAGGCTTCGCTCGTTCTGCCGCTATTTTTAGGTTTTATTTTGTTATTAATTGCATTTATTCAAGTATCGCTGGCAGAAATGGCATTACAATCGGCTGTATCCGATACGACCAAGGTAGTTGCAACCAATATGTATCCAATCGATCTAATCTATCAGGAGGCTAAATCCAAGTGGGACCAAAGCTCAGCCAAGGGTCTGATGGATACAACGCTGGATAAAATCGATATGGTTAAATCGAAGGCTGTGCAAGGTGAGGAATTTGTTGATGAATACGAAAGATGGATTCCGGAGCCTGTCGTCAAGCTTATGCAATGGGAGAAAACTCAGCGAGAACAGCTCGAAGCATTGAGTCAAGCAGGGACCGAAGAGGCCAAACAAAAAATCGAAGCTATCTACAAGCCTCTGCTGAATAGCGCAGTGACGCCACTGGTTGTTACGTATGCTAATAAATCCCGCTTAAAGCCCGAAAGGCTGCAGGTAACGAAAGTCATCATGCCCGATCTGAACAACAAAGAGGAGGCATTTATCGGGATTGAAGCCCAATATGAGGTGCCGCTGACGGTCCCTTTTTTCAGAAAAGCAATTGTGATTCGCAAGCATGCCTTTGAGCACGCTTGGGTAGGGGGAAGCTGAATGGGGATAATGCTGCTGACAGGCGGGCTGCTCACCGCAGCCTTCATTACGGACATAACAAAAAGAAAGATTCCTAATATGCTTTGCGCTGCGGGTTTTATGGTGGGGATTGGTTTTCATGCTTTTATTTCGGGTGGTGCGGGAATTGGCTATGCGCTGCTTGGTGCACTACTAGGATTTGCGCCACTGCTTATTCTATATATGATTCGTGCGGTTGGAGCGGGGGATGTGAAGCTTTTTGCTGCTATTGGAGCTTTGAGCGGTGGAGAATTTGTACTGCAAAGCTTAATGTATGCTTTAATATATGCCGCTGTGATAGGCTGTCTGATATTGTTCTGGCGTGGTGAGTGGAAGTCGCGAGGAGGCCCTATCTATACGATGTTGATGGGGATTCTGATTTGGAAGCGTCTCAAACCGCTGGATACGTACCGTAAATCAGCTCATCATATCCGGTTTCCGTTTATGTGGGCAGTTATGCCAGCAGCCGCAACGGTATTTTGGCAATTTAGTTAGTGAAGGAGGTCAGCATCGATTGAACGCTCTGTTATATGGTTTAAAGGTCGATTTTGTAACCCGCAATGGACATTACATGGTGCTGTCTGCTGATGACGGATTGAATCGGGAGCAGCTTTCAGACTTTCAAGTGAATATGCTGCTTGCTAATAAAATCCCACACTTACTTGATCTTCAAGTGGAGGAACGGGATCAGCAGATTAAGCTATATTACAATATTACAGGCAAAAAAATGTTAACCCAGTGGCTGCGCATGGACAATATGAGTATCAAGCATTTTTTTTCCTTGTTATATGCAATTGTGGATATCGTCGGAGAAAGTAATATTTACATGCTTCAGGAAGGCAGGTATGTGCTTAAAGAGGATTACATTTACTGTGGGGAAGATTTGACCGATGTTCACCTGACCTACATTCCAAAGGACACATTAGCAGAAAAAAACGCCGTGTCTGTTGACCTGCAGCATTTGGCGTCACGCTTAATTCATAAAGTATCCGAGTTGTCGGGCAGCGGTTATCAGGAAATCATGAATTACTTGATGGAGGAGTCATTTAACATACCCGTGTTTAAACAACTGCTGCTGAAGCATCGAAATCGTCTTGGACAAGCACCCATACCTAAGGAGCATATACAGGGCACACAACAAAGGGATTTTGTTCAGGCACAGCCAACCGCTCACGCTACGATTTCGCATTCCTTAAATACTTCTAATAGCAGTATCGGCTCGACAGCGGCACAACAAGCCAAATCATCGTTCACCTCATCGATTGGAGCACCGATTTCAGCAGCGCCTTCGACAGCTACAACTGCTGATCCAAACCCTGTGTTACCTTCGTATACACCACCGGCCTTTTCACCATCCTGGTTTGAAGAGGACGACCAGAAGGAGGTAGATGATAAAAGAAAGAAGTTTCAAATTCCTGCGCTGCTGGTCGGGTTTCTTGTTCTTTGTCTGGTATGGAAGCTATATTTGGATCATCCGTCAGAAGGCTGGCTTTTTATATGCGTTGGTTTGTCTGTGCTAGTTATTGATCTTGTTTTTATTGTGTTGAAAATCTGGATGCCAGGAGCGAAAGTGGCTGAAGCTGCTTCATGGGATTCGATTCATAATGAACTATCCCAAGAACGACAGCAGCTTCAGGCGTCTTCAGGCTTACAGCCTTTTTTCAATCCCATTCCAGCTGAATATTCACACAATAACAATAACGGTGTACATAACGCAGGTCGAGAAGCTGATGGACTTTCGGGATCACGTTTGGAATCAAGGCTCGAAAGCTTGAAGCAGGAGCCATCCGCGGACAAGGAAACAGATTCTTATTATAAAAGTCTTGATCAGCACACGACTTTGTTAACTCCGCAGGATGCCACCGTTTTTTTAAGCGCGTCCTCCTTACAGCTTGGCGTCAAGGCAGCTCGACCTTATCTGGAATGGAGCTTGAATGGAACAACTAAAGTGATCAAGCTCGAGAAATTCCCTTTTGTATTGGGGAGATCAGGTTCAGGAGTTGATTATGGACTTGAGGAGCCTGGTGTATCCAGACTACATACCGAATTAACATTGGAAAATGGTTTGTACATGATGAAAGATTTAGGATCACGCAATGGAACCCTCATAAATGGTGAAATTTTAGTGCCATACCGGATGTATTCTCTGCAGGAAGGTGATATAGTAAGAATCATAAGCACTGAATTTGTATTTAAAATGGGGTCGTAGGGGTTGAAAACAACGTTTGCCGTAAACTGGCAGTATGGAGTGGCTACCCATTCGGGTTGGTTTCGGATGATTAATGAGGATAGGTCGCTGCTCCGAATAGGTTCAACGGAGAGTGGTGAGCCTTATGCAGTTGCCGTCATAGCTGATGGCATGGGTGGAAGCGGGGATGGGGAGAAAGCCAGCGATGTGGCAACGGAGGTAGTCCGTCATTGGTTGGATGAACAGCTCCCTTCTATTTTGCGTCGAAAACTCATCTGGGGGAAATTGGATAATTCCATCGAGCGGTTATTTTATGAGGTTAATGATCGGCTCATACAAATCGGCATGGATGCAGGGAATCAGATTGGCACGACTCTGTCCCTGCTTTTTCTGCTGAATGAAACCTACTTTCTTTGTCATATCGGAGACTGTCGTATCTACAAAGTCAACTACAAAATGCATATTCGACAGCTTACACGGGACCAGTCATGGATCTACGAGCAGATCCGCAAAGGCAGGCTATCCAGACAGCAGGCGCGGAAGCATCCCAAACGTCATGTGCTTATGCAATGTCTTGGCTATCAGAAAAATCTGAAGCTTATTAAACGTACCGGTTTTTTTGTTCCGGAGCATTTGTTTTTACTTTGCACGGATGGTTTTTACGATCGATTGTCAGATACGCGGATAGAACGCTTTCTTCGTGAAGGTGAGAAGGAACAGCAGGACCTGCAGCAAATGAGTGATATGCTGATCGATAGGGCATTGGATAAGCGTTCTAATGACAATATTAGCGTGGTGCTGCTGCGTTCATTGAACACCAGCTTCACTTTTTGGCAGAGATTGTGGCATAGAACGAAAAATTTTCAGATTTTATTCCCTGTGCAGTGGCGAAAGTGATATAATAAAGTGTCACACATTTTATTACTGGACAGGAGCCAATCGAAACGCAATGAGTTTGTTGACTGTAGAAGATTTAAGCCATAGCTTTGGTGATCGGGTATTATTTAAAGAAGTATCTTTTCGTTTACTTGCAGGAGAGCATGTTGGCATTGTGGGCGCTAATGGTGTAGGCAAATCTACACTGATGAATATATTGACCGGACAATTACTGAAGGATCAAGGGAAAGTGGAATGGACACCGCGAGTTCATTACAGCTATTTGGACCAGCACACGAAGCTGACGCCCGGCAAAACAATCCGGGATGTGCTTAAGGATGCTTTTTTATCGTTATATGAGCAGGAAAAAGAAATGCTGCTGATCACGGAGCAGATGGGTGATGCCGACCCGGATAAGCTGGATATCTTGTTGGAGCAAATGGGTGAAATTCAGGACCGTTTGGAAAACAGTGGTTTTTATTTGCTCGATTCCAAGGTTGAAGAAATGGCCAATGGTCTGGGTCTGGATGCTATCGGATTGGATCGCGATGTATCTCAGCTCAGCGGTGGGCAACGGACAAAGGTTCTGTTGGCCAAGCTGCTGCTGGAACAACCAACGGCGCTGCTGCTCGATGAGCCTACGAACTATCTGGATGTTGAGCATATTGATTGGTTAACGAATTATTTGCAAAATTATCCGTACGCCTTTATGTTGATTTCACATGATACAGAATTTATGAATAAGGTTGTTAACATCGTGTATCATTTGGAGTTTTCCAAGCTGACCCGTTACACGGCTAACTATGAGAAGTTTTTGCAAATGGCCGATGTTAATAAGCAGCAGCATCTCGATGCGTATGAAAAGCAAAAAGAATTTATTAAAAAGCAAGAGGACTTCATTCAACGTAACAAGGCGCGCGCATCAACTTCCGGTCGAGCCAAGAGCCGCGAGAAGCAGTTACAAAAGGTAGATCGTATAGACCGCCCGGAAACTGCAGCCAAACCGGTATTTCAATTCAAGGATGCCAGATCAAGCGGGAAGGTCGTATTTGAAGGCGAAAAGCTGGTTATCGGTTATGATCGAGCACTGCTGCCTGAAATGAATATGATCATTGAACGCGGTGATAAAATCGCCATTGTCGGCTGTAACGGGGTTGGTAAGTCGACGCTGCTCAAAACAATCATCGGGAAGGTTCCTGCATTTGGTGGCAAAACCTACCGTGGCGATTTTCTGTTCCCTGCTTATTTCGAGCAAGAAGTTAAAGCGCCCAATATGACACCTATTGATGATGTGTGGAATGAGTTTTCCCATATGAACCAAAATGAAGTGCGCGGCGCTCTTGCTCGCTGTGGCTTGAAGAACGAGCATATTACGCGTCCTATGAGCATGCTGAGCGGAGGCGAACAAGCCAAAGTCCGATTATGCAAGCTGCTGCTGCGCGAAAGTAACTGGATCTTATTCGATGAACCTACAAACCATTTGGATGTAGCAGCCAAGGATGAACTGAAACGTGCGCTCACAGCTTTTAAAGGCACCGTTTTGTTGGTCTGCCACGAACCCGATTTCTACGAAGACTGGGTAACCAAAGTCTGGGACGTCGAAGAATGGTCCAGTAAAGCTTTAGTTCAGTAACAATAGTAAGTAGTAAGTAGTATGTAGTAAGGAACAGGCAGTATGAGAGTTTACTTAAAGTAAGCACTCAACTTGCAGTGGTGTACTATTTTACAACACAAAGTGCTAAGCATGTCCCAACGGGACAAAGCGAGCCAAACAAGTGGTTTAAGTTTATTAAACACACCCAAACCCAAGCGTGTCCCATAGGGACGAAAGCGCCCCGAGAACACCAAAGTACCACCAGCCCATAACACCCAAACCCAAGCGTGTCCCGTAGGGACGAAAAGCGCCCCGAGAACACATCAGTCTCGCATCCAGCTAGGGAGTCCAGAGGGCAAAGCCCTTTGGAGCCCTCCCTATAGGGAGGGTTTGGGAGGGTAAACAAATTAATCCCTAAACAGGGTAATAGGAGGAATTTAAATGATCACTCACATCGTATTTTTCAAACTAAAGGACCGCAGTCCTGATTCCATTCAAGCAACCGCACAGGTACTTACCAACATGGAAGGTAAAATTCCGGTACTCAAGCATATTGAAGTGGGATTGGACATTTTGCATCAGGAACGTTCTTATGATATCGCCTTGGTCACGAAATTTGATTCCTTGGAAGATTTATCTGCATATGACGGTCATCCTCTGCATCTGGAAGTAAAGAAACACATGAAAGAAGTGCTGGATGGAACTAGCGTTTGCGTCGATTATCAATCATAGCAAAAAACCGACTCCGGTGGATTCCGCATCACCACAGAGTCGGCTTCATGATCATCAGCCATAACATAACAAACAGGACAAACATATACATATACAAAGCTCTGGAGAGCTTGTTAACGAGAAGTTGTCGGTCATGCTCCGGCTGACGCAGCTTGCGAATTGTCGGTGAAAAAGCACGAGCCATAAAAAGCAATGAAGCAAACAAGACAATAAACGTACCTGCAATCCAGGGAGTGCTCCAGGGCCAACCGCCAAGCCACATCAGGAGAAGCCCTGAGGCAACAAGAACATGACCGGTATGCTTGGATAATCGGACAGTAAAATGAAATGAATCCAGATAGGAATTCAAAACTGCACCCTCAGCAGTCCGAAGTTTGGAAAGCATAGGAATGAGCACAAAAAAGGGACCGATAGCTACCATAGCACTAACGGCATGGATAAAGATGAGCCATAAATACAAGATGAAGCCTCCCAAACTTGAAAAGATAAATTAAACAGTGTAGCATTCATTTAGATGAGTACTACACTGTTTTTGGTATTCGCAGCTTTACACGGCGCGAAACTCGTGAACCCATACTTTCATATGCGGTAACCAAGGCATTCCAGCGTGCATGCCTAGAATGTGGTTTTTGTAGCTTTCCACGTTTTCAAAGCCTTCGGTTTGAACGGCTTCATCGGTCAATTCACCCAAACTTTGTTGGTACACCTTGTGAACCTCAAATTTATGGCCTTGAAGCTCCATAATTTCACCGATATCGGCATAACGTCCATTTCTGCGGGTAGCGGTTTTTTCACCGCTGATTACTTTCTTCACATCTTCTTCAACAGTAACCAGACGTTCAATCGTACAGGTTTTTGGAGCTAGTACTTCGGACATAGGGGTTATTCCTCCTTTATTTATACAACTGTTAGCTTACATGAAAACAGTATTTGACGCAAATTTATTAAGACTATTAATTACAGGAGGGAACAGGATGAAGGCGCAAATAAACCAGAGCTATGTCATTCAGCTGCTGGAGCAGTTGCTGAACATACCGAGTCCAAGCGGATATTGTGGTACTATTATGAGTTTTGTCGAACAGGAAGCAGAGAAGCTGGGATTTGCGATGAGCTATACGAAAAAAGGTGCGGGCTTGATCACAGTACCGGGAGCTAATCCTGATCGCGTGATCGGGTTGTCGGGACATGTCGATACATTAGGGGCTATGGTACGATCGATTAAGCCGAGCGGCATGCTGCGTTTGACGCCTGTTGGCGGCTATATGATGAACGCTATCGAAAATGAATATTGTCAGATCCACACCCGAGATGGGCGAACCTATGAGGGCACGATCCTGACGACCAAACCTTCGGTTCATGTCTATCCGGATGCGCGGGAGTTGAAGCGTGATGAGGCTGCGATGGAAATACGATTGGACGAACCGGTTAGCAGTGCTGAGGATGTGCAGAAGCTTGGAATCGGAACGGGAGATTTTATTTCTTTTGACCCGCGGGTGAAATCGATGGATAATGGCTTCTTTAAATCCCGCCATTTGGACGATAAAGCTGGAGTGGCTGCGCTATTCGGGCTGCTGGAGCTGCTTCACAGAAACAAGATCACACCTGCGTATACCTTGAAGCTACTGATTAGTACTTATGAAGAGGTGGGGCACGGTGCAGCCTATTTGCCTCCGGATATTGACGAGCTGCTGGCTGTTGATATGGGAGCTATGGGTGAGGATCTAACATGTACCGAATTCGATGTGTCGATATGTGCGAAGGATTCATCCGGACCTTACGATTACCAGATGACCTCGAAGCTGATCGAGCTTGCCAAGCGTGACGGTATCAAGCATGCTGTGGATATATACCCGCAATATGGCTCGGATGCAACGGCTGCACTGCGCGGCGGAAGTAATATAAGGGCGGCGTTGATCGGACCTGGTGTGCACGCTTCCCATGGGATGGAACGAACCCACCGCGAGGCCATCATCGGTACGATCGCATTGCTGGCCGCATACATCACGGAACCCAACGTAATTTAAGAATCAAAGGAGCTGTAACAATTGAATATTTTATCTATTGAACATTTTCATAAAAGCTACGGAGAAAAGGTACTGTTTGATGACCTGACCTTCGGTATTGACGAGAGACAACGGATTGGCTTAGTCGGTGTTAATGGAACCGGCAAATCCTCCTTGCTAAAAGCAATTGCAGGTCTGGAGCCCGTTGATTCGGGTAAAATGTCGCATTCCAATCATTTTCGAGCCGAATATTTGCCGCAAAATCCGCAGTTCGATAAGGAGTCTACAGTGCTGGAGCAGGTCTTTTATGGCGATACTCCACTGATGCAGACACTTCGTGAATATGAAGTGGCTCTTGATGCCTTACAGGTGGAGCCGGAAAATGAAAAGCTGCAGGAACGATTGTTTGCCGTTCAGCATCGTATGGATACGTTGAACGCATGGGAGGCCAGCACGACGGCCAAAACCGTGTTAACACGACTTGGTATTGTCAACTTTTCACAAAAGGTCGGTCTACTCTCTGGTGGACAGCGGAAGCGCGTAGCCATGGCAAGAGTTCTGATTCAACCTGCAGATCTGCTCATTCTTGATGAGCCTACGAACCATATTGATCATTCCACTGTCGAGTGGCTGGAGGAGTTTTTGTCCAAATGGAAGGGCGCGCTGCTGCTGGTCACGCATGACCGGTATTTTCTTGATCGAGTGACGAATCGAATCATTGAGCTAGACAAAGGCAAGCTATACAGCTATGAGGGCAACTATGCTTCCTTTCTGGAGAAAAAGGCAGAGCGACTTGACAGGGAAGCTTCTGAAGAGGATAAGCGACAAAATTTGCTGCGCCGCGAGCTGGCATGGCTGCGTAGAGGTGCAAAAGCGCGGACGACAAAACAAAAAGCCCGTATCGATCGGACCGTAGAATTACGTGATCGTAAGGTGGATGGACCATCTGCACAGATGGATATGGCACTTGGAGCCAGCCGCCTTGGTAAGAAAGTAATGGAACTGGACAATGTAACCAAATCGTTCGAAGGACGGAAGTTGGTTCATGATTTCAGCTATATTGTGATGCCGGACGATCGGCTTGGTATCATCGGTCCTAATGGTAGCGGGAAGTCGACACTGCTTAATATGCTGGCAGGCAGATTGCAGCCGGATGAAGGTTCAATTGAAGTGGGGACAACCGTCAAGCTAGCCTACTACACACAGGAAAGTGTTGAGATGGATGAGAAGCTGCGGGTAATAGAATACATTAAGGAAGGTGCCGAGGTTATCCGTACAGCCAGCGGTGAATCGATCACAGCATCACAAATGCTGGAGCGGTTTCTGTTCCCTGGAGCTTTGCAATGGACGCCAATTGGCAGGCTATCAGGTGGCGAACGCAGAAGGTTGTACCTATTGCGAACGTTGATGGGTGAGCCTAACGTGCTGCTGTTGGATGAGCCAACCAATGATCTGGATATTCAAACACTTACCATCCTCGAAGAATATTTGGAGGATTTCCCCGGAGCCGTTATTACGGTTTCCCATGATCGCTACTTTTTGGACCGAACAGCGGATCATTTATTCATATTTGAGGACGGGGCAATCAATCGCTTTATCGGTAATTATTCCGATTATTTGGCATCAGTCAAGGAAGAGGAATTGGTACTGGCCAATGAACGTAAGCAGCAATCCCAGAAGGCAGCTCCTGCCGCAAGTACGAATACATCGACAACATCCGGAACAGAACGCAAAGAGGGCACGCGCGCGCGTAAGCTGAGCTTCAATGAGCAGCGGGAATGGGATCAGATTGAGGATAAGATTGCTGCGCTTGAAGAAAAACTTACTCTGATCAAGCAGAGCATTGAGCAAGCTGGCAGTGATTTCGGTAAAATTCAGGATCTTTATGAGCAAGAACAGCAGCTGACAGCACAGATGGAGCAGGCTATGGATCGCTGGACTGAACTATCCGAGCTGGTCGAGCAAATTTCTAACGGTAAATAGCGTGAATGCATAGGGTTTTTGTGGTATAATTTATGTTTGATGGCAAGGTATTATTTTTATCGCAAATTGAAGAGAGTAGGGAATACGATGATTACGGTTTCTAATGTAACACTACGATATGGTAAAAGGGCTTTGTTTGAGGATGTTAACGTTAAGTTCACACCAGGCAATTGCTACGGATTGATCGGAGCGAATGGAGCAGGCAAATCGACATTTTTGAAAATTTTATCCGGGGAATTGGACGCTAACAAAGGTGAGGTAAGTATTACTCCAGGTGAGCGTATGGCAGTTCTGAAGCAGGACCATTTTGAATTCGATGATATCGAGGTTCTGAGAACGGTTATTATGGGTCATGCAAGACTGTTCCAAATTACGGAAGAAAAAAATGCATTGTACAGTAAAGCCGATTTCTCCGAGGAAGACGGTATGCGTGCAGCAGAATTAGAAGGCGAGTTTCAGGATCTGGACGGTTGGCAAGCAGAGTCGGATGCGGCTGAGCTGTTGATCGGCTTAGGCATTCATAAGGATATGCACGAGCAAAAAATGAAGGATCTAGGCGGTAACGAGAAGGTTCGCGTGCTATTGGCGCAGGCTCTTTTTGGGAATCCTAATATTTTGCTGCTTGATGAGCCTACGAACCATTTGGACATCGAATCGATCAACTGGCTGGAAAATTTCCTTTCCCGATTTGAAGGCACTGTCATTGTTGTATCTCATGACCGGCATTTCCTGAATCAAGTATGTACGCATATTGCCGACATTGACTTCAGCAAGCTTCAGCTTTATGTCGGCAACTATGATTTCTGGTACGAATCCAGCCAATTGGCATTGAAGCTAAGCCGCGAGTCGAACAAGAAAACAGACGAGAAAAAGAAAGAGCTGGAGGCGTTTATTCAACGCTTTAGTGCCAATGCATCCAAGTCGAAGCAGGCAACCTCTCGTAAGAAGCAGCTGGAGAAGCTGACCTTTGAAGATATCAAGCCTTCTACACGTAAATATCCATTTATCAAATTTTCACCTGAACGTGAGGCTGGTAAACAGCTGTTGGCTGTTGACAAACTGACCAAATCGGTTGATGGTGAGATGCTGCTGAACAATATCAGCTTTACTTTGAACAAGGGCGATAAGGTTGCGCTTGTAGGTCCTAACGGGAATATCAAGTCACTGCTATTTCAAATTCTGATGGGTGAAGTAGAGGCAGATTCAGGGGAATATACATGGGGTGTCACAACAACTCAAGCGTATTTTCCAAAGGATAATGCGTCGTATTTTGACACTGACATTAATTTGGTTGACTGGCTTCGCCAATATTCCAAGGAGCAGGACGAATCATATCTTCGCGGATTCCTGGGTCGGATGTTGTTCTCTGGTGAAGAGGCGTTGAAAAAAGCCAGCGTGCTGTCCGGGGGAGAAAAGGTTCGCTGCATGCTGTCCAAAATGATGATGAGCGGAGCGAACGTCCTGCTGTTGGATGAGCCGACGAACCATTTGGATTTGGAGTCGATTACAGCACTCAATAACGGTATGGTCGATTTTGACGGTACGATGTTATTCGTTTCCCATGACCATCAGTTTATCCAAACGGTAGCCAATCGAATCATGGAAATTACACCAAATGGTTTGATTGACAAAATGACGACGTATGATGAGTATTTGCAAAACGAAGATGTAAAAAAACAACGTGAGCTATTGTATGTTTAAATGAGGACATAGAAAAAGGATGAGCTTGTCTGGATAGCTCATCCTTCTCTTTAACTGCCTCCGGTGCGGCGCCGTTGATTATTTGGTTTTTTGTTGTTTTGATTTCTCATAACGGCACTGTTACCACCGCGCAGCTGACCGTTCGCCTTTTCATCGGCTTGCTCTTGCTTCTTTTGGGCAAGCTTGTTTTTAATGGCGTCAGCCAAGCTGACTTTTTTTGGCTCTTGTACGGAATCGTTTGATTGTGTTTCGTCGGACATGAGGTACACCTTCCTTGTTCTTGATGATTCAATTGTACTGATTTTGTAAGGATTTGTCCAACAAGTTGCTGGTTTATCTTGAAACAGGAGCGTACATGATGTTTGACCCAACGATTTTTGATAATTTAAAGGTTGTGCTTGAGGGCGCTGTATATGATATGGACTTGAATGATTCCGTCGTCATTATGGGAAGAACCGATCGTATCGAGCTATCTTCAATGTCCCGCAGCTTCTCCATGACCATGGCTCGTAAAGAGGATGGTGTAGCTGAAGGCAGCTTCATGCTGACCGCATCCGTAGCCGATTTGGCAGCAGAGCTGCTTGCCGATTCCAAACAGCAGCCAGGCTGCAGCCTGGAGCTTAGCTTTGTATTTCCGATTACTGATATCGAACGGGATTGCTCCGAATCGGTTTCCATGATCGGTGAGATCTGGGGGGCCGGGCCGCAACTGTCACAATGCATCATGATGGAGTATGGAGAGCAGCCCAGAAGAATGAAATCGAAGCTGGATGTGAAATTTGTCAAGAAGCTCGATGAGCGGCATATTGATGATATTCCCAGTCTGTTAGAGCATTTTCACCTCTGTCTCGAGCGTCTGGATGAACGGATAATCGAATGAGTGACATATTTTCATTTTCTTGCAGGAAAGGGGGGTTCACCATGGAGATGACGGAATGGACAGAGCAGCAGCTGCGAACAAGGCTGTCATTATTATCCGAGAGTCAATTCGTATATTTGTATACCCCTTGGTGCGGTACCTGTAAAATGACCGAAAAGATGCTGCAGGTCGTTATGACCTTAATGCCTGATCTTCCCATTGTGAAAAGTAATGTGAACTTCTGCCCGCAGCTTGTGCAAAGCTGGAAGATTGAAAGCGTACCTTGTATCGTACATCTGAAGCAGCATGGTATTGCGGACAAAAGGTATCGGATGCAGGGAGTGGACGATTTACTCCAATGGTTTCAAAAATCTATTAGCTTCGCAGAACTTTAAGGAGGATAACCGAGATGAGTAATGAATTTGAAATTGGAACGATAGTCACAGCCGCTTATAAAACCGGAGAATATGTCGGTGAAATTGTCGAGATCTCGAGCTCCGGCAAGGCTGCAGTTAAAATTAAAGCAGTAATCAAGCATCCGACACAAGGGGACTTACATAATCCTATGGATCCTAATGTACCCTTCTTTCATCAGCGTCGTGCATTGTCTGACGGAGAAATCGCCTTGATGCCCATGTATACCGTTAAACCCTTTAACGGAACGGTTCAAGAGTACCGTATTTCATTAGAGCGTGCCTTATATACCGAGATTCGGAAGCTGGAAGAGCAGGCGCAATGGGTAGCTCGTTCTCTGCAAGAGCTGGGGCAGTTGAAAAAAGACTATACGCTATAACCAGAACGGATGTGCCGATCTTTATGCTGTTTGTACTGATAGGCCTATGGACGATTGGGCTCCTTCTAGTAGTTACAGATCCCAGAAGATCTACGACAAGGTGGATCGCCAGCATTGCCTTCACAGGCGGTTTTGGCGGTTTGTCCGCTGTTATTAATGAGCAGTTGGGTCCTTATTTGACCAGACAAGGCTGGATGACAGCATCTCTTTCCCAGTTCATGGGTTATATGGAACGATTCTCTTCGATTATTTGCTATTATGGCTTGCCCTACACCTTCCTGATGTTTACAATCGTGTACCACCCGAACAGCGGGGGTTGGCTTTGGAAAAGGTGGCTTTCATGGGTACTTCTTTTGCCTGCACTGATATCTTTTACATTCGAGCCATTGCCTAGTGACCCCATTCCCTATCAATTTGTGATGTGCTGGACGGTTCCTTACATTATTACGGGGATACTATTATTGATACATGCAACGGCTAAGGAATTGAATTCATACCTTCGCAAGCTGCGTATGCTGACGACGTTGGCAGCCGCTCCCACTATGTTCGGTGCTTTGTTCACCCTGTATATTTTGCCAACGCTGTACGGTAATAATCAATGGTGGCGTTACAATGCCTGGCTGATTGGATTTACGCTTGCAGTCATTTTCTTCTCCAGCTTTCGTTATGGGTTTATGGGCTTGCAAATATCGATTCGCAATCATCAGCTAGACTATACGCTGCGGGCTATTACTTCAGGTACCTCAATTCTGAACCATGCCATAAAAAACGATGTTGGAAAAATTCGTTTGTTCGGTGAAAAGATCAAATCTGAATCCGCTCAATCCGATCCGGGGCAATTGGAAAATGATGTTGATGTCATCCTAAACGCTTCACAGCATATTTATGATATGATCTATCGTATACAGGGGCAAACACAGGATGTAGCTCTGCACGAAGAGCCGGTTCGGCTTGCTGAGCTTTTGGAAAGATGTCTAACGGCGCTGGAACCGAGTCTCCATCGAATAGAGGTCCTAAGGGAATTGCGCTATGAAGGTGCTTTGTGGGGTGACCCTGCACAACTGGATGAGGTCATGACCAATGTACTGATGAATGCGGTGGAAGCGATGCCGCAAGGTGGAAAACTGCTAGTAAAATTGACCGAAACGAAGCGCAATCTGACGGTTGAAATAAGGGATACCGGTATAGGTATGGATAAATCGCAGCTCAGGCAAGCCTTTGATCCCTTTTACACAACAAAAGGAGGCAAGAAGCTTAACTTCGGGCTCGGCCTATCTTACTGCCACTCCATTATTCATAAACATAAGGGCACGATGTCCATCCATAGCAAGCCTGGCGTCGGAACGGCAGTTTTTATCATTTTCCCTAACAGGAAAGGGGGCGGGAGAGGTTGAGCAAAATACGAATTGTCATTGTAGAAGACGATCCGGATTGGCTTCGCGGTTTGATGAGTTATTTGGGCAAGGAAGCCGATTTTGAGCTTGTTGGTCAAGCCTCCTCCGGACAGACTGGAGTCGAGCTGCTGGAGCAGGTTGAGGCCGATGTGGTGCTGATGGATATTATGATGTCAGACAGCCCGGACGGAATATGGGCAGCAGCAGAAATCGTGCAGTGTACCGGGGCCAAAGTCATTATGCTAACTTCTATGGAAGATAAAGAGCTGATTTTTGAGGCATTCAAGGTCGGTGCGGTCGATTATATGGTCAAATCAAATTTTGCCGAAATCCCGCAGGCTATTCGTAACGCGTATGCAAATCGCAGTCCCATCCATCCCAGTGTGGCTGAAAAAATGCGCGAAGAATTTCGCCGCCTGAAGCATATGGAGCATGAGGTCAGGGTGAAGGAGCTGCGTGATCTGCTGACACCAACGGAAGTACAAGTTCTGGATTTAATTGAAAAAGGGCATACACAAACGCAAATTGCCGATAAATTTGTAGTTTCCATTCGAACGATTAAAGTTCATGTGGGTAACATTTTGCGTAAGCTCGGAGGCAAAAGCAGTAAAGAAGCAGCTCAAAAAGCAAAGGATATGGGTATACTTTAACATGGACTTATTGGAAATTAATTTACAATTATTCAGTATTATAGGTACAGTAGCTTTTGCGGTCAGTGGGGCCGTAGTAGCCATGGAAGAGGATTTTGATGTATTGGGTGTGTTTGTATTAGCGTTGGTTACAGCTTTTGGTGGCGGTGTGGTGCGTAATTTGCTTATTGGTATTCCCGTAACGACTTTATGGGAGCAGAGCTTATATCTGAAAACTGCCTTGATAGCAGCAGCACTTGTATTTATAGTCCCCAGCAGCTGGATACGTAAATGGAAAACTTGGGAATCGCTGTTCGATGCCATCGGACTTGCCGCTTTCTCGATTCAGGGTGCTATTTATGCAACCAATATGCATCATCCGATCAGTGCTGTTGTCGTCGCAGCGGTAATGACCGGGATTGGTGGAGGTATCATTCGTGATGTATTGGCCGGACGCAAGCCGCTTGTGCTGCAGGACGAAATCTATGCGGTATGGGGCATGATGGCTGGCTTGTTTATAGGTCTGGGATGGTTTCAAGGCTCCTATCACCTGTTGGCGTTGTTTGGTATCATTGTTTTTCTGCGGATGCTGTCCGTATTCTTTAAATGGAGATTGCCGCGGCGCAGCTTGCGGTTGAAATGATGCTTACGATGCTGGTTTTGCTAAAGTAAAACTTGGATGATGCTTACGAAGTGAGTTTCGCTACAGCGAAACTTTTAGGAGGGTTACCCATGAACGAGGATCAATCCATGCAAGACATGAAAAGAATTCCCGCTGAGCTGCTGCAGGAGCGTCTGGAGGTCGTTAAGCAGTTAAGTAACGATGATCTGGAGCTGTATGAGATTTCCAAGGATAAGCTGACAGGGGAGCATTATTTGCATTATGCTTATCTTCATAAGCAGGTAGCAGCCATGGGACCTGAAAGCAGCGGCATCGAGACTTTCCATCAGCTTATGTCCTTGGAGAGCGATGACGTGCTCGCTTTCATATTCGGAGAACAGGAATTTACTTATCCCGCAGCTTGGAAGAGGTCGTTTTTACGAAATGGTCCTGAAGGCGATTATGTCTGGTTTAATCCTGAATACACACAGGATGAGGAGAACAGCGAGGCCATAGCGAACGAGCTGAGGGAGCAATTGCTGCGCTTCAAGCAATCCAAGGAGTTGACACCGGAAGGTGTGAGCAGGCTGCTGCAGGATTTGGATCGAACCCGGGACGGGCACCAATCTGAATGAGGGTTGAGGGCGAGCAACGTTATTGATGCTCATCGTATAGTATTTTATATTGAAAGCTCCTGTCAGGTTGTGCGAGCTGCACAGCCTGACAGGAGCTTTTTTAATGCTCAAATTTATAACCAACCCCCCAAACTGTTTTGATATGTTTAGGTTCCTTGGGATCAATTTCGACTTTCTTGCGGAGATTGGTAATATGTACATCAACGGTACGTTCAGTCACGAAGGTATCGATTCCACGAATTTTGTTCAACAGCTCCTCACGGGAAAATACTTTACCCGGATGCATCCAAAAAAGCTTCATAATTTCAAATTCAGAAAATGTTGTTTCTACAGGGTGATTAAGTAAGTAAATACAGCGTTTTTCCATATCGATTTTGATAGACTGCGGGTCTATTTCCCCTGATTCTGCAGGGGGCGTTGATTGTACACTATGATTCGAGATGGCCGATCGACGCAGGAGGGCACTCGTTCTTGCAGCTAATTCACGCATGCTAAACGGTTTGCATAAATAATCATCAGCTCCGATAATTAAAGCTTTTACCCGCTCCGAGACCTCGCTTTTGGCAGAAATCACCATAATGGGCACATTGGAAACCGTTCGAAACTCTTTACATAGATCCATGCCGTTGGCATCAGGAAGCATGATATCCAAAATAATAACATCCGGTTCTATCGTATTAAACAATTTGGTGCCTTGTTGTCCATCTGCTCCCCAATGTACATTATAATCCTCTTCAGATAAATAAATCGAAATCATATCTGCGATGCTCTGGTCGTCCTCAATAAGTAAGACGGTAGGCATGAGCTCCCTCCTCACTATGTTAGGAAATGGTTAAGAAAATTAACAAATAAAAAACGAGAAATAACAACATTATTTTAACAAATGTTTTATATAGTGACAAAAAGGAATTACTTGCATTTTTAATGTATCTCAAAAGTCAGTTTAGGACAAGCTTATGAAGAACTAATTAGTTAAAAATTGAGAAAAAGAATTGATTCCACTAATGGGAGGCTGCTAAGATGAACATTGCTGCTCATATTGAACAAGAAATTCTCCTACTCAACCAAGAATTGCATACGCTGGTTACCCTGAAAGGCTACGAACTTACACATTCTGAAGTTGTGAATAAGAGTACGGAATTGGATCAATTAATTATTTGCGCAATGAACAGTCAATCTAAGCGTTTTCAGAATATGCAAGCATCTTAGTACCTACTAACCTATATAGACATGAGACCATAACGAATAAAAAAGCCATTTGTTTGGAGGTCCCGGTGAGAAAGACCCGTTCAGGTCTTGCTCTAGCAGGAGTTCCCAAGAAAACGGCTTTTTGGTGTGGTCGCATCTGAGATCACTTTACCCAATGTTCTCCCCAATCGTGTACAGCCTCCATGACAGGCCGGAGTGCTCTTCCTTTTTCGGAGAGCTCATATTCAATACGTACGGGAGTTTCCGGGTATACATGCCGATGGATGAGTCCCTCGGTTTCCAATTCTTTAAATCGTTCAGCTAACATTCTGTCGCTCATTCCGGGGATCATTTCGGAAATATCCTTAAACCGCCTTGGGCCCTGAAGCAAGGATTGAATAATCAAGCCGGTCCAGCGTTTTCCTAAAATGCCAAATGCAGCTTCAAACTTGGGGCAAAGCTGATGATCAGCCATTGCTATCATCTCCTTCTTACTATCATTGTAGCATAAGTTACTCAATAAAAGTAAGCTATCATTAAAAGGAATTTTTATGTCTTTTTGCAAGAATGATTGAAAAATGTTCCATTGTAAAGTATAACAACGATAGAGCCTTTTAATTTGAACTGTATATATCGAGGGGGAACTGCGTTCATGTACGGATCACCACTATCAGGATTAGCCAAAAAAATGATGCTTCTGGGTTCAGGTGAGTTGGGCAAGGAAGTTATCATTGAAGCACAAAGACTAGGAATTGAAACCATCGCGGTAGACCGATATGCGAATGCACCAGCGATGCAGGTTGCGCACCGTTCCTATGTGATTAATATGCTTGATGAGGATCAACTTCGCGAGCTCATCAAGAAGGAGCAGCCGGATTTAATCGTACCGGAAATTGAAGCGATCGCCACTCAAGTGCTGCTTGATTTGGAGCGTGAAGGGATGCGTGTGGTACCAACCGCTACGGCTGCCCAATTGACGATGGATCGCGAGGGCATACGTCGTTTGGCTTCGGAAATTTTACATCTCCCGACAGCCAATTACGCATTTGCCGACAGCCTTGAGGAGCTTCAGGAGGCGGTTGCTGTTATTGGTACACCGTGTGTCATTAAGCCGATTATGAGCTCTTCAGGCAAAGGTCAGAGCGTTTGCAAATCATTGTCGGATGTTGAGAAATCGTGGACGTATGCGATGGAGGGCGGCAGAGCAAAGAAAACGCGGGTGATCGTGGAGCAATTTATTCATTTTGAATCCGAGATCACACTGCTTACCGTACGTTCGGTATCAGGCACTGCGTTCTGTGAGCCGATTGGTCATGTGCAGAAGGAAGGCGATTACATCGAATCGTGGCAGCCGCACGAGATGACAGCCTTACAAATCGAACAGGCGCAGCATATAGCTAAGACGATTACTGACGCTTTGGGTGGTACAGGGATTTATGGTGTGGAACTGTTTTTGGCTAAGGATCAGGTGTACTTTAGTGAAGTCTCTCCACGTCCGCATGATACGGGTATGGTGACTATGGTTACACAGGATCTATCCGAATTTGCCCTGCATGTTCGTGCCATACTGGGTCTGCCGATTTCAACAATCCGCATGCTGACGCCAGGCGCTTCACATACTTTAAAGGCTACTGAAGAACAGCAGGTATTCAGTATTGATGGAATTGACAGGGCGCTAAGTCATCCGAATACTCAGGTGCGTATTTTTGGCAAGCCGGAAACGAAGATTGGGCGAAGAATGGCTGTCGCGCTAAGCACGGCGGACGATGTCGAAGAAGCTCGCAGAGTTGCAGCTCTGGCTGCTGGGGAAATGAAGCTTCGTTACGAGCATTAAGCGTGAAAAAGGAAGCTATTCATCGTTATTTTGTTGATCCCATGCCCGCTGGCTTGACGAGAACGCCTAAAACAAGCTATTATTCAAGGTACACATGATAATGGTGATCAAAGACAACCTATATAAAGAGAGGTACCGAAATAATGGCATACCAACCAAAGGTAATCAAAGCAGAGATTGTAAGTAATAACCCGAAAAACGGATTGTTCGAGGTCGTTGTTAACTTGAAGGACCGCACATCGTGCAGACTTATTTATGAAAAAAAGGCAGACAACGCGACTCCGTTCGCATCGCATATCAACCGTTTGTTGAATGAGCCTTGCCCGATTTGCCGTAAAGATTTTCTGTGCGATTGCATGACCAAGTACAAGGAAGATATTTCCGAGCAAGCGTTGGAGCTAGTTGGAACGCCATAAACCAATCATCCATTGAACCCGTGGGCTGTAAGCTCATGGGTTTTTTCCAAATTCTAAGGATAACCGGGTGAGGGTTACTTATGGTACGTATGTTAATCTATATCGTGCTTAGTTGTTCAGTGCTCATAACCAGCTGTATTGTATATTATTCGGTGCAGGCGGCCTCCCAAAAACAGCTGGCATCGGGTGAGCAGCTGCAGCAGGTGCACGATCAAACAGTGATAAGAATTCAAAAATCATTCGAAGAGCTCGACCATACACTGAAGCGGATCAGTAACGATTATGCCATTCAGCGATTGAGTGAGGGAACGGTTATTACGGATTCTGCCGAGGATCGTTCGCTGCGGGAATATGCCGATTACTTGCTTCGCTCTGAGCGCTCCCAATTTCCTTTTGTAACGAATATGTGTATGTCGTTGGATGCGTTGAACTATAACTTATGCACCGAGGCATTGACATCCGTTCCTCCTACAGACATAACTCTTCCCATGCTGCGAAAGTTTGATCGGTCCCTACAAGCCCGTGAAAAGAAAGAAGCTGCGGATGGCTATGAGGTTATATATACGGCCCCACTCACGAATCGGAAAAATGTAGTTAAGGGCTCTTTTCAAATTACGGTAGCATTAGACCCGCTAATGAAAGATATTTATGGCAGGCTGCCGCTGCTTCGTAACCAGATCATGGACAGTCATGGCGTATTTATGTACAGCACGCTGCCTGAGACTGATAATGAAATGCTCCAGAAGGAAGAGGGATGGAAGACAGCGACGGAGCCACTTCAATGGGGTAAGTTCTCCGTGGTGTCAACGAAAAAGCTGGAGCTTCCGGGAGCGGTATGGTTTTCACAGATTGAAGCCCGACAGTCTTTGGAGACTTCTTTTGCAAAGGCGTTTCAATCTACACTTGGAATGTTCATTGTGTTGCTGCTGCTAGTCTGTATGTTGAGTGTATTCGTGTACCAGCATTATTCGGCTCGTCCGATGAAACACCTCCGCGGGCTGATGAATCGTGCTGAATTAGGTGATTTTAAAGCGTACTGGGTGCATAAAAGCAGCAGAGAATGGAACGAGCTGGGCGAGAGCTATAATCAGATGCTGAACCGATTGGAAGAGCTGATCAGACAAGTAAAACGTGAGGAATCGCTAAAAAAGGAAGCTGAAATGGAAGCGCTGCAATATCAGCTGAACCCGCACTTTTTGTACAATACGTTAAATACCATCAAATGGGTTGCCAAAATGCACCGTACCCCGCAAATCGCGGAGGTTGTCACTTCCTTGGTCCGGCTGCTGCAGGCGAGCTTGGGGAAAAAGGGGGATTTTATTACGGTTCGTGAAGAAATAGAACTGATCCATGCTTATATCGATATTCAGGCATTCCGGTATGGGGACAAAATACGTATGGAGTATGACATTGATCCGTTGTCCGAAGGTTGTCTGGTACCGCGAATGATCCTGCAGCCGCTATTGGAAAATGCGATTATTCATGGGATTGAGCCGAGCCGGCAGGAGGGAGTTATCCGTATTGGCATCCGCATAGAAGCAGAGCGTGAGCTGCTGATTTGTCAGGTTGAAGATAACGGGATCGGTATGTCCATGGAGGACAAGGCTGTTGAATCCGCCACAAACGGGGGGATGCGGGAGAGAATGAGCGGAATCGGACTGCGCCACATCCGCGAGAAAATCAGGCTGTACTATGGAAGCGGATACAATATGAATATGGTGAGCAAACCAAGCCAAGGGACAACCATTCGTCTGACGCTGCCGGTACATTACAATGAGGAAGGATAAACGATGAAGGTATTAGTAGTCGATGACGAGCCAATTATTAGGCAGGTGCTGAAAACGATGATCCGCTGGGAGGAGCACGGCTTCGAGTGGGGTGGTGAAGCCTGTGATGGTAACGAAGCATGGGAAAGGCTGGAGGATGGCGGCATTGATCTGGTAGTGACAGATATTTTGATGCCGCGTATGGATGGTCTGGAGCTGGTCAGAAGAATGAAGCAGACGGAATCTGATGCAGCTGTCATCGTATTGAGCTGTCTGGATGACTTCAAATATGTGAAAGAAGCGATGAAGCTTGGCGCACACGATTATATATTAAAGCCTACAATGGAGCCAGAGCAGCTGATCACTATTCTTAACGAAGCGAAGCTCGATTTGCAAAAGCTGCGGGAACAGAAGCAGAAACAGCTAATGCTCACACAGCAGCTGCTGCAGTCGAATCAGGCACAGTGGGGATTAAGGCTTAAGAAAGCATGGGTTAGCAGTCAGCGAGATGAAGAACTAGAGGAGGAACTTTTTACGGTTGACGGAGAGCTGTCGAGCTGGATGATTTATTTGGCACCAGGCGTTCGATTATCGTTTATCGGATGGAATTGGCCGGATGTGTGGGCTTATGTACTTGTGAACGAGCATCAAGTGCTGCTTATTTATAAGGATCAGCTGGCGGCCACTCATCAGGAGCGTCAGGCTCAGCTGCAGCAATCTTTAGCAGGTTCAGATACAGGTTTGACAGAGCATGGCTTTTGGCTGTCGGCTGTTATTCGGATCAACAAACCCGAACAGCTGTATCGTATTGTACATATGCATGATGAGCTCAGAAAGCGGTATTTTTACGGAGTTCAAACGGAGCTTTTCATTCAGCAGGCTTCAGAGCTAGTGGTAAGTGATAAGCTGCATTCGGCCTGGAAAGGGGAGCTCCCTCAGGACGAGAAGCAAAATCTGCTGCGTGCGATAGCAGGGCATAACGAAGATGCGGTCGTTTATTGGTCTGAGCAAATCTGGAAGCAACTGGGTAGTCTCCAGCCTCCGATCACACAGGCTTTCAGCTTTCTATATGAGCTGCTAAGCTTTGTAGCTGCGTTGGCCCGACAGGAGGGGACGAGCAACCTGGATGATTTTGATCGCAAGGTCACGGCTGCCCAAACGCAAGCGCATTTTCGGTTGGAAGCGCTCGGAATGTGGTTTACGGAGGCATGTCGGGAGCTGGCTATTTTGCAATCAGGCACGGCCGTGGTTCCGACCTCGCGAAATCTTTTTGTTCGTAAGGCACAGATGTACATGAAACACAATTACCATTTGTCCATCAGTACAACTGATATTGCGCAAAATGTAAAGCTAAGCCGCAGCTATTTGAGCGATTTGTACAGCAAGGAGACAGGGGAATCGTTGATCGAATCGCTGGTACGCATAAGGCTTGAAGCGGCCAAACAGCTCTTGCTGGCTAATAACAAAAAAGTATATGAGGTTGCCGAAGCTGTCGGCTTTACCGATGCCAAGGTATTCGCCAAAACGTTTAAAAAAGCTGTCGGCTGTACACCAAAGGAATATGAGGAACAGAACAAATAGACACCAATTCCAACAAATTGGTGTCTATTTTTATGTGCTGGAAAGGTTTACATTATAAGTAAAGAATTCGCTTACAATTGAGACCTTGGAGGAATATCCATGCAGCATCCCATACATAACTACCCAACGAGTGATCCGATATTACAAGCTGTCAGTCTGACCCGAACCTTCGGTAAAGCTGGTGCTGCCGTGCATGCGCTGCGTGGTGCTTCGCTTCATATCGCCTCCGGTCGTCTGATCGCGCTAAGGGGACGTTCGGGTTCAGGGAAAACTACGCTTTTAAATATGCTTGGATTGTTGGATCGACCTACAGAAGGAGCGATATATTTTGAAGGTCAGGATGTGACAGGATTATCCGACAAAAAAAGGAATGAGCTGCGTCGCACTCGTCTTGGCCTTATATTTCAGTCATTTGCTTTGGTTCCTTATATGTCGGCTTATGAGAATGTCGAATTTGGCTTGCGTATTGCAGGCATACCTTCGGCTCAACGTCGTGAGTACGCGGAACAAGCGCTTGATTTTGTCGGTCTGAGACCAAGAATGAAACATCGCCCTTATGAGATGTCAGGTGGTGAGCAGCAGCGCACCGCTATTGCCAGAGCGATAGCCCACCGACCGAAGCTGTTGTTGGCGGATGAACCAACTGCTGAGCTCGACAGTCGTATGGGGCTGCAGGTGTTGAAGGTATTCAAGGATTTGGTGCAGTTTGAAGGAATGACGATTATTTTGACGACACATGACCCGGCGATTATGGAAGTAGTGGATCAAGTGTATGCACTGGAGGATGGACATATTGTGGAAGAAAGCTAACAAGCGCTTTATGATGGCTTCCTGGATAATTACAGCATCGATCGTAATGACATGTATCCCTGGCTGCAGTCTGCTGCCTCAAGAGGAGGAGGCGTTAAAGCCACCGCTCGTGAAGCCGGTCAAGGAAAATTTTGAGCTGTATGAGGTCAAGAAGGGCACCATCAAGAAGCAAATCAACGGAGTAGGCACCTTTGCTGCGGACAAGATGCAATATTTGTTCTACCCCGAATCCGGAGGGCGGCTTGCTGACATCAATGTCAATCTTGGGTCTGTTGTCAATAAGGGAGATGTTGTTGCTCAGCTTGATAAAGGTGAAATTGAAGGCAAAATCCTTCAGCAGGAGCTTGTTGTGGAAAAGGCAAGGCTTGCTCTGGAACAAGCCAAGGATGAGAAACGCGGTGATGCGATTGCCATCCGAATCAAGCTGCTGGATATGCAGAAGGAGGAAATACAGCTGGATCTGTATCGAAAGCAATTGAGCAAGACGAAGCTGATTTCCGATGTCAGCGGTATTGTAACGTTCCTTGATCCTATCAGGCAAGGAGATCCTGTTGTAGCCTATAAAGCGATCTTAACGGTATCTGATCCTAAATCGGTGCGTCTGGTATACGAAACGACCAATACGAATGATTTAGTCGGAGTCCAGATAGGGATGCCTGCAGAAGTTAAGGTAAAAGGAGGCGTCTACCCCGGCATCGTGTCGCAAATTCCCGCAACCGCACCTCAATCGGATGTGAAAGCTATTGCTGATAAAAATGCGAAAACGATTGTCATCACAGCCCAAGGGCTGCCTGATACGATAGAGATTGGCAATAGCGCGGATATTACGATCGTTACCGAAAATCGGGAGGATGTGATGATCATTCCCAAGATTGGACTCCGCTCTTACATGGGACGTGATTATGTACAGGTGCTTGAAGGGGAAAGTCGTAAAGAGCTTGATGTTGAGAAGGGAATCGTATCGTCTACGGAAGTAGAGATTCGCAAAGGGATCAAAGAGGGTCAAAAGGTGATTTTAAACAATTGAGGTGATGCCGTGTGGCGATACTTGTGATGATCATGCGCAAAATGATCAAAAACAAATGGCTCGAATTCAGCCTTCTGCTCGGATTGATCATCTCGGTCGGACTTGTGAGCAGTATGCCGATTTATACAAGTGCAATTTTGCAGCGGCTCCTGGTTAAGGATTTGGAGCTGCTTCAGACGAACAGTCAGCAGTATTCGGGGATTTTTTGGAGCTCGGTGTATTTGACCGGAGAAATATCACCTGAGGAGTCGAAGCAGGCAATTATTAATGCGGATGCTTACATGTCCCAATCCATTGCTCCCGCTTTTCAGCTGCCGATCCCTAATCTCGTCACGGAAAGGTCAACGGATAGCTGGAATTTGGTCCCGATTGATGCCAATAAAATTGACAATAAAGTTAGTCGGCGCGCCGATATTACGGCACTAAGCGGAATGGACGAGCACGTTCGTATTGTGGACGGAAAGCTGCCATCGGCTGCCCCTGTAGATGGTGTGGTAGAAGCGGTTGTTGTGGATCAAGGTCTGTCACTATTGAAGATGGTCGTTGGACAGGAATATGTGATTGAGGATGACACCGCCAAAACTCCGATTAAATTCAAAATTGTTGGGGTTGTTGACCGTAAAACGTACGATGATGTGTATTGGTACAATCCAATGTCCAGCTACAAGGCCAGTCTATTAGTTTCTTACGATTGGTTTGAACAGACGATAACCCAGAAGCAGCAGCTTATGCTTCGTTTCAGCAGCTGGTACATGACTGTTGATTACAGCCGGATGAAGCTGGATTCAATTGAGCGCTTTATTCAGACACACCAGCGTACAGAAAATTACCTGGGCAACCATTTTCCGAATATTTCGGTTAAGGCTCCTGCCTTGAAAACATTGACTGGTTACTACGCCAAGGAAGAAAAGCTGCGGATGATGCTATGGTCATTGAATGTGCCTGTGATGATTATGCTGGCTTATTATTTATTCATGGTTTCCAATCTCATTATTGATCGTCAGAAAACCGAAATTGCCGTACTTCGCAGCCGCGGCGCAAGCCGTTTGCAAATTGTGCTCGGATATGTTGTGGAAGGGGTTATGTTAGGTGCTATTGCACTCCTATTTGGACCGTTCGTGGGCCTGTCGTTGACCAAGGTGCTGGGAGCTTCTAATGGTTTTCTTGAATTTGTTCAGCGGGCGACGCTGGATGTCAAGCTGAATCAGGAAGCGTTTCAATACGGGTTGTATGCAGTTCTTTGCTCAGTCCTCATGACACTGCTGCCAGTTTTGTTTGCGATGAAAGCAACGATTGTAGGACATAAGCAGCAGATGGCCAGACAGTCGGGATTATCCTTTTGGCATAAGTACGGAGTGGATATTGTATTGCTCGCTATCTCCATGTATGGACTGTATACATTCCGCCGTCGTATGTCCGATATGCAGGCGCTTGGGCTGGATACGACAGATCTGCAGATGGATCCTCTGCTATTTCTGGTACCAGCGCTGTTTGTACTGGGAGCGAGCTTTCTGCTGCTGCGGATATATCCGTATCTGGTTCGATTGCTGTATCGGCTCGGTAGACGCTGGTGGCCGCCTTCTCTATACTCTACGCTGCTGCAGGTCGGGCGCTCAACAACTCAGTATCAGGCGATCATGGTGTTCTTAAGCGTTACGCTGGCTACGGGCTTGTTCAGTGCAAGCGCCGCCAGAACGATTAATAAAAATGCCGGTGAGAAAATCATGTACAGCAATGGTGCGGATATTACGATGCAAATGAAGTGGGAGGATGATGCGCCTCCGCCAAGCATGGGTGGTGATTATGGTGGCAGTGAACCCGTTGCTGAAGAGAGTCTGGCTGCCGCCAAGAAGAAGGTGCAATTCTCCGAGCCTCCCTTTTTGCCGCTGACCCAGCTAAATGGTGTTGAGCAAGCGGCCAAAGTATTTACTAAAAAGGAAGCGGGGTTCACCGTAGGCAAGGAACGCGGTACAGCTACCTTGATGGGCATCGATACCGATGATTTTGGTCGAACGGCCTGGATGCGCAATGGCTTGCTTGACCACCACTTTTATGATTATTTGAATTTGCTAGCCGTGAACCCTGCTGCGGTGCTTGTGTCCCGCACGATGGCTGACCAGTACAGCCTGAAGGTAGGCGACCCCATCTATGCGAGCTGGAGTGGTGTGGAAAGCACGATGTTCCAGGTTTTTGGAATTGTTGATTATTGGCCATCCTGGAATCCCAATCCGCTCTTTACGGATAGGGCTGCCGCTTCTAGCAGCAGTGCGTCAAGCAATGCCAAAAATAAAAAGGTCAAGGACCCGATGCTGATTGTTGGTCATCTGTCCTATATTCAGAACAATATGGCTCTGGAGCCGTATGAGGTTTGGTTAAAGCTGAAGCCTGAAACGAAAAGTCAGGAGCTTTACCAAACGCTGGAGGATAAGCAAATTCCGATTACCAAGCTTGTAGATGCCAAGCAGGACTTGATCCGCTCCAAAAATGATCCATTTCTGCTTGCCATTAATGGTGTCATGACACTTGGCTTCATTATTTCAATAGTGATCAGTTTCTGCGGATTTTTGTTGTATTGGGTGTTGTCCTTATCAGGACGTGTTCTGCAATTTGGGATTTTGCGGGCCATGGGGGTTTCATTCCGTCAATTAATATTGATGCTGGTTGGGGAGCAGCTTCTCACATCGGGTGCGGCCGTAGCCATTGGGCTATTAACGGGTCAACTGACCAGCCGCTTATTCGTACCGATGTTCCAGTTATCCATGCAAACGTCGAGCCAGGTTCCGCCATTTCAGGTAACTTTTGATCCCCGGGATCAAATTCAGCTCTATATCATCGTGACGGTTATGCTTTCCATGGGTTTGCTGATTCTGGGGACGATGCTCTCACGGATCAAGATTCATCAGGCAGTCAAGCTCGGGGAGGATTAATGATGATCCATTGTGATAACCTCGTGAAAATTTATAAGGTAGCCGATCTCGAAGTCGTAGCGCTTCAAGGTCTTGACCTGCACGTAGAAGCAGGAGAGCTGATGGCTATTATCGGTAACAGTGGGAGTGGCAAATCCACATTATTGAATATGCTGGGAGGCTTGGACCGACCTTCAGCCGGACAGCTGCAGGTTGCTGGTAAAGATTTGTTAAAGTTTACGGAACGTGATCTTGTGCGCTACAAACGGGAAACAGTAGGGTTCGTCTGGCAAAATAATGCACGCAATTTAATACCTTACCTGACCGCACAGGAAAATGTAGAACTTCCCATTCTTCTGCAGGGTAAGCGCAAGCGTGAACGTGCCTTGGAGCTGCTGGATGCAGTCGGGTTAAGCCATCGGATCAAAAATCGGCTCAATCAGCTGTCCGGTGGTGAGCAGCAGCGAGTGGCGATTGCTATTGCTCTGGCGAATAATCCGAAGCTGCTGCTTGCAGACGAGCCCACGGGCTCTGTCGATTCCAAGATGGCGGATCAAATACTGGATTTATTTCGTGATTTAAACCGGAGGATCGGTTTGACTGTTATCATCGTAACTCATGACCCGCTGCTCGCCAAAAAAGTGGATCGGGTAGTCGCCATACGGGACGGTAAAACCTCATCGGAAATGATCCGGCGTAAAACCTATGCAGATGAGCTGGCAGAGCTTGAGTCAGGGATAGGGCAGAATGAGGACGAGACCCATACTGAATATGCGGTTCTCGATAAATCAGGCCGTCTGCAAATTCCCGGAGATATGCTTAAATCCATAGGTATTCATTCGACAAATAAAGTAAGAGTCCAACTGGAGGACGGGCGAATCGTCCTGCTGCCTCCGGAGGCCAAGGAGGAGAGTATACATGTGCCGATTAAACATGAAGACCGGATTGCTGCTGATCATGCTGGCGCTCGCGGCGATGTGGCTAATTCAGACACAGCCAGCAATGGCGGAAGGGGAAAGCTACCAAAGGGAAGAGCTTGATACGTCCTTACAGCTCCCCGCTGTTTCCATAGGATCAAGCAGTTCCATACAATTGAAGAACGCTGCTGTGGTGCCTACAGATGGGGGCAGGATGCTATTTTTTACGATGACGGTCATGAATGCAGGAAGCAGTAAGCTTTCCTTTCTTGATTACTGGGTTAAGGTTATCAGTACATCCGGTGCTGAATTTAAAGCGGATTTGGTCGCTCAGGATAAGCTGAAAAAAGAAATTCCAGCAGGGCAGCAGGTGGAGTTCTCTTTTTACGCAGCGGTTAATGACTTGGTTCAGCTAGGTGAACTCGGATTCCGCATAACAAAATGGGATTATACGAGTGCCGATTTGGAAACAACAGTTGGTGAAATTCGCTTCCCGGACACAGCCGAAGCATTGTGGGCGCCTGTCTCAGGAGGAAAGACGGTACAGCTATCAGCGATGCCTGTTGAACTGAACGTAACTGCATGGTCGGCACTTGATAGCGATAGCTATACGTCCCCCAAGCTGACACTGCGCATGACCAATAAGGGAAAGACCTCCATTCGAATCGCCGGCTATCAATACGCGCTTAGAACCTCAAACGGTGCGATGTACCCGCTGGATATCGTCCTGAACGCTGACAAGCAGTCACTGCAGCCGGATGTTCCGCTAGAGCTTCAGCTAAGGGCTAATCAGCTGCCACTGTCAGCAGGAACCGATTCCTGGGATCTGGTCATGACACAGCAGTTGGTGCTAGCGACGGATACCAAAATCAATTTTCCTATCGCTTCTTTACGCATATCAACTGACCCTAAAGCTTTGCCGGAGTTAGGTGGAGTTGTCACGTATACGAATGCAGATGGTACGTATGCATTCAAAGCAGATAAAGTTGATCGTTTACCATGGGAGGATCAGGATATTTTGAGCGCTGAAGTATCCTTGTCCCATAACAAATCGGTCGCATTGCCATTTCCCGAATTGAAGGCTTACTTTGAGCTTGATGGCGGGAGTAAGGTAGATGCCAAGGTTATTAAACTTGACCGATCTGTCGGTGTGCCTCCCTCTGAATCTGTTCATGTGAAGCTTGTTGGCAAAATTCCATACACCTATCCGTTCGCGTCCGTGAAGCTGGTCGTTCAGGAAAAGAAGAGTGAAACCGCAACCGAGGAAATCGCTCAATTCCAGCTGCCGGAATCAAAGATTGTACTTCCTTTGCTGGCGTTTGGTCAATCCCAATCTATTACCGGTTCTGGCAGATCAACCAGCTTTTCACCCAGAGAAATCAACACTTATACCGACGGTGCAAGCAATCTTTTTGAGGTGCAAGTGGAGGTATCCAATCTTGAGAAGCGCTCGAATATTATTCCCAGGCTAACAGCGTTCTTCAAGACAGCGGATGATGCGCTGTACCCAACCAGGGTTCGCGAAGTCAAGCAAAAACTGAATCCCCAAGGGAAAGCTCTGTTATCCTTTTCAACCAAGCTTCCCAAGGATTTGGACGTACAAAGCCTCAGGCTGGTCATTGGTGAATCGGTCACCGAACAGCGACTCAGTGGCACGGATGATAAAGCGGAGGCTTACATCAATGCCGTACAAATGGAGCTTCCCTTGGAAAATACCACAGTAAGCCCGACTTTAAAGGATCTTGTGTTCTACCCGTATACGATTTCGTTAAGTAATATGAATACGTGGCTGGATCGCAATACGCTGCGGATTAATTTTAAATACAAGCTGACCAAGGATAGCTTTTACGAGACAAATACGGAGGGCAGCAAGCTGATTATCCAGTTCGTAGACAGTAAAGGAAAAGTCAACATCGATGAGGTTTTTTACCTGGAAACAGCGCCTGAGGAGGAAGACAAGCGACTTAAGCTCGGAGAGTTTGATTATCGGATTACCAAGCAGGATGATAGCCTGATTTTCAAAATTGAATCGTTGAAGCAATATCAGATGAACATCTATCATGAGTTCCAGGGGAAACGCAAGCTGCTGGGATCTCAAACGATGGATTGGTTCGGTACAACGGAATAGTTTATTATCAAACATGAATATGGTAAAATGATTATAGAACAGAGGCGGCGACCACGCTACTCCTTAGGCATCCCCAAGCTATGAAGCTGTGGATGCCTTCACTTTTACGACAAAAAAGCGTAAATTGGTTGTTAAATACAAAATGATATGTAGAAATATGGAGGAATGAATATGAGTCAGTGGAGAGAAATTGATAGTCAGGAAGAGTGGAACCAATTATTTGAAGGTTCATCCGAAAAGCCGGTAGTTGTGCTTAAGCACAGTACGACCTGCCCGGTAAGTGCTAATGCCCTGCAAGAGTTTGAAAACTATTTGAACAAACAACCGAACGAACAGGTTGATTATGTACTTGTCAAGGTAATTGAATCCCGTCCGGTTTCTAACCAGATTGCTGAGGATACAGGTGTCAAGCATGCTTCTCCGCAAATTTTGTATGTTAAAGATAAAGAATCGGTATGGAACACTTCACACTGGGCTGTAACCGAGGCGCACATCACAGCAGTTCTTAATTAAGCTTGTCCGGGAGGATCGATCTTTTGAGTATACAACCGCATTCTTTTTTCTCCGGGGCGTTGTACGCTCGGAAGTCATGCTTCGTTTATGTGCCGGCGGGATATGAGCAGTCGGAACAGCGGTATCCAGTTATTTATTTACTGCACGGTATGCACGGAAGTGAGTCCAGTTGGATGCTCAAAGGGAATGCTGAGCAAACGCTGGATCAACTGATGAACAACGGCGAACTCATTCCAAGTATTGTTGTTATGCCGAGTGACGGCGGTTATGGTCAGGGCACTTTTTATATGGATTGGTATGATGGAACAGGTAACTTCGAGCAATATTTTATTTATGACCTGGTTCCTGAGATTGACATGCACTACCGAACGATCAACAGCGGCGATCAGCGGGTGTTGTGCGGCTTGTCGATGGGCGGATTTGGGGCTGTGTCGCTTGCCTTGCGGCATCCTGAACGGTTTGGAGCAGCAGCAAGTCTCTCAGGAGGTCTGGTATCGAGCCAGCATTTGAGAGAACAGTATGCTCGTTCTGATGTAGGTCGGATGATTGGACCGCTCCATGGACCTTATGCGGAGTCGTATGATCCGCAGCTGGTCGCTAATTTACGAATGCAGGACGGTCGACGTCCCGCCTTGTATATGAATTGTGGGACCAGTGACTATTTGTACACGATGAATCAGGATTTTCATCAGCATCTCAAGACTATTGGCTACACGCATACGTACGAGCAGTTTGAAGGCGAGCACAATTGGACATATTGGAAGGAGCATCTGCCGGATGCTTTACGCTTTATTCAATCCTATTTAGCCCATTAAGCCACAAGACCAGAGTCCGCAAGTAGCAGAAGTAACCGGGATTATCAACACTTTAATGAAAAGTGCTTGTATCCGTGTTACGTTTCAGTTACTGGGATTCCGGTCTTTTTTAATTTATTGACATTCAGCAGGAATTTTGGTTCTTTGGAGCTGTTTGTTATATAATGAGTAACACATATCAATCGAAGGTGGGGAAACCACGGATGAAAATTGCCATAGCAGGCAGTTCGGGATTTATCGGTCAGCATTTGACCCAATATTTCCTTGAACGTAAATATTCACTGATCTTGATTTCTCGCAAAAAACTCACCTCTACCAATCCATTAATTCGACATGCTACATGGTCGGAATTGAAAAATGATATTAAAGTTATGACAGGTACAGATGTGATCGTGAATTTAGCGGGGGAATCGATCAATCAGCGCTGGACTGACGAAGCAAAGGAAAGAATTCTGAATTCCAGACTTGACGCTGTTGCGCAAATTGCCAATATCATAGAGCGGATGGAGCAAAAGCCTTCGGTCGTTATCAACGCTTCAGGCGTATCGATTTATGGAACCTCGGAACGTGGAAGCTTTGTGGAGCACAGTGACCCGAATGTAGTGGACTTTCTTTCAGGTGTTGTTGAGAAGTGGGAAGCTGCGATGGATGAGATTCGCAATACAAGAATTGTTAAGCTGCGATTGGGCATTGTACTGGGCCTTGATGGCGGCGCTTTCCCCAAGCTGTTAACACCATATAAGCTTGGCATCGGGGGTCGAGTTGGCAGCGGCAAGCAGATTATTTCATGGATTCATATCGACGATTTATGCCGGCTTATTGATTTCTGTATCGAAAATGAAGATATTATTGAACAAATTAACGCAACATCGCCGCAGGCTGTGACGAATGACGAAATGGGTAAAGCGATAGCCAAAGCGCTGCGCACCCGGCATTGGTTTCCAGTTCCTGCTTTTATGATGAAGCTTATGTTTGGGGAGATGTCGGTCCTGCTGCTAAAGGGTCAGCGAGCTATACCTCTGCTGGCGATTGACTATGATTTTTCGTATCTATATCCTACGATCGACATGGCTTGTGCCAATCTTTTGAGAAAGCAATCGTAAAAAAGACAATGGAGGTAACAAAATGATTCAATTCGGCTCTTTGGATTATGCAGAATTGCGGTTTCATCAGATGCGGGCAACGGTCGAAATTCGCGATAAGCAGTGGATCGATGTGGAGCTGCATTTGGAGTTGGAAGAGGGTATGGTGCTGCCGGACGATTTTACGGAACTGACAGCATTGATATTTTGTACATATGCAGGGGAAATTGCGCAAATTGTGCCACAGGATGAAGGACGAGACTGTGAATACCAATTTACAGCTGATGAGAAGGCACAGCTTATCCATTATTATGAACAGAACGTCAAGCCGAAGCTGTTGTCGATGGTAAGCTAAACAGGGGGAGGACGGTCACTTCGGATGCGAAAACTTGTATTTTTCTTAGGTCCTGCCGGGGCGGGTAAAACAACCATCGCGAAAGCCTTGGCCAAACGGTCCCGTGCGGCTTTATTTGATATGGACACCTTATTACGACCAGCAGCCGTAGCGCTAATGAAGCTTGCTGGTCAAGACCCGGAGGATCGTGATTCAATAACCTACAAGACATTGTGCCGCGATCTGGGCTATCGGATAACGATGGATGCCGCACTGGAAAATGTAGAGCTTGGATCGGATGCTTTTGTGATCGGGCCCTTTACGAAGGAGACTGAGAGCAAGGAGTGGTTGGTCAAGGAGCTAGAAGGCATAGGTGCTTCTGTTGCTGATGTCGCAGTGAAAGTGGTTTTTGTACATCTTGCTGACCAAACGAGCTATTATGAGCGTATTCAGGAAAGGGGCTCATCGCTGGATGATTGGAAGCTGACAAATTGGGATGAATTCAGCCGAACGCTTATTGTCCGTGACATAAAATGGAGTATCCCGGATTCTTCCATTCTTTATTATGATAACTCAGCTCCATTAACCGATGAGCGCATTAATTCAGTTGCAAGGTTTATATATGATGACTCAGAGCTTGATGTGAAGTGAAAATAAGAAATCAAGAGCACAACCAAACAATCCCCATCAAGCCAAGAATGATACAAGGCTGAGTGGGGATTGTTTAATTGGATCAGGGAGATTCCGGGTTCTGCTTCTTTTGCATCGCGGCTTTTAGTGCCTCTTCCAGACTGGAGCCTACAGCAACGTTATCGCTGAATTGGTTGATCAACTGGGCGCTGTTTCTTTTGGCGGCTTTACCGCCTGCACGCGGCTCATCACTCAGCATCTCGATGACGTTGCAATGACGGCATTGTGCATATTTACCGGCTTTTCCCGTGTGAATTTCCATTTTCTTATGGCATTGCATACAACGTTTGTTGGACAGCATAGGTTCGCCAGCCCGCTTATAGCCGCACTCTCTGTCGATACAGACGAGCAGCTTGCCACGTTTGCTCTTGATCTCCTGCAAATTTTTACCGCAATCCGGACATTTGGAATGAGTAAGATTATGCGGCTTGTATTCGATTGTACTTTGTTTGACGGCTTGAACCATAGCTGTCGTTTGCTCACGGATAGCTTTCAGAAAGGTTTTCATGCTGCCCGTTCCTTTGGCGATATGTTCAAGCTCCAGCTCCCACTTGGCAGTCAGCTCTGGTGAACGCAGTGAGGGTACGACCAGCTCGATTAATTGCGCGCCCTTGCCGGTTGGCTGAAGCACATTCATTTTCCGTTCAATCGTATCGGAGGAAAGCAGCTTTTCAATAATATCGGCCCGGGTCGCAGGCGTTCCCAATTTATGCTTCTCCATAACGGACAGCAGCGAAGCTTCGGTATATCGGGAAGGGGGCTTGGTTGCATGCTTTTCCAAAGTGCAGCGATGATCCGGGATGACTTGACCCGATTGCAATTTGGGTAACGACTGTGAGCCTCCTGAATCTTCATCCCGGATTTCCTCATCTTCCTGCTCGGACGAGATTAGCTCCTGCCCGTAGACACTTTTCCATCCGGCCTCCTTCGTGACGCGTCCCTTGGCATAAAAGCTCTCACCGCCTATATCGATGGTGACAGCCGTTTCATCATAACGATATGCAGGATAAAACAAGGCGATAAAGCGCCGCGCGATCAGATCATACAATCGACGTTCATCATGGCTTAAAATATGAAGCAGCGGCGTTTGCTCCGTTGGAATGATGGCATGGTGATCGGATACTTTACTGTCATCTGCGATCCGTTTGGTTATGTTCAGAGGCTTGTTAAGCAGCGGTCTGACAAGTCCTGCATAGGTTTGTATACAAATGGCATCCAAGCGCCCCTTCAGAGTCGGAACCATATCCGATGTCAAATATCTGGAGTCCGTTCGCGGGTAGGTGACCAGCTTGTACTGTTCATATAGACGCTGCAGCAGATTTGAAGTTTGCTTGGCTGAAAATCCGTATTTACGATTGGCGTCTCGCTGCAGCTCGGTCAGATCGTAGGCTAGCGGATGAGGCTCTGACTTTTCGGTCATTTTCAATTGACTAACCTTCGCCTGAGCACCTTTAACCCGATTTAACAACGTATCTGCTGCCGCTTTGTCGAACAAACGGCCATCCGGATTGTGCTTGCCTCTCCACATTGCCTGAAAACCACCCAGCTGTGTCCTGAGCAGCCAGTAATCCTTGGATTGAAAGGCACGTATTTCATTTTCTCTTTCCATCATCATTGATAGGGTAGGAGTTTGTACACGTCCGGCAGCCAGCTGTGCATTGTATTTGCAGGTAAGTGCTCGTGTAATATTGAGTCCTATCAACCAATCCGCTTCTGCACGGCATACTGCCGATTGATACAGGTTGTCGTAGTCACGACCCGGCTTTAGCTTGGCAAAACCATCGAGAATCGCTTTATCGGTTTGCGAGGAAATCCACAAGCGTTGAAAAGGCTTGCGCCAGTGAATCTCTTCCATAATCCAACGGGCTACGAGCTCGCCTTCGCGTCCAGCGTCGGTAGCTATAATAAGCTGGTTAAGATCGTTACGCTTGGCTAATTGAGCAATAGCGCGAAACTGTGGTGTCGTTTCCTTAATGACCTTAAGCTTCATCCGTTCAGGCAGCAGCGGCAGCTGATCGAGCTCCCAAGCTTTATATTTGGAATCATAATCCTCCGGTTCAGCCAAGGTTACGAGATGACCCAATGCCCAGGTCACGACATACTTAGGTCCCTCCATATAATGCTTTTGTTTCTGGGTGCAGCCGAGAACGCGTGCGATTTCTTTGGCGACGCTCGGTTTTTCTGCAAGTACAAGTGATTTCATATCAAGCTCCTCCGTAAATCTGTGTAGTCATTCATAGTCGTGTATTTATTTGATCATACAATAATTTGTATCATTATGCAGCTATCTTGGCTTGCACGCAAGCGGTGGGTCAACCGAGAGGTGCTCCTATAGGTGTGAATTTATCTCCGTTTGAGGAAGGAATTGGCTAGTTCTTCCAATACAGCTCCCGGTATTCTGTAGGCGTCATACCTTCCTGTTCCAGGAATCGTTTGTTGAAATAGCTTGTGCTGGGATAACCAGCATCAAATGAGATTTGGCGTATGGTCATTTCCTTTTTCTCCAGCAGCCACTGCTTGGCTTTTTGCAGGCGGCACAGCGTCACGTAAGTCATTGGGGTCATCTGGGTAACCTTACGAAAAAGCTTGCAAAAGTAATAGGTGCTGACGCCAGCCTGCTCAGACCAATAATCAAGCTCAAACGGCTTGCACGCCTCCTGCTGGATGCGAGGGAGCAGCTGTAAAATCAACTCGGAGGTCGCCGCAGTTCTTTGTGTAGACAAAGGCACAGCTTGATTGACGAATTCGGCAATTACCGCATAAGTGAGCGTTGAGAGTCGAGTCATTTCAAACAGTGTACTGAGCTCCGCCTCAAGAAGCAGTTCATCAAGAGCACGTTCAAGCGGCTTCACCTGACGAACTGTCCACAAATGGGATTGGTGCAGTCCTCTTTCCAGCAAATAGTCACTAAGCCTGGAGCCGTAAAAGTGAACCCAACGAATTTCCCACGGATCCTCCTGGGAGGAATAATAGCGCTGCCGCTGAAGTGGAAAATAAAGAAAAGCATCGCCAGCGGTCAGCATATGTTTCTCATAGGCAGTTTCGACGTAGCCTTTGCCACTAATAATGAGATGGATACTGAAATTGTTCAGTGCGCCTTCCTGGCGGTCCACAGTATGGAAAGGGTCCTGCTGGTACCAGCCAACGGATTCCGGTAAACAAAAATAAACATGCTCTGACAATGTCGGAAGAATTCGCTGTTTTTTCATAAGTAAAGCCTTTCTGGAGAGCAATATAGTTTTAGATATGTGCAAAAATCTTCTATTTTCATTTTAATAAGCATTCAATATAATAGCAATATAGTCTTACTAACATAAATGGTTGAGGAGATGGATTGTACATGTCGCAAAAAAAATTGCGCTGGGGAGTACTCGGATGCGCAGGTATTGCCAAGAGAGCTGTTATTCCGGGAATTCAGCAATCGCAAACCGGAGAAGTCGCTGCAATCGCAAGCCGTAACGAAGACAATGCGAGGAAAACAGCGGAACAATTTCAAATTCCAACAGCGTATGGCAGCTATGAAGCACTGTTAAATGATGAAACTTTGGATGCCATTTACATACCGCTTCCAAATCACCTGCATAAGGAGTGGACGATCAAAGCTGCTCAGGCGGGTAAACATGTATTATGTGAAAAGCCGATTGCACTGGATGCCGCAGAAGCCGCGGAGATGGTAGCCGCTTGTGAGCAGGCCGGTGTGAAGCTGGTAGAGGCATTTATGCATCGTCACCATCCGCGTTATACGATGATCAAAGAAATTATACAATCCGGTGAAATCGGTGAAATTCGTGGTCTCCATGGTGCTTTTACATTCAATAGCTCCAAAAACACGGGCAATGTAAGATTCAATCAGGAAATGGGCGGCGGTTCGCTGTATGATGTAGGCGTATATCCGATCAGTACAGCTCGTATGGTATTGGGGCAAGAGCCTGAGGCTGCTACTGTGCACGCTTTCTTTTCACCAGACCACGACAATGTCGATATGATGGCATCGGGTATTTTGGAATTTCCTAACAGTGTCGCGTTGACCTTCGATTGCGGCATGTGGGCTGCTGGACGTAATGTATTTGAAATCCTTGGTACAGAAGGCCGTATTGAAGTACCAAGCGCCTATGTGACCCGTGGAAATGCAGACGATCATTTTATTGTTACAGTGGGCGGTCAGCGTAGGGAAGTTGAAGTACCTTATGTCAATCAATATGCACTGCAGGCGGATGATCTGGGGCGCAGCATTCTGGATGGAACACCTCTTCGATATGAGTCGTCCGATGCTGTGTTAAATATGCGTGTGATCGACGCCTGCCTGAAATCGGCAAGAGAGCGCGCGCGTGTAGTGCTCTAAATCCAAATGAGAGGAATATAAAACAATGAAAACTATAGCAATCGCTGGATTGGAAAAGCCGGTTACGAACTTGATCCAAGGCTCTGATTTTTTTACCCATGAGGTTTATGATAAAGTGTGCAGCGTGCTTGATAATTATTTGGAAATCGGTGGAAATACGATCGATACCGCTTTTATTTACCGCGGTGGACAAAGCGAAGAAACCATTGGTCGCTGGATGACAGAACGTAATAATCGCGATCAGGTTGTGATATTGACGAAGGGTGCGCACCATAATGCCGATGGTCCCCGTGTGACTCCACAGGCTATTGCTGCGGATTTAAAAATAAGCCTGGACAGACTGCAAACAAGCTACACCGATTTGTATGCCTTGCACCGTGATGATACGAATATTCCGGTTAAAGTCATTATCGATGCGTTGAATGAGCATATCCAGGCAGGACGAATTCTCGCTATTGGTGCTTCTAACTGGACTCACCAACGCCTGCAGGAAGCCAACGATTATGCAACAGCCAATGGATTGGTCGGTTTTTCCTTTAGCAGTCCCAATTTGAGTCTTGCCAAGCCAAATGAGCCACGTTGGGCAGGATGTGTTTCAGCGGATGTTCTGGATTGCGCTTGGCACGAAAAGACTCAATTGCCTTTATTGTCATGGTCTTCACAGGCAGGCGGATTTTTTACTGGAAATTTTGCACCCGACAAATTGGACAATGCCGAAATGGTTCGCGTATATTATAGCGCTGCGAACTGGGAGCGTCTGCGTCGTGCTGCTGAATTGGCTGAACAAAAAGGCTTTAGCACGATTCAGATTTCACTGGCCTATGTATTGAATCAAAAGTTCCCTACGGCTGCGTTGATCGGAGCACAGAACCAGGTTGAGCTGGAGTCCTGCGTGGAAGGTGCGCAGATTCAGTTAACAGAGGACGAAGTACATTGGCTGGAAAACATATAAGCAGCGAGCAGAAAATGAATTGTGTATGACAACTTTGATTTCCTGGTGCTGAGACCATACTTTCGGAGCACGCACGTTCATAACTTATGCCATCGTAACTCCTGTAGCAGAAAAACCTGCTGCTGGGGCTACGATGGCATTTTTGCATGTTAATGGATTTCAAGCTGCTGCTAGAGGTTCCATAATCATTATTAAGTATGACAATAAATGTCATAGATATATGATATAATCAGAGAAAAATGTCATCGGTGGTGGTGAGTGAGTGGCCAAGTCCAAACGTGTGATTGAGCTTATGATAGCCATTAATCAACGCAAGAAATTTACGGCTCGTGAGCTGGCGGATGAGTTCGAGGTGTCAATCAGGACGATTATGCGTGATCTGCAAGTATTAAGTGAGCTTGGTGTTCCACTCTATACAGAGTATGGACCTCATGGCGGGTATCGAGTGCTGAGGGAACGTCAGCTTCCGCCCATTACATTCTCCGAGCAGGAGGCGGTGGCGATCTTTTTTGCCTATCAATCGCTGCAGCATTATGGAGCCTTGCCATTTGCTGAGGAGTCCATCACGGCTCTAAATAAATTTTATTATTATTTACCCGACGATACCAAAAGCAAAATTGATAAAATGAAGCAGAGAGTCGTATTTTGGACACCCAAACGCCAGGCTCCGACTCCGTATCTGCAAGCTCTGCTTGATGCCGCGTTACAGCAGCAGCCGATGCAGATCGTGTATGATTCCAAGGATGGGGCCAATCAGCGTACCATTCAACCCATCGGGGTATATTCCTATAATGGGTATTGGTATTGTCCGGGCTATTGCTTCTGGAAAGAGCGTTATTTGCTGTTTCGGATTGATCGTGTGCTTTCGGCTGAGGCGGCAACTGACGGACACAGAACGGTAGATTTGAGTGGATTTTCCATTATGGATTGGTTTAAACCACCTGAGGAACAGCCTGTTATAACTGAGGAGCATATTCAGATTGAAGCCGTCTTAACAAGCGATGGTGTACGCAGGTGTCAGTGGGAGGCGTGGAACCATACGGATATGGAGGTTCATGAGGATGGAACAGGCACCGTGCGAATGTTTATCAGGCCTAACGAGGTTGATTATTTTGCCTCCTATTTTCTTGGGTTCGGGCCAGAGGTTAAAGTGAACCAGCCTGCACAATTGGTAGAGCTCATGCAAACCTTGGTAGTCAGGATGGCGCAATTGTATGCGCCACCCAAATAGACTCAGCTCCTGTTATTGACTCACGACAGGGATGTAAATATCAAATTCGTTATCCGCTCTTTCATTGCCCGTGTAGCGGCTGTCATAATATTCTAATTCGGGAGCCTGTGCACGCACATAGGTTTCATTACTGGCAAGCCATTCAGAGATTACTTTATAGGTCGCACCCAAATCGGAGATAGGACCGGTATGAGTGAAGATCGCGTACGTTTGCGGTTTAAGAAATATTTTACACATTGATTCAGGTACGGGGTTATCCAGTTGTGCTTCCGCAAGCACTGCGGCTGTCACATATTCGAAAGGGTTGCCTGGTTGTACATCATAGCAAACGCCTATTGTTACTTCATGTTGACCTTGAATTTCGCCGATCCGACTCATAAACAAGCTCCACTGATCAACGATCGATGGAATACCCCCTTCACTAAATACATGGGTTTGACGCAGGCCGATGGCATGATAAGCGGGCTTACTCTCAATAACGGGATTCAATGATGGCTTAAATGTGGGCTGCATAATGCAACATCCTCTCTTAAATTAGATAATGAACAAACTCATGACCGTTGTTCATTTGTTTGGCTTACGACCTAACAATAACATTCAAGCATGACAGTTCTTGTCATAGTCTTTTGCGATATTGGTACTTTTTAACCGTTTTTATGTATAGGAGCACTCACATTCGTATGCTATGATGAAGCATACGATATGGAAGCGTTTGCATAATTGTGTTCTCAATTTTTAAAGGTTTCTAAAGGAGGGATTCATATGCAAGAAAGTCCTTTAACCGTTCTGGTGGTAGACGATGAGCTGCCGCTTCGTGAAGAGCTGCGACTATTTCCTTGGTCATCCTGCCATGCTGAGCTCGTTGGTGAGGCTGAAAATGGGGAAGAGGCCTTGGAACTGTGCCGCAAGCTGGTGCCTGATGTGGTGATTACCGATATCACAATGCCCATGATGGATGGAATCGAGTTGTTCCGATCATTAAAAAAAGAATTTCCGCTGACGCAGGTCATTTTACTTACTTGTCATAGTGATTTTGAGTATGCGCGTGATGCCTTGCGACTGGGTGCGCTTGAATATTTGATCAAGGTTTCTCTGCTCGATTCCGATCTGGAGCAAGCCTTGGACAAGGCACGGACTACCATTCAGCGAGAGCACAGTCACAAGCGAAGTGAGCTCGATAAGCAGCGCTGGCAGTTGGTCAAAATCTGGAATCGATATGCAAACGAGCAGCTATCCATAGCTGCCGTACCTGTGGAGGTCATGGATGAGCTAAGGCACGTTTTGAAGGAGTGGCAGCTGCATTTCCCGATACACTTTACGAGGCTGCATATTCATGCCAAAGCAGAGGATGAGATGTATGTGCATCATGAGCTGCAAGCGATATTCAGTGAGTGGGAGCAGAGCTCGAAGGTATTGAGCCGTTGGGTTCAGCTCGATAAATCTGACTATGTGATATTCAGTACTCGGCCAATTGAACATGCACCTTCAAGACGTGAGCAGGCTGGATGGATGATGAATAGCTTGCAAACTGCCCTGGAGCAGCGATTGTCGTTTTTGAGCGAGGCAGTCCGTCTGTATGCGACCTTAAGCGAGGAAGTCCCTAATGAATCTGTGATGTTCCAAGCATTGCGGCAATCGGCGATTGCTCCTGAAGCGCCTTTTTATGATCATTCGGGAACCATTTATGATCATACGCTGCTGCCTAAGCCAGTCGCAGGTTCCATGGAGGATCAGATCAAACAGGTATATGCGGAGCAATTCCGATTGGCATTAGCAAAGTCCCAGGAACATCTGGCCCGGTATATCCGAGAAGAGTTTACAGTCTGGGCTTGCTCCAAACGGCCCAATCCTGATGAGTTAAAAGTATGGCTGTTGTCCAAACATAAAGAGTTGTTCAAGGATGGCGACTATATGGCAGAGGATAAAAGCAGGCAAAGGCTGAGTGAGGCGAGGACACTAACAGAGCTGACTACAGCATTCACCCGCGAGCTGGAAGCGGGTGTAGGGTTGAAGAGCAAATGCCGTAAGGAGGTACAGCATGCCAAGCAACTGATTGCCGAGCAGCTGATGGAGCCGATTACCCTCACTTCAATCGCGGAGTCTGTTGGACTTAGCTCGTATTATCTGAGTCGATTGTTCCGTGAGGAGGTCGGGGAATCCTTTAATGAATACGTGACAAGCTTGCGGATGGATAAAGCGATCCATTTGCTGCAAACGACGAATATGAAGGTATATGAGGTTGCGGAGCAGGTTGGGATACCGAGCTACCGATATTTTTCGGTATTATTCCGCAATCGAACTGGCGTAGCCCCGACAGATTTTAAGAAAAGCTATTAATCCATTTGACAATCATAGAAAAAAGGGGGAGCAGTATGCTAAGCCGGGTCAACCATTGGATGAGAAGTCGCAGCATGGTTTTCAAGCATTTTCTGTTTCTTTTTGCGGGAACCCTGGTACTGTTCGGGTTGCTGGCATGGAACAATCTGAAGGATGCCGAGCAATTGTTTCGCAAGCAGGTGCTCTCCGATGCCGCGGTCATTAACGACCGTACCAATTTGTATTTAGACGCTTATTTGGACAATGTGCAAAATATTTTATTGCTGCTATCGACGCGTGACGATCTTCTGGACGAGGGAATGGAGGAAGAAGCGGTTAAGGTGCTGCGTAAATACGCGGAGAAGAATAGCACGCTCTACAAAACCTTGTATATGGTACGCGCTGATGGCAAAGCGATGTCCAATACTCAGGTTTTTCTTGACATCATCGGCAATCCGCATCTGGCTAAGCTGTACGAGATGTCCAAGTCAAGCTACGGTGTTATGATTACCGAGCCCTATCAATCGCCTTTATCAGGAAAGACGGTAGCGTTTGTGCTGCCGATCAGCTCCAAGAACGACGATGCAATCAAAGGGATTGCGGTGGTCGAAATTGATCTTGTGCGTTTGACCAATATGCTCGCACAGTTCATGAATACACGCAACCAAACCTTCTCCATTGTAACGAACAAGGGTAACGTCATTAATACTTTCGATACAACCTGGCCGCTGGATTATTATAAGCTGCTGCCTTATAACACGAGTGTATTTCCACCTGAGCTGAATCAGCACTTTGTTAACGAGATTCAAGAGCTACCGATTGGCATCACTGAAATTCATGGCTCCACAAACAAGTTGATTGCAGTGAAATCGGGGATGAATAAGCTGGGCTGGTATTTTATTGCTTTTATTGAGGACAGCTATTTTTACCAAAATATCATTATTCTTTATGACAATTACAAAACGGCTGCAGTAATTTGGGTACTGATCCTGTTAATCAGCTCCTATATGATGAGTCGTTATATAACCTATCCGGTTCGTACTTTAGTGGCCAAGATGGACAGGGTGCGCGATATGGAGGTGCTGCCTTCGATCTCTATGACCCGAGAGGACGAAATCGGCAAGCTGGCCAAGAGTTATAATGCCATGATGGAGCGGATTCATAACCTGCTCGTGGAAACGAAGGAAATGGAAATGCGCAAAAATCAGTATGAGCTGAAAATGCTGCAAAGCCAGATTGCCCCGCATTTTTTGTATAATACGTTAGCTTGTATAAGCAGTTTGGCCAAGCAGCAAAAGATCGAGGCTGTGCGTGAAACGATTCGTGCGCTTGTCGGTTTGTTGTCGTTCAGCTTTGATAAGAGTGGGGAATTCGTGACACTGGAGGAGGAGCTTGAGGGCCTGCGGATGTACGCCTATATCCAAACTGTACGCTATGGAGAGAAGTTTGTGTTGACGATTGACGCCGCGCCAGAGACGCTCACCTGCAGAATTCTCAAGCTGACGCTTCAGCCATTGGTCGAAAATGCGATATTCCACGGTTTGGCCCCTCAGAAGGTCCAGGGCCACATTCACATACGAACCTGCATACGCCGCAAAAAGCTTTGTGTCGTTATTCGCGATAATGGGCTGGGTATGGACTCCGAGCAGCTCAGCAGCATCTTCAGTGAGCGCCGGAAAGCACCCAGCAAGCATCGGTTTACAGGGATCGGGATCATGAATGTTCAAGAGCGAATCCGGCTTCACTTTGGCACTGAATTCGGATTGCGGATAGCCAGCAGACCCCAGGTAGGGACCTTGATTAGAATAGAGCTTCCGAATGTGTCACAGGAATAAAAGCGTTTGCAAAAATTCGAACACTTTCGCACGATCACTGTATATTTCCTGAAGAAAGCGCTTGCTATAATACAACTATAGAAAGAGTGCTTATAGAGCCTGGAACCACGCTCTAGCAGCAAATGAAGCTTTCAGGGGGATGTCATTATGGATCAGTTGACCGTGGGGAATGTGGTTGATGCCAAATCAAAGCAGGCCAAGGGCAGGCTGCTGGGCAAGAACATTTGGGCTTTTCGCGCCTTTTATATGATGCTGCTGCCAGGTGTGCTGTACTATATTTTATTCCGATATGTACCGATGTATGGCGTTATTATCGCATTCAAGGATTTCAATTTATTGGAGGGGATTGTAAGCAGCCCATGGGCAGATCCCTGGTACAAGCATTTTCAAATCTTTTTCAATTCACCTTATTTCACGCAGCTGATGGTCAATACCTCATTGATCTCGCTTTACAAGCTTGTATTCGGTATGGTTCCACCGATTATGCTGGCGCTGATGCTGAATGAATGCCGTGTCAAATGGTTCAAAACGATCATTCAAACGCTGACCTATATGCCTCATTTTCTATCCTGGGTGATCATATACGGGATTCTGATTGCATTGCTATCGCAAAACTCTGGGTTGTTTAACCGTTGGCTTGAAGAAAGTGGCGCACACTCCATCGGATTTATGACCTCACTCGATTACTTCCGTGCTATTCTCGTCGGTTCGGAAATATGGAAGGATCTGGGGTGGGGAGCAATTATTTATTTGGCGGCAATGACGGCAATCGATCCTACGCTGTATGAGGCTGCTCGTGTAGACGGATCAGGACGTTTGCGGATGATATGGCATATTACACTTCCAGGTATTCGTAATGTCATTGTGCTGCTGCTCATTCTGAAGCTGGGTCATATTATGGATGCGGGCTTCGATCAAATTTATATTTTGTATAACATTCAAGTATATCAAGTCGCCGATATTCTCGATACCTGGGTATTCCGCACTGGTCTGCAGCAGTTGAATTTCAGTCTTGGGGCAGCCGTGGGCCTGTTTAAATCAGCGATTGGACTTGTTCTGGTCATGGGAGCCAATCATTTATCGAAGAAATGGGGTGATGGCATATGGTAAAAAGCATGGAGGATCGTTTCATTAATGGAATCGTTTTTGTGATACTGGGCTTGGCTGGGTTGGCGGCGATTTTCCCGCTGATGTATGTCGTAACCGTATCGATCACACCGTTCACCGAGGTATTAAAAAATGGCGGCTTCATTCTGATCCCCAAGTCGATCACATTCAGCGCTTATCATAAGCTGTTTACTGAATCCAATATTCCCAATGCCTTTTGGGTAACGGTATTGATTACTGTGGTCGGAACGATTGTCAATCTGATCTTGACAGCTTTAATGGCATATCCGCTCAGCCGTAAGGCGCTTCCGGGGCGAAATATATTTTTAATGATGGTCGTATTCACGATGCTGTTCAGTGGCGGGATAATTCCTACGTATCTGATTGTGAAATCACTGGGTTTGATCGATTCGATTTGGTCGATGATTCTTCCTAATGCGGTATGGAGCTTTAATGTGCTTATTATGAAAAGCTTTTTTGAAAACCTGCCGGAGGAGCTGTTCGAATCGGCCCGAATGGATGGTGCCAAGGAATTCAGAATTCTCATGCAAATTGTGATTCCGTTGTCAGTACCTTCACTATTGACGATAGGATTGTTTTATATGGTTGGGCATTGGAATGAATTTTTCCAGGCCGTCATGTATGTAACCGATCGTACGTTGTTCCCGCTGCAAGTCGTAATCAGGGAAATCCTGATGCTCACCCAGCAGCCGATGGAAAATGCGGAGAACATGATGCCGACCGAAACGATTCAGATGGCTTCAGTTGTGATGGCGAGCTTGCCGATTATTATTATCTATCCCTTTATTCAAAAGCATTTTACGAACGGGATGCTGCTCGGCTCTGTGAAAGGTTGAACGACGGTTCGTCCGCTCCGGACTGCAGCTGGGGCCGCTACCGCTTCAATATAGATGCATTACAGATCCATACAGATCATCAACCATGAAAGAAAGAAGGGGTTAGTCTATGAGCCAAAAGAAAACAATGGTCGTTTCGCTGGCGTTCCTGATGATGGGTGGAACCCTATTATCGGGCTGCGGAGGCGGTGCGGCCAAACCTGAAGCGGCTGCTCCCAAAAATGAATCAGCACCGACACCCGCAGCAGCACCAGCAACTGCTCCAGCAGCAAGTGCCAAGAAGATCAAAATTGACATCATAGAGACAGGTAACGGTCTACCTTCACCGGATCAGGATATTATTAAACAAGAGATTGATAAGGCTATAAACACGGATTTGAATTTGACCGTATACGCTTCAGGGGATGATTACAAAAATCAGCTGAATGTGCGTATGGCTTCAGCCAACTTTCCCGATTTGTTCTCTGTGGATCGTCAGCAGTTGAAGCAATTTTCGGAGCAAGGTCTGCTGCTTGATCTGACCCCGTACATGGATAAGCTCAAGCCCGTTAAAGATTTCATCGGTGAAGAAAGCTTGAAGAAGGGAACGATGAACGGCAAGGTATTTGCTGTCGCCAAAACGCCGACTATTCCCTACGATACGTACTTCATCCGCAAGGATTGGCTCGATAAGCTGGGCATGCAGGTACCGAAAACGACTGATGAATTGCTGGAAGTAGCGAAAGCTTTTGCGGATAAGGACCCTGATGGCAATGGTAAAAAGGACACCTTCGGTATTACCGGCGGCAAATTATCGGCTTTCAACACCGTATTTGGTGCTTATGGGATCGGATATTCAGCTAACACTCCAAGTCTTTATGTGAAGGATAACAAGCTGATTAATGCGCTGTATGATCCGAGTATGAAGGATGCACTTGGTTTTATCAAAAAGCTGACGGATGCGGGAGCGGTTGATCCCGAATTGCTGGCGAACAGTGGCTTGCAGCATCAGCAGAAAGCCATCAAGGGACAGGCGGGCATCATTTATATCGATTGGCCGAATATGACGAAGGATCAATTTGTAGAACAGATCAAAGCTGTCAATGCCAATGCCAATTGGGTGCAAATGGATGCAGTTAAAGGACCAGGCGGGCAAAATGCAAGCTCATGGGATATTGGGGTTACAGCCGGATTATACGCAATTCCCAAATCGCTGGAGAAAAATCCGGAAAAGCTGCAAAGGGTGTTTGACCTGCTGAATTATGTTTCCGGTAAAGAAGGCTCCCCGCTCGTTCAATATGGTGTGAAAGGCAAGCATTATAATCTGGAGGGAACCAAAGTCGTAGCCACTGATTTGATGGGTAAGGAAGGCGGATATTTCTGGCTGTATCAGTTTACCGGCCGTCCTGAGATGGATTACCTGCAGGTCAAGTTTGCCAAACAAACACCTTTCATTGAGTTTGCCAACAAGCAGCCGCGTATCCAGGCTCTGAATGGTTTTGTTGATATCCCTGCTGGTTATAACGCTGCGGATGCGGGTCGCTATATTGAGGAGGAGCTATCGAAATTTATATATGGCAAACGTCCTCTCACCGAGTACGACAGCTTCCTTAAAACTCTGGAAACTTCAATGAATTATAAAGCATACATGGATGCTGCACAAAAGCAGCTAAAGGAATTGGGATATTTGAAGTAGCTGTATCAGTAACTTTTGACTGTCGATAGGTCTGGGAGGTTAACCTCCCTTATCTTTATCCTTAATATTTACACGAGTAAATTATATAACAAACCCTAAGGAGTGTTTAAACATGGACTCAACGCAATCTGCCAAAACCGCACAATGGAACCTACCCGAGCTGATGAAGCAATTTGATGAGCAGGGGTATCTGCTGCTCCCTAACGTGATTTCACAGGAAAAGGTCGATCGCCTGAACGCAGCTATTGACGAAGTCGTTTCCAAGGAGCCGGATACGCTGGCTTATAACATATACAATAGCGTGGAGCGTCATGAAGAAATTGCTTCACTAATCGATGAACCGTCGATATTGCCCTTGATCGTGAATCTACTGGGCTATAACATTCAATTGCACATTTCTCATCTGACGATCCGCAAGCCGAACCCTAATAACGCAGCCACAGAAACGCACAGCTTTATTAATTGGCATCAGGATGGTCCCCATCCACAGTTTCCACGGATCAATGGGATTACACCGACGTATTATATCAAAACATGCTACATTCTGAGCGACATGTCAGAGCCGAATCGCGGCAATACGAAGATTATTCCCGGTTCACACAACCGACCGTACCAGCCGGATACGCACAATGTGACCGATGATTTGCCCGGAGAAATGCAGGTATGCGGCAAGCCTGGAGATGTGTTCGTGTTTGCCCAAAATTTGTGGCATGCAGGAGCACCGAATCATTCAGAGTTTACACGAAGACAGCTGTTTCTGGGATACAGTCCAATCTGGATGCGTCCTATCGATTATCGGACAGCAACCGAAGAACAATTAAAGAATGCGAGCCCTGTTCGCAAGCAACTGCTTGGTGTCATCGATGAGAATCCATTTAAAAATTACGTTCCGTCGGAATCTATGGTACCATTGAAGCAATTGTATATGGGTGATGCTGGTAGAGGCGGATATGCCCATTAGGGATGGAGGAGACATCTATGAATAATAAGGTGCCTGGTAAGCTTGAAGGCAAGTTGGCGGTAGTCACAGGAGCTTCCCGAGGATTGGGCAGATGGATCGCAGTCGAGCTGGCAGGTCATGGCGCATCAGTTGCGGTCAATTTCGCTAGTAGTGTCGCAGATGCGGACGAAACGGTACGTCTCATTACAGAAGCGGGTGGCACGGCAAAAGCCATTCGTGCCGATATTACGCAGGAATCAGAGGTTGAGCGTCTTATTGAGGATTCGGTTCGGTGGTTTGGTCGTTCTGTCGATGTATTAGTCAATAATGCTACAGGGCCGCAGCCGATGTTATCAATCGAGGAAAGCAGTTGGCAAATCTATACGGATCAATTGGAGTTTTTCGTGAAAGCGCCTCTCTTACTGACCAAGGCGGTCTTAGCAGGAATGAAGTCACAGGGCTCAGGAAGCATTGTCAACATTGGCAGTGAGGTTGCACAGCTTGGCAACGCGAATTTCTCAAGTTATGTGACGGCCAAGGCTGCCATGATCGGCATGACACGTTCATGGGCTAACGAGCTGGCTCCATATGGAATTCGGGTGAACCTGGTTGCTCCGGGCTGGATTCCTGTAGAGCGACATAAGGATTCCGATACGGACGGGTATCAGAAGCAGGTACCCCTCGGGCATATGGGGGAGCCGCTTGATATTGCTGCCGCTGTATCGTTTTTGGCTTCTCAGGAAGCCAAATTTATTACCGGACAATGCTTGTCTGTTAACGGAGGCAACACGTTCGGAATTTAGCAGTCAGGTGGTTCACAATATGGTATCAAGACAAGATGTAGCCGACCGCGCGGGAGTATCCGCAGCGGTCGTTTCTTACGTATTGAACAATCGAAATATTGTTAAGGAAACGACCAGGCAAAAAGTATTGGAGGCCGTGCTTGAGCTGAATTACAAGCCTAATCTGTTAGCACGCAGTCTGAAAACCAAGAAATCAAAGCAAATCGTTGTACTTGTTCAATTTCTCGGCAATCCCTTTGAGGCTGGCATTTTACTGCGTATTGAATCTGTAGCAAAGGAAAACGGATATTTTGTTTTTTTCCAGACATATGAGGAAACGCGGGAAGAGCAGCTGCAGGAGCTGTACATGGGGCGGGTGGATGGAATTCTATTGCTCGGGCAATCGCTGAAAGAGAGCACGATTGAGCATTTTAGTGCTATGGGAATCCCTATTGTCTCAATAATGGAGCCTGCAAAAAGGCTTCAACTGGACGGTGTTGTCGATATTGATTGGATCGATGCTATGAGGCAGCTGGTTCGGCATCTGAAGCAATATGGACACGAACGGATCGCTTTTATGAGCGGAGGCAGCGGTAACCATCATTATGAGTGCAGATTTCGATCCTTTTTGGAGGCGCTCACCATCGAGGGAATGCTGTTTCACTCCGGAGACAAGTTGGAGGATCCAGGGCGTTTCGAGTCGGCACACGCACAGATGAAGCAGCGATTGGAACAGACCGAGGGCAGACTCCCTTTCCAAGCGCTAATATGCGCTAACGATTTGATGGCTGCCGGCAGCCTGGCTGCTTGTCGCGAGCTCGGTATCGAGGTGCCAGGCACATTATCGATAGCAGGCTGTGAGGATATTTTGATGTCCTCACAGACGTATCCTCCGTTAACGGTGATCCATTTTCCCAGACCGGAGGCGGCTGAGCAGGCAACTTATCAGCTGCTGTCCAGGATGGAGGGAAGAGAACCACCATCTGAAACCGAACGAATGCTGGTGGGTGCACTCGTAATTCGCGATTCAACGGGCAGACGTTTGCAGAATACTGTGGTAGAATGAATGGAAATATGACAGAGAGTGATACCTATTCAGGAGGATCAGCCATGAAAGCTGGCAATTCCAAGCCAAGAAGAGCGATGGTTATAGGGGCTGGCATCGGCGGATTATGTACAGCTATTGCTTTAAGGAACGAGGGCTGGCAGGTAACTCTGTATGAGCGATCACCAGGGATACCTCAGGTTGGCGCCGGAATTGTATTGGCAGCTAATGCAATGAAGGCGCTCAGCAAGCTGGGGGCAGCTGATCAGGTTCAGGCACAGGGAGCTCCTATTGGAAAAGCGGAGATTCGCACCTGGGATGGAAAGCTGCTGGTCGATTTGCCTACCACTCAACAAGCCATAAAATATGGGACGTCCAGCTACATCATTCATCGGGTTACTCTGCAATCCATTTTATTAGATGTTTTGGGTGCAACGGCAGATGTGCAATTTAACAAAAAACTTGTCGGCTGGACACAGGATCAGGATCGGGTAACGGCGACTTTTGAAGATGGATGTACAGGAATAGGCGAGCTCTTGATAGGTGCTGATGGCATACGTTCCAAGGTGAAAAGACAATTCCCTGAATCCTCACCGCTTCGTTATTCCGGATTCACGGCGCTACGTGGCATTTCCGTGTTCGAGGATCAGCGCTACCCGTTAGACATTGGCGGTGGTTTTGAAGCCTGGGGGTACGGCAAGCGGTTTGGCTTTACGCATCTTGGTAACGGACGCATCTACTGGTTTGCAGCGATCAATTCCAGTGAAGGTATTCCACATCCGGCAGCAGAACGAAAGCAGCTGGCACTTTCGACATTTTGCGGCTGGTATCAACCAATCGAGTCCGTTATTGCTGCAGCTGAGGAGGATTCTATTCTTTCTCACGATATTTATGATTGCAGCCCTATAGGACGATGGACAGAGGGAAGAGTTGCTTTACTCGGTGATGCGGCACATCCGATGCTGCCTAATTTAGGTCAAGGCGGTGCTCAGGCTATGGAGGATGCGTTAGTGCTGGCACAATGCTTGCAATCCGTGGACACTGACATTCCTGCAGCTCTTCAGCAATATGAACAACGTCGCCTTGCACGCGCAACCAAGGTGGTGCGTCAATCGCGACTCATGGCAAAAGTCGTTCAAACGGAAATTCCAGCAGCGATCTTTGTAAGAAACCGACTGCTGCGTATGATTCCACCCAGCATGCATGTCAAACGATTTGACTGGCTGGTCGGATATGAGGTTTAGAGAAAAAGGAGAGTACCAACTGTGGCAAAAGCACAAAATCAATCAGCACCAATCCAGACTACCGTATTTCCGATTTTATTCGCGATCAGTATTGTTCATTTATTGAACGATACGATGCAATCCAGTGTATCCGCGTTATTCCCGATTCTAAAGGATTCCTTGCAGCTCAGCTACACGCAAATCGGGATGATTGCACTGGCAATGAATGTGACCGCTTCGCTCATTCAACCGCTTGTCGGTTATTATGCCGACATTCGGCCGCGTCCTTATATTTTACCTATAGGCGTATGTTTTACCTTAGTAGGAGTAGTTGGTTTGGCACTGGCACCTTACTATGCAATTATCTTATTTGCCGTAATAGCCATGGGGATTGGTTCCGCTATATTTCACCCCGAATCCTCAAGGGTAGCTTATTTGGCTGCAGGAGCTAGAAGAGGACTGGCGCAGTCGATTTTTCAGGTTGGCGGCAATATCGGGAGCGCATTGGGTCCCATTATGACGGCTGTCGTATTTGTTTCCATCGGTCAATTCGGTGTGATCTGGCTAACCTTTGCAGCCATCATTGCGATCATTATTCAATTTAATGTGGCTCGATGGTACAGTCGACAGGACATTCGTCCGAGACCCAAAGCCAAAACAGTCACGACTGGAAGCAGCAAGGCAGGCTTGACACCTGCACAAATTTCTTGGGCAATCGTCATTCTTGTGTTCCTCGTATTCACCAAGCATGTGTATATGTCGGGTATTACCAGCTACTATACCTTTTTCTTAATTGAGGATTATGGGGTTACCGTGAGCAATGCCCAATGGTTTTTATTTGCTTTTCTAGTCGCTTCAGCAGCGGGGACCTTCATTGGCGGACCGCTTGCAGACCGTTACGGTCGTCGCAATATTATTTGGTTCTCGATATTTGGAACAGCTCCGTTTTCGATTATGCTGCCATATGCGAATCTGTTCTGGTCAGGTGTATTGTGTGTATGCGCCGGTTTTGTACTCTCTTCGGCATTTTCGATTATTGTCGTCTATGCGCAGGAACTGCTGCCCGGTAAAGTAGGTCTGATCTCAGGTTTGTTCTTCGGTCTGGCATTTGGTATCGGTGGACTTGGATCGGCGGCATTAGGCTGGGTTGCGGATGCTACAAGTATTTCCTTTATCATGAAGCTGGTTGCTTATTTACCTCTGTTAGGCATTTTGGCTATTTTACTACCAAAGGATAAAAAAGTGCTTGCATAAGCTTCAGGAATGCGTTGAAATAGAGGTATATCCGAATAAGGAGAGGATGAGCCATGTATTTATTAGCCATTCTGCTGCCACCGCTCGCGGTGCTGCTCTGCGGTAAGCCATTTCAGGCATTGATAAATCTAATATTGACTTTATGCTTCTGGCTTCCTGGAGTCATTCATGCCATCATGGTAGTCAGTGAAGCTAAAAGCAATAAAAGAATGGAACAATTAGCAAGATCGATGAAAAATAAATAACCGAACTAAGCTTTCTACGAAAACTCTCGGAATCGGGCTGATATACGAATGAACCCTCGCGAGCTGTACGGTGATATCGATATTTATTTGTTCGATCAGCTGTTAAAGGGTCGAATTGTGAAAGGCATGCGGATCCTGGATGCAGGCTGTGGCTCTGGACGTAATCTGGTTTATTTTCTGCGCAACGGGTTCGAGGTGTATGCCATTGACCACTCGGAGGAAGCGATAGCAGATGTACGCAGGCTTGGGGCTGAGCTGGCTGCGGACTGGTCGGATGAATATGCCCAGGTCCAATCTATCGATAAAATAAGCTTTCTCAATGAAAGCTTTGATGTCGTGATCAGTAATGCCGTGCTGCACTTTGCTGATCATGATGCGCATTTCCAGCGTATGCTGTATGAGCTGTGGAGGGTGCTTCGTCCAGGGGGCCTGCTGTTTGTCAGATTGGCTTCGTCCATTGGTATTGAAGACAAGGTGATACCGCTTGGACAGCATCGTTACCGATTGCCTGACCGGAGCATACGTTTTCTTGTGGACGAAGAGCGGTTGTTAAAGATGACCGAGAAGCTGCAAGGTATTTTGCTAGAACCGCTCAAAACCGTCAATGTTGCAAATCAGCGCTGTATGACGACCTGGGTAATGAAAAAGCCGCACATTTTATTTTTCGATCCGATTGAGGAGATGCAGCATGAGCAGGATACATCTCCGGAGCCCACTTCTTTTTCATGACAGACCCTTTTATTGTATAACTCATAAGAACCACGAGGCTGCCATGGCAGCCTTTTTTGTATGATTAGGAAGCAACTCGGCAAAAAAACTCGAATAAAAAAGCCATTAGTGAACTTTAATCAGGCGACGAACCAATATAGGGTGATTTATTAAGATAGGAGGCTAGCCGCCCTATGACAGACCAAGAAATGTACCCATTGCTCCTCCGGATGAGCAGTGGCGACAAAGAAGCCTTTCGCACTGTGTATGAGCTTACTCAGCATTCGGTTTATCGTACCGTGTACTTTTTGCTCAACAATAAGCAGGATGCTGGTGATGTCACAAGCGAGGTTTACATGGAGCTGCTGAAGTCCATCCCGAATTATGATGCCCGACAGTCCTTCCACCGCTGGCTGAACGGTCTCGCTGTTCGGCAAGTGAACAACTGGAACAGGAAGCTGTGGCGCCGTTACCGCTTGTTCAACCGCAATAAAGAGTTGAGACGGGAAGAAACAGCAATCCGGACAGAAGAGCAGGTACTTCATAATGAGACGAGCGAAGAGCTGTTGGCACAAGTTTTACAACTGTCTTACAAGCTCCGAAGTGTAATTATCCTACGGTATTACGATGATTACAGTCTGGAGGAAATCGCTCGGGTTCTGGATATTCCGCTCAGTACCGTCAAGTCGAGGTTACGCCTTGGTTTAGAAAAGCTTCGTAAAAACACGGATCTAGCACTGTCCGTCAAGGAGGAGACCATTCATGTCCATTGAACAACGTTTGACAGACGAACTGAAGCGCCAAGGCAAGTCCATTCAATGCCCCGCCGCAGTCGGTATTCGAACCGAGCAGCTGTTTGATCAAAGATTTGCCGGCAAGCACTCCAAGGGCAATGGAACTTCGGTATTTGCCCGACCAAGACGCTATTCTCAAGCTGTTATGATTGCACTGTGTTTACTGCTATTCTCGGGAATTGCTTATGCGTCAACCCTGCTTTATCAATTAAATGACGGAACCTTCAGCTTTCAGGTTTCTTCGAATACACAGAAGACCCTTGATGCTCAGCAGACAAAAGCCGTACGGGAGCGCATCAATCAGGTTCGACAACAATTGGAATCTGGTGAATCTGCTGTGGTCTATGTGCCTGAGTTGAATAAGATTAAGCTGCCACCGCTTGTCAAGGTCAATCAGCCGCAAAGCTATACGAATATAGAAGTCTGGCAAAAGCAGCTTGTCGGCGGTCCGGGTTTGTACAAATTACCGGATAAGCTTCCAGAGGGCTTTGCATATACTGAAGGGAGAACAGTACTCCCTATCGGAGCTATCGACGTAGATACATTACGCGACAATCTGGAGACGTTGAAGAAACAATCCAAGGATGGCGCTGCAGGAATTGCCTGGAAAAAGCTTACTGCGGTCAGAACTCACGCACAAAGCTTTGGCGCGCAAGAAATTCCCAACTTGATTTATCAAAATACTAAAGGGGATCAAATCCAGATTTATTATCAGCTTATTCCTGATGGTGAAAAGGAGAAAACGGTACAAGCGCATATAACGGGCATTGAGCAAGTGGAAAAAATAAACCTGAAAGGCAAAGAGGCCTACTATTCGGTTAACAACCATGCGTTTCTGAGTCCATCTAACCAGTCCCAGGCACTCACTTGGATCGGACAGGAAAACGGCCAAATCATGCTTTATTCTGTCATTAGTGAATCGGTGGGTGTGAGCAAGCAGGATTTGGTATTTACAGCGGAACATATGAAATGATTGACTAGATGTGTGTGGTCATCTCATGGAGGTTTTTGTCGAATATAACAGGTTCGGAAGAAATTTTGTGACAAAATAAGTTTAATTTCCTCTCAATAGGCCAACAATGACTAAGGAACTTTGATTGAACCTTTGGAGGGAATCACATGAGTAGAAATAGAAACAGGGGATTTGCGTTATTAAGCTGTATCGTGCTCTTGTCAGGCTGTGAATGGAGTAACCAGCCGACTTTGGCTGAACGTACACCGCAGCATGGTCATCAGGTAGAAAGTGCAGCTGTCTCAACAGCAACCGAAATGGCCAAGGATTCAGGACCGATGATCAAGCGGATTGACATCATCAACAGCAAGGGGATCAAGACGGGAACTGCCGTGTTATCCTCCATTCCAGAGGGGGTCAAGATGCAGGTCGAGGTTACAGGAATAGCGCCTGGCAAGCATGGCATTCACATCCATCAGTACGGCGTGTGCACAGGTCCGGATTTCAAGACAGCTGGAGAGCATTTGAATCCAGAAGGCAAGAAGCATGGCTTCAATAATCCTCAGGGACCACACGCTGGCGATCTTTTGAATCTGGAGGTTGGCGCTGATGGAAAAGGTCGTGCGGAGCTCGTCAACAAGATGGTAACGCTCGATAAGGATAAAGCCAATTCCTTGTTGAAGCAGGGTGGTACGTCTTTGGTCATCCATGAAGCGGAAGATGATTATATGACCGATCCTTCAGGTAACTCCGGCGCTCGTATTGCTTGCGGTGTTATCCTGTAATTTGTTTTGGGAATTGTGAAGGATTGCTGCATCCCTTAAACCTGTGTTAAGATGTTTAAACCCGCCTTCGGGGCTTTAAGAAGCCCCTAGTGGTGGGTTTTTATTTGGACATTTATCCTCTTAAGGGAGCTGCAGGAATGAAGTTTGACATCGAATGTATATCTTTTTTTGTGATTCAGATCGAGGGGGAAGAAGAGCAGGGCGGTAAACGATATAAGCATTATCAGACGCTCGACGGAGACGATTATGCAGATAGTGAGCTCAGCTCCTTTCTAGGTGGAGAATTCTCCAAAATTGCCAAGCGTCACGCTGAACGTAACCCGAAAGCCGAGCAGGTGCCTACAAAAATCGGTCGATTCGCTGTGGAGCCGGGCTATGATCTGGACAGCAATCCTAACTATAATTTATTTGCGCGGTTGCGTATGGCGGATACGATGGATACCTATGTCGAGCATGCCGAAGCTTTGGTGCAGGCCTATATGGATACGAGTGCAATCCGTGGTGGAGCGATGTTCGTTGCTCGTGCCAAGCTGAGTCAATTGTTCGACGAACCGTTTATATTTGTATTGAAGTGTGATTTTGAACAAAAAATCGCCCGGATCACGGATGAAAGAAGCTTGCTTAACAAGGTTGAGATGGCGATCAATGCCAAAAATATGAAGTCGATCATGTACCCGCACATGCCGGAGGAAGGAATGCTGGAGCCGTGGGAGCTGAAGATCCATCAATCCTCACATGCCCGATATTTCGAGGACTTCCTGAAATATGTGGAATATGAGAAATCGCAGCCGGAAATATTGAATGAACAGGTGCTTGGCTTTGTTCACCAATATATCGAGCAGGTATATGAGGACAATGAGGAGGCACGTGAGAAAGAGACACAGGAGATGGAAGTATGGGCTTACAGCGAGAAGCGTGAGCTACAGGAGAAATGGTCACACGAACAAGTAATGGAGGCGTCCTCGGTATTGGTTGAACAGCAGCCGGAGCTGGAGATGAAGCTGAAGCTTGGCAATATGACGGTTCGAGCGTTATTGGCCGATTTTGGCGACCGTCTGCATATTGCGAAGCTGGGGGATCGTTACGTAGTTGTGTTGGAGGGCGAGGGTCTGATGTTCGACAAAGGTATTTTGCCTGTTGAGCTGCTGCAGCCGGAGCCGTTGGAGCAAATTGTGGATCGGATCAAGAGCAAGGCAGAGGAAGAAGCTGGTTAGTTATTATAGCAAATCATGTAGAAAAAGGAACAAGCGTTAAGAGCAGCCTGTTCCTTTTATACGTGATTGTGATGAGCTGAATAACTACAACAGCAAGTAACTGACTAGCACGCCTGTACCTCCAAACAGTAAACCAAAGCCGAGATTCCATGCGGTAATCCGATAAGGATTGACGCGGAGCAAGCCGCTCATGATCGTTACTGTTGAATTAAAAGTTCCCATAAAGGATGAGCATAAGCATGAGGTAATGAGTACCATTGCGATACTTAGCGGATTCATGATCACAAGAACTGGCTGCAGCAGGAAGCCAAATACTCCCATTACGACCAAAGGATGAATACCTGCAACCGGTAATAGAAAGCAAACCAGAAAAATAACAATAAGCAGTAAGGATGGCCAGTGGGAGATCGATTGAACGGAGCCCTCGACCAGATGAAACAGCGGGCTTTTGGACACGGCGCTATTGAAAAAACCGAAGGACAGGAACAATACCAATAAATGGCGCAGTCCGACGATGCCCTCTCTCCCATGCAAACGGATGGAGGCGACAAAGCGCCCCAATCGTCGCAAAGCGATAGCCCATACAATAGAAAAAGGAAGCAGTACAAACGTCATTGCCGTGAAAAAGGAAAGATGTAAAGCCGATTGCAGTAAGAAAGCGAGAGTAATCAACAGCAAGAGAGCGAACAAAAATGTAATGGTTTTGGGCCATGATGGGGCTTTGGCAGTAGCTTGTATCATGGCTTCGTCCTTGATTCGTCGGTAGCTTAAGCCCCACAGGCCGCCAGCTATAAACATCAGGACAGATAAGCCGAGCATCCAGGGAAGCAGTGACATATAAGAGATGCCGGTAATGAGCACAGCGGTTGCCACCAAGGGCTCGACCGGACTCCACAATGCGACTATTCCAAAGCCGCGTAAGATGGCACTGGCGATAAACCGATTGGCCAAACCCTGCTCTTGATGCTGCAGATGCTTTTTCAATACTTTGTGAACCAAAGGAAGAGCGGCAAAAAACAGAAAAAGACTTAGCAAATAACTTACAGCTAAGGAACGTACATATAAGCTGCCCAGGTTACCGGACTTCACATGGAGCCATCTGCTCAAGTGCCGATCGTAACCACCTATCCGGATGACCCGGTTAATGAACGGCAGCATGTACAAAAGCGAAATCAACATGACGTTGGATGTCATCAATAAGGGGAGCTGAGAGATCGGAAGCTGTCCCCAGATCATACATGCGATGCCTGCTGCAATAAAAAGAGAGCCGGCGATTTGAAACATCCTGCGAGCGTCATGCATGGAAATGGCTAGGCATACGATCGCAAGGCTACCTTCAACTATTAGGAGCCAGGTCGAGCCGATCAAGGTCTGCAGTACAAAGGTTAAGACTAATAAGCTGTAAAAAATGGGTCTTGTTGAATGGATCATGGTGGTAATCACGGTTGTTCTCCTGTCTGAGTAGGTATCAGTATTAATTCTTTAGGTATTATAGCATTGAACGATTTAATGAGGTATCCTTTTTATAACATAAGAATTTATAAGTTTTCAGCAAAGCTGAAGGATTCTTATCTCGCAAGAAAAGCAACCTATTGGACACGGATGTATCTTCGTCGAATAGGCTTCGATCAGAAGCTTTACTTATAAAAGAGGAAAACCCTTCAAGTTTGTGCTATATGGATTGTGACTTAAAAATAAAGGAGAATATCAATGAGTACTTCTAAACCAGCGGCGGCACGTCCCTCTTTAACAGAAGGACCTATCGCCAAAACGCTTTTTTTATTTTCTTTACCGATTTTGCTTGGTAATGTGCTTCAATCTTTGAATGGTTCTGTCAATGCCATCTGGATTGGCAAGTTTCTCGGTGAGCAAGCGCTTGCGGCAACGTCAAATGCCAACATTATTATGTTTTTGTTAATTAGTGCGATTTTTGGAATTGCCATGGCGGCTGTTATTTTGATCGGACAAAATCTTGGAGCCAAGCGTGTAGACGAGGCTAAAAAGGTAGTGGGCACGAGCGCGGTATTTTTTATGGTACTATCGATTATTGTCGGAGCGATCGGCTTGATTTTTTCACCGGAAATTCTAGATTTGTTGAATACGCCGGCAGATGCGAGGGAGTTTGCAATTGCGTATACGCGGATTATTTTTGCAGGGGTACCTTTTATGTTTGGCTATAATCTTGTGATGGCCGTTTTGCGTGGGTCCGGCGATGCCAAAACCCCATTTTACTTTTTGCTGCTGTCGGTCGGTCTTGACGTTCTGCTCAATCCGTTATTGATCGAAGGGATGGGACCCTTTCCACGGCTTGGCATATCCGGCTCTGCTTATGCGACCTTCTTCTCACAATTGGTCAGCTTTGTGCTGCTGCTGTTATATTTGTATAGAAAAAAATATTTTCTTCGTATCACCAAAGACGATCTCCATATGCTGCGATTAAAATGGGATATTGTACGCGCTCTCATCCAAAAGGGACTTCCGATGGGTTTGAATATGGTGGTGGTTTCGTTAAGTAATCTGTTCCTGGTTCATTTGGTGAACTCATACGGCTCTGAGGCTTCAGCTGCTTTTGGTATCGCTACCCAAATTTCAAGCTACGTACAGATGCCAGCTCTTGCGATAGGCGGTGCGGTTACCTCAATGGCAGCACAAAATATTGGCGCAGGGAATTGGGAGCGTGTCAATCGGATTACATGGACGGGTGTGGCCTTCAATGTGGGGTTGACGGGTGTGCTGGTATCGTTCATCCATTTATTTAACCGTCAAGCCGTCAGCCTGTTCCTCCCCGAGGGGAATGCGATAGATATCGGCGTGCACATTAATAATTTAACGCTCTGGTCGTTCATTATATTTGGGATCTTCAATGTGGTCGCCGGTGTTGTCAGATCCTCCGGGTCCGTTATAGTACCGCTGGTCATTTCTTTTATCGCCTTATTGCTGGTGCGGAATCCGCTTGCTTACCTCTTGGGTGGTTTGTACGGCTTTGACTCCATCTGGTGGAGCTTTTCGATCAGCTTTACGGTAGCAGCGGTTTTGAACATTCTCTATTATCGATTCGGAAATTGGAAAAAAGCAAGAATGAGGCCGGCAGCAAAACCAGCCTAACGCTTGCGAAATACATCAAGAAGCAGCTCATTGCTCGATGTGGACTGTGTTTCCCAGGTTGCAGCAAAACGGACCTGATGAGAAATACCCAAAATATCGTAGCGATTGACAAGATGCTGTCGGGCATTACCGACAATGAGCGAGTGCAGCCGCACCTGTTTATGAGCGCCTAACTCAGCCAGCTGCTGGCGGACGGGTGCGCTGATCGTGCCTATACCGTCGGTGACCATGACGAAATCGGCGTCCTTGAAACGGGAGTTGGCTTCCACCATCTCAATTCCCCTTTTGATGGGAGCATCGAAATGGGTGCCTCCGCCAAACGCCAACTGTGTCAACGCATAAAATGCCGGCCAGTCCGGCTTGCGCCAAAATAACGTTTGCTCGACCAGTTCACCTTGGGCACCAAACAGCAGCAGGGCAAAGTCGCGCCGCTCCAGCATACTAAAGGCAGCAAAGGTCGCGACAAAAATTTGTGCTACCCGCAGCTTGCTGCCGCGCATCGAATGGGATGTATCCAGCATACAAACGACCGGCCCTTTGTGCGGTTCTTTGGTGCGTCCGCTCACATTGTAAGTCAGCAGCTTGCGGTCGAGCCACTTCACCAGAAAATACGATTCAAAATCCGAATCAGCCAGCAAACTGGCTTCACTTGGCAGCATATGGGCGATATCGGCTGATTGTCGCAGATCGTCATAAGCTTCAGGAATATGGGGCGAGCGTTGGTTGCGGCGCTGTACCTTGAGATGCTGCAGGTTGCGACCGACTTCCTGAAGAAAGGCGATCAGCTCCGGGTGACGCTTCAGCTTGTCCAGCCATTGGAGATAGTTGGCGAATTCCTGTCTGTGCAGCCTTCCAAGATCACTTCCCCAATAGCGATTGGCTACGCGTTGGCTCGCTTGCAGCAAATCGTGAACGTCCAGACTTTCCTGCTCTTCACGCCCCAACGCTTCCTTAAGCGAACGGTTCAGCCATTGTCCCAGCTGCTCCTCGAGCTGTTGATAGGTGTCCTTATCACGTTTGGTCAATCGTTCCAACTGACGTTCTCGCTGCTCAAGCTCCGTTTCAGACTTGCGCAGCTTGAGCTTCAGCTTATCTCGTTTCACGAAATCCGTACGCATTTCCGTTTGCAGGGTTACAATGCGTTCCTTCAACTGTTGAATCTCCGATTCCACCAGTGGTTTTGAATCGAGCGAAGCCTGCTTATCCTCAACATTGCGTTTCCCCTGCTGGAGCGTGTAGCCGACCAGCTTCAGTCGCTCCAGCTGTTTATCGCTGAGATGCTCGCTGATCTGAGTGCTGTCTTGCCCGAGACCCGTCTGCCTGTTCTGCAAGCCAATCCCCATCAGCGTTTCATCCTGCTTGCGCTGCTTTACCTCTTCGGCATAAGTTGTTGTCAGCCACATCAGCGCTTTAAGTGCGGTCTTGAAAGAAGCATTAACCTCACCTATTGTGCGGGGACGAATGGAGCGATAAAAAAACTGCCTGCGCAGCTGTCCAACCAGCCAATGGTGAAAAGGTGCAGCTTCCTGGGAACGGTTGATTTCCGGCTTGGGTAAATAAAAGCACATGAAAAAATCGGCAAACAGCTCCACCGAAAACCAGGCCGCCGATCCCTTCGTCTCGCGAATCCATTCCTTCGCCGTGCGCGATGAGTGGACATATCCATCAAATACATAACGGTCTATACGGGCACATTGGATGATCAACCTCACTCACCGCCTATACGTATAATGGTGCTGCCTGCTAAAGTGTGTAGTCGTATTGGACTCCGGGAATTTCACGATCAAACAAGGTGCGGTATAAGCCTTGCAGTGTCTGCAGGATCCGTTCTCCCTGAATCCGCAAATGCGTGTATTTAACAGCGTAACGATCCGTATGGATCAGCAAAAAGTTTTGGTTGCGAATATAGCCGGGCCAATCCTTCTCCCGCTGCTGCCACTGCACTAATTTACCGCGCAGCTGTCGGGCTGTCTCTTCGAGCTCTTGCTTACATTGCTCAAGCCGATCCTTTAATTGCTCTTGTGCTTCTTTACCAAGTGATCCGCCGACTTCCTTCTTGAACTGGAAGGCATGAAGCTCATCCTCCATATCGAGCCATCGTTTGGCGGTCTGATCATAGTCGTGAAGGGGCAGATCCCGCTCAGACTGCTGTTTAAGAGCCTCCTGAAAAGCGGTATGAAACAATTCCTGTACTACCGTCACATCCTCTGGAAAATCCCACAGCATGTTAGGCGTATACACGGTGTCCCACACATTGACTGCATCACGCCCGTTTAATGCCGCTGAGGTTTTCCACAATTGCCCGATCTTGCGCCAGCGGCGGTCTGATAAGGTGAATTCTTTAGCTTCCATAGCGGTTTTCAACTGGTACAGCATATAGATAAGAGATTCCGGTAGGGTGACCTGTTCAGACGCCTTTCTAACCGTTTCCACATCCTTGACTGTCAAGAGGGAGGGAAGTGAGTCGGTTGGAAGCTGAAACATCTGCTCGTAGCTCGACATATGCTTCAGGAAGCCAACCTCGTAGCGAATCAGAAAACGGTCATATAATGCGGCCAATTGCTCATTTTCTTCCGGCAGCTCGTTGGAGGCCGCCATCAGAAAAAGGAGCGGGGACTCTTCTTTGTCACGTCCATTGAAAAATATCCGTTCATTTAATATGGATAGCAAGGCGTTCAGGATAGCGCTGTTAGCTTTGAATATTTCATCGAGAAAAGCAAAGTCAGCAGCAGGCAAATACCCTTCGGTTTGCCGAATATATTGATCAAGCTTCAGCTTCTGCAGCGAAACTGGACCAAACAGCTCATCAGGTGTTGTGAAGCGGGTTAACAGGTATTCAAACCATTCTCCGCTGCCGAACAGCTGTGAGATCGCTCTTGCGAGCTGCGATTTGGCTGTGCCGGGAGGGCCGATCAGCAGTACATTCTCATTGCCCATCAAGCCGAGTACAAGTAAACGAATCAGCTCTTCACGCTCCAGGAAGCGGCTTTCCAGCAGACCGATAGCCTGCTCCAGATGATGTTGAATTCTTTGAATTTCATTCATTTGAATGTCCGTCCGCTTGTAACAACGACCTTAATCGTTAGCGAACGGGTACCTCCCCTGCAAATGTGTCATAGCTTGCCCAAGTCCAACTTTAATTGTAACAAAATAATTTTAGATATACGAATCATCACAGGATTTCTATTTGTGAGCGGGTTCATGGTATGATAAGACAAAACTTTGAGGAGGGTATCAACCATGTCTAACATTTACGAAATATCCGTGCCGACAGCGAGCGGTGGGAGTAAATCATTAAGCGAATACAAAGGTAAGGTGCTGCTGATCGTGAACGTGGCTTCCAAATGCGGCTTTACACCGCAGTATGCAGGTCTTGAAAAGCTGAACCAGCAATGGAAGGATCAAGGGCTGGTTGTTCTGGGCGTGCCCTGCAACGATTTTGGCGGACAAGAGCCAGGAAGCTCGGAAGAAATCCAGGAGTTTTGCAGCTTGAACTACGGTGTCACCTTTGAAGTGCTGGGTAAAGTCACTATTTTGGGTGAGGATAGGCATCCTTTATATGCGTTACTGACGGAGCAGGCTGAGCAGCAGGGCGATGTCAAATGGAATTTTGAAAAGTTTTTAATTAGCAAAGAGGGCACAATTGCCGGGCGATTCTCAAGCCGCGTTGCACCTGAGGATGCTGAGTTAACGGAAGCCATTGAGAAGCTGCTGTAATAACTTCTACATATTTGGAAAACGAAGGATTGTGTGGTATGCCGCATAATCCTTTTTTTCTACATGATTCGATTAATTTCGTCATCAATTTCCTTCATTTATGATATAATTGACGCTGAAAAGCTAAACTTTAAGTTTTGAGAGGGCTCGCATGACTTACTTCCACAGGGAAGCTCGTTGTTGTCTAACAATGAGAGGGTATTTTAGCGGAATCTGCTCATACAGCAGACTGGGGAGAAGGCAATCATGGATTATTTAGAATCATCGCTGCCACTTACGCAGCAGCCCCTATTCATGCTTAGCGGCGATGCTATCGTGCTTCTGGGTTCGAATGGTAAAATTATACAATTAAATGCGGAATGCAGCAGATTGCCGGGACTAAACTCCAAGGATTGGTTAGGTTGTACTTTTGAATCTCTTCTCGATAAGGAGAACGGACATACGTTTGCCGCGCATTTTCAAGGTGCATTGCGAGGATTGGCAAGTAATCTGGAGGTTGAATTTCCTGAACGGGGCGGGCAGGTTACGGAGCTGCAGTTGCGCTTAATCCCGGTTGACAGTGATGGACAGGTGTTTATATATGTGGTGCTCAAGGACGTGACAGACCAAAAGAGAGCATTGCAGCTCATTGAGCATATGGCTTATCATGACACATTGACAGGACTACCCAATCGCACCATGTTTCAAATCCAGTTGACACAAATGATTTCTGCTTCTTTGGGCAGTTCTGAGGATGACCAGTTTGCGATTCTGCTGCTGGACTTGGAAAGGTTTCAAATGGTCAACGATTTGCTCGGCCCCAATCTGGCAGATTTGCTGCTTAAGCAGGTTGGTGAAAGGCTGCAGCTTCTTGCGGGATTCGATTGTACGGTAAGCCGATTAGGTAACCATGAATTTGCCGTTCTATTTTCCCGATTCGGAGACTCCGCAGAAATTGTGGAGAAAGCCCGCTCGATTCATGAACAACTGATGGTTCCTTTTTTGGTGAGGGATCGGGAAATTGTGATTGTGGGGAGTATCGGATTGGCTTTTTACCCGCAAGACGGCACGGACATGAATGGACTTCTGCTGCATGCGGCCAATGTACAGGCAATGGAGAAGGAATACGGCGAGGGTGTTTACCGTCTTCAGCAAGGGGATTTTGGAGCCAATGCGCGGCTTCGCTTAGAGCTTGAGCATGATTTGCGCAAGGCGTTGGAGCGCGAAGAGTTTGAGTTATATTATCAACCACAGTATGACATACAGCGTAATGAGCTGATGGGTGCAGAAGCGTTGATCCGCTGGCATCATCCGAAGCATGGCATGGTTTCACCTGCACAATTCATACCGCTTGCCGAGGAAACAGGCTTGATCGTACCGATTGGTGAATGGGTGCTTCGTACTGCATGTCGGCAAAATAAGCAGTGGCAAAGGGCAGGATTTCTGCATTTATCGATTTCCGTGAACTTATCGCTTCGTCAATTTCAGAAGCATAATCTGATTGGTGATATTAAGCGGATTTTAAAAGAAACCGAACTCGAATCCAAGTTTCTGGAGCTGGAAATTACAGAGAGTATGGCTATGGACAACGTTGAGCGTGTGATTCGCAAATTAAATGAACTGAAGGACTTGGGTATCCGAATTTCGATGGACGATTTTGGGACCGGCTACAGCTCACTTCAATATTTACGCAGACTTCCCTTACATAAGCTAAAAATCGATCAATCGTTTATTCGCGATATTAATCATGATGCCGACAGCGCGGCAATTGTAAGTACGATTATAGCGATGGCCAACCATTTAAGGCTGGAGGTGGTCGCCGAAGGAGTGGAAACGGCACAGGATTTGCAGTTTTTGCTGCTCCAGGACTGCCGCCACGCACAAGGATATCATTTTAGTAAACCGCTTCCTGCAATGGAATTCGAACGTTTGTTAAACGAAGGGGGGGAACTTCTGTCGCCTTTTTATGTGCAACCTTGAAAATTTGCTCTTTTTCTTGAGTGTAAAAAGGACTATAATAAAGCGGGATTCCAAAAGTCCCGTTTTACTTATACAGCAATACCCTAATTGCCAGGCTGACCGGAGTTCCGGAGGCTGAAATACGTTGTAATACTTATGATGCAAGTTTTGCGAAAGCAAAACTCTAAGCAAATGCTTACGAAGAAAGTTTTGCGAAAGCAAAACTCTAAGGAGGGATTTCCATGCAAACGATCGAACAGAAATATGAAGAGCTGGGCCGTATTTTACACGAGATGGATCGGGTCGTCGTCGCTTTTTCCGGTGGCGTGGATAGTGCTTTTCTATTAAAAGCAGCTTTGGAGTTTTTGGGTCCTGAGCGTGTTTTGGCGATAACCGCAGATTCCGAAACGTATCCGGTTCGGGAGAAGGAAGAGGCCATTCTGCTCGCCAAGGAGCTTAATGCACCGCATGAGGTTATTCATACAAGTGAGTTGGATATTCCTGGATATGCCGAGAATCCGACGAATCGTTGTTATTTTTGCAAAAATTCATTATTCGAGCATCTCATTCCGATTGCAGAGAAAAAAGGCTATCATCACGTTATATTCGGTGCAATTGCCGATGATTTGGGCGAACATCGCCCGGGACTTCAAGCTGCTCATGACCAAGGTGTACGTGCACCGCTGCTGGAAGCGGGTATTAAAAAATCAGAAATCCGCCATCTATCCCGTCAATTTGGGCTGCGTACATGGGATAAGCCTTCATTTGCTTGTCTGTCTTCAAGAATACCTTACGGGGAAGCGATTACAGCTTTAAAGCTGTCGATGATTGACCAGGCTGAGGATTTCCTGATTCAACTCGGATTCCGTCAAGTGCGGGTCAGACAGCATGAAAATCTCGCTCGTATCGAAGTGCCTGCCGCAGATCTGCCCGAGGTACTGGCCGTAGCTGAAACCGTACATGCCAAGCTGAAAGAAATCGGCTACGCATACGTGACGATGGATTTAAAGGGCTACCGCTCAGGAAGCTTGAACGAAGTACTAAGTCCCGATCAGCAATCCGTTCATGCAGAAACCGTATAGCCTAAGTAGAATGGATTCCATAAAACCAATACCTGGAGGAAAGAAAATGTCAGCAAAACCAAAAGTTCTTATCACGCAAAAAGTGCCGGAAACGGTTCAAAATTATTTGAACGAGCATTGTGACTGTACTTACTGGGACAAGGAAGGCACGATGCCTCGTGCTGAACTGCTGGAAAAGATTACGGATGTAGAAGGTGTATTCCTCTCTGGAGGGGCTGTTGATACCGATCTGCTGGATCGTGCTCCTAATCTGCGCGTAGTCAGCTCGTCTTCGGTTGGTTACAATCATTTTGATCTTGAGGCTATGAAGGCAAGAGGAGTACTTGGCACGCACACTCCATACGTTCTGGATGGAACTGTTGCGGATCTTGTGCTTGCGCTCATGCTGAGTGCAGGTAGGAGAATTGCGGAGCTTGATGCTTTTGTGAAGGCAGGTAAATGGCAAAAGGGTGCTGTAAAAGGTACTGAGCTGTTCGGAATGGATATTCATCATGCAACTGTTGGGATTATCGGTATGGGACGAATTGGTGAAGCGATTGCCAAGCGGGCTGTACACGGCTTTGATATGAATCTGTTGTATTATAGCCGCAGCCGCAAGCAAGATGTTGAGGACAAGTATGGCGCTCGCTACTGCTCCTTGAATGAGCTGCTGGTTGAGTCGGATTATGTAGTCATTATTACGCCTCTGACACCAGAGACCGAGCATATGATTGGTAAAGAGCAATTTAGTCTAATGAAACCAACGGCATTCTTCATTAATGCATCGCGTGGTGCAACGGTAGATGAGCAGGCGTTGATTGAAGCCTTGAACAACGGAACAATTCGTGGCGCAGGCCTTGATGTGTTCGATGTGGAGCCAACACCGATCGACAATCCGCTGCTCAAAATGCCGAACGTCGTTACCTTGCCGCACATTGGCTCTGCAACTGACAAAACGCGATACGATATGGCCATGCTGGCAGCGAAAAATCTCGTTGGTGCATTAACCGGCGGCGAAGCGTATGTTGTTCAGGAACTGCAAGGCATAGGTAATATATAATCGTCATAGGAAGATAACACATCTGATCCATACAAAAGGCCCGTCCCGGCAGCCAAGCTGCTAGAGACGGGCTTTATTTACTTATATGTATTTAGGTGTTGATACTACAAAGGGGTTCTCTTTTATGAAATAGCGTAAGGCAGTTCGACTCTTAGGTTTATAAATGAAGTGGCAGCCAGCAAAAAAGATGAATAGAGGACATGGGTGTTGGGTGGAAAGTTTACGGGCCGTCTTTGAAGTCGTGTTCCCACCTCCGAGTCTAATAAATGGAACACGACTTCAACAACGGCTGCAACCCCATACCCATGTCCTCGCCAACGCACCAACGTAGGGTTTTCGACAATCGTTCTTAGAATTACATATGAAATGGGCTTATCTGATTACAAAATCACCTTGTATCGGATCAACTAAGGGTGAAGCCGTCCCATCATACCAAATTTGCAGCGAATGCAAAGCGCGGGTGCAGCCCACATACAGCAGCTTGGCATCCTGCTCGGTAGCCGGGTAATGAACATCATCCACATCAATGATCAATACCGCATCGAATTCGAGTCCTTTAGCCATAAAGGTCGGAACGATGGAAATACCACCTTCATAGTGCTGTTGACCCGCCGCGATCAGGTTGACCGACAGGCCAGCTGCATTAAGCTTCTTGTAGAGCGCTTCGCTGCGTGCCTCGGTGCGAACGAGAATCGCAACGGTTGATATTTCTCCGGTTTGCAGCTTCTGGACAGCAGTGATGATGGAGGTAATCAGCTTGGCTTCATCCACCCGAACAATTTGGACGGGGTCTCCGCTGCGGAACACAGGAATGGCCAAGGCTGCAGGCTGATCCAGACCGAGCTTTAATACCTCATTGGCAAAATATATGATTTCCATCGTAGATCGATAGCTGCGATCCAATTGAAAATAAGCCGTTTTACCTTCTTCAAAAAGCGCCGTAAACTCATCCCATTTGCGAATCCCTTGATAGGCATGAATCCCTTGGGACAGGTCTCCCAAAATCGTAAACGATTGGTTACGGGTATGCAGATTTAACAAAGCTACCTGAAACGGTGAAAAATCCTGGGCTTCATCAATTACCGTGTGATCAAAGGTCAGATCCCCGTGGATACCTTGAAATTTGCTGCGAATGAAGAGTAGTGCTGCCAAATCCTCGGGCTGAACACGCTTTTTCTTAAGGTGCGCTTCGGTCGAGGCCAGCAATTCCTTAGGTATTTCATTGTAAAGTTCGACGGACAAATAATCGGGCTTACCCGCGGTTTGGAACAGCTCTTTATAGAACGTAAAGGGGGTATAGGCAGTCCAATGCTTGGCATAGTCGCGCAGCCGACTGGAAGCCTTTTTCTTATAGTCCTTTTTCAGATGAACCTCCCATACCTTCTCAAGCTCCATTTCCTGCCAACGTTTAACGCGCGCCATCACACGCTCACGCCGTTTCATTAAAGGGTCATGTTTGTATTCTACCTCATACCACTGACGCATCGTTTGCTTGCTCAGCTTGACACCGTCCCAAGGACTGTAATCTGCATGAGGAGCGGCAGAAGCTTCGAATTGCTCCAGTGCTTGCTCCAGCCATTGCATGAACTTAATCGAGCCCTTCCAGCGGCCCGGAGCAGCGTCGTTCATTACAGGTCGGCCCGGACCGGTTTGAAACCAGTAACGCAATTGCTCGGAGGTATCGATCAGTTTCACCTCATGCTCCAATAGCTCCAGCGCCCAGTCACTAAAGGTAGTTTGCTGAATATCGCCGACACCAAGCTCAGGAAGCACGCCTGAAATATAATCGAGGAACATTCGGTTAGGCGCGAAAATAATCATGCGTTCAGCACGAACCTGATCGCGGTATTGATATAGCAGATAGGCGAGTCGGTGCAAAGCTACCGTTGTTTTACCGCTTCCAGCGACACCCTGTATGAGCAAAGCGCTGTTCTTGACAGCACGGATAATCGAATCCTGCTCGGACTGAATGGTGGAAACGATGTCGCGCAGCTTATTATCCTTGTTTTCTCCCAAACGGTAGAGCAGGAATTCATCGGTAACTGCCATGTTGTCGCCGTTTCGATCGAATGTATCGACTACCCGCTGGAGAATTTGTTTGCGAATGACAAGATTTCGTTTTAAAAACACAAGGCCTTCCACAAGACCATCAGGGGAATCGTATTGAGTAGCATCCAATCCTCCTGTATACGAATAGAAAAGGGAAGCAACCGGTGCACGCCAATCGACGACCATCAGCTCCAGCGTCAAATCCTTCTCAACGCCAACCTTGCCAATATAAAGAGGGAGAGGCTCCTTGTGACCGCTTTCCTGAAAATCAAGCCTGCCAAAATAAGGTTCGCTCTGGGCAACAGCCAGATTACGACGCCGTGAATCACGGATCGAATCCAGCACCTGTTCGGTGTGATCATGCCCGGTATAGGGCGGAATGCTTGCCAGTTCCTGCAGCTGTCGGTCAATTTCGGTGAACGTGTCCGCCAACCGTTTCATTTCCTCGTCATACGCGTTTTGCATGCTGATTTCCAAGTGATAACCTCCGCTCATTCCGTTCATATTGTGTTAGACAGGACGGATATCATATCACAATTTACATCTATATTGCAATCATTGTATGAAATGTATAATTCCTGCGAATTCCAGTGAACTGAATCATTCCAAAAAGCCTCGCGTCGCCGGATTGCCAACGAACGCGAAGCCTTTTGCATGAAAATTGCAATTAATGATGGAATCGCAAAGGCAAGCTTTCCACTCCATGAACGATAAATCCGCGTGCCGGCTGAAGCAAATCCTGATTGATCCGCTGCAGGTTCGGAAGCCGATCCAGGATGACTCTAAGTGCGACCTTGGCCTCCATACGCGCAAGCGGTGCGCCGAGACAGAAGTGGATACCATGGCCAAAAGCAATATGCGGATTAGGATTTCGCGTGATGTCGAACGTATGAGCATTCATAAATTTGTGTTCGTCACGGTTTGCCGATCCAATCCAGGCAACGACCCTGCTGCCAGCTGCAATCGTTTGTCCACCAATCTCTAATTCCTCCTTGGCCGTACGAAACATGGCTTGAACAGGGGAACGATAACGAAGCACCTCTTCAATGGCAGAAGGAAGAAGCTGCGGGTCTTGGCGTAGCTGATCCCATTGCTCAGGATGCTCCAACAAGGTGAGAACAGCATTGCCGATCAAATTGGTAGTAGTTTCATTGCCTGCGACAAGCAGCAGCGAACAAAAAGCTAATATGTCATGCTCTGACAGCTGCTGCTGCTCCTCCTCAGCCAGCAGGAGAGCGCTGATCAGATCATCCTGAGGATGGATGCGGCGTTTGGCTATGATCTCACGGAAATAGGCATGCATCTCCATGAGTGCTTGTTGGGACTCTGGATTGACTTCCCCAATTACGGCATTGGCTGAGGCTACGACCTCATCGGACCAATGCTTGAACCGGTCGCGATCCTCGCTTGGAATTCCCAACAGCTCGGCTATGACGATAACCGGCAGCGGGTAAGAGAAGTCACGAATAAGGTCGACCTTACCTGATTGAATATATGGAGCAAGCAGTTCGTTGGCAATCTGCTCGATACGCGGCTCTAAGGCAGCAACCGCTTTGGGCGTAAAAGCACGGCTAACCAAAGAGCGAAGCATGGTATGCCTTGGAGGGTCGGTCGTAATTAGAGAAAAGCCACTATTAGCCTGTGCAGACTTTTGAGCAGCAGTTTCAGCACTCGCTTCATGGCCGTGGCCGGAAGAAAAGCGCGCTTGATCGGAAAGCACGGTCCGTACATCGTCATAGCCGAACACAGACCAGAACTTCATAGCTTCCATATAAGCAACGGGCTGTCCTGCGCGCATTTGATCATACATAGGATAAGGATTTCTGAGCAGCTCCGGGGTTAATAAGATACTCACAAGTATCATACCTCCTCATTTTTTGTCACGAATGGCAAGTCTGGGTTCTGGGTAATTACATAGCTTTTGGAAAGGTGTTATTATTTCCCACCTATACCTGAGCTATACCTTTGTTTACCCGGAAATGGACAAATCACGATGAAATTATATGAGAGTTTTACGAACGATAGCTTTTTCGATATGATATTATCCATCTACTTAGACGAATTGGAGGCTGGGATCATATGAGGACCGAGGATCAAATTAAAAGAAAACGCAATGAGCTGGTTGTCCAGTTGAAGTCAGCAGAAGCTGAGCTGGTAAATTTACTGCAAAGCAATCCCGAAAGCGAGGGGAAAATCGATAGGCTTCGTTCAAAGACTGAACAGTTGGAGTCCATGGTTATGATGCTGGAATGGGTACTGAATGAGCCAAGCGGCGCCTATCATAATTAACCTCGCAAGCTACAACATGCCGGCTCTTTAACCTGCTTACACCTCTAATTTACATTCTGTTGATGATCTCGAGCAAATTTTACATAGTGATAATGTAAGCAGGCATTCTGTTAAATCTTTGATAGTTACAATTGAACATATGTCCACTTTATACATATGTTTGGCCAAAACTGTTGGAGGTGTTGAGTCAGAATGAAAACAAAGACTTTAAAGCTCATTACAAGTATCGCACTGACGGGAGGATTATTAGTTAACAGTCCTGAGCTGCTTCCGATTGGCATTTCAACGGTACAGGCGGCAGAGCAAGCTGCGGCACCATCCGTGTACATTGCCCCAATCGATCGCGCGAAATTTATAGCTGGCGGCAAGTTTGATTTCCGCGTAGAGCTGAACAATTTAACGGCCATGCCGAGTTCTGTAAGCATCACGGTTAACGGCAAGGACGCCGAGCAGTTTTTCGATAAGCCTTTTGTTAAAACGAACACAAGCAAGAGCCAGGAATTTACCATTCGTGATGTGATGATTAGCACAGCAGGTACATATGAAGTAGCAGTAAAAGCGGATGGTTTGTCTAAAACCGTAAAATATGAGGTTGTATTGGCGGACAATGGCGGACAGAAGGCAAAGAATGTGATTTTGTTCATCGGTGACGGAATGGCATTCCCGGACATTACCATTTCCAGGGTGATGTCCAAAGGACTGACTGAAGGTAAATATAACGGTCTGTTGGAAATGGATAAATTTGAACAGCGGGCAGTAGTGACTACCTCAGGGATGGATTCCATCGTTACAGACTCTGCCAACAGCGCAAGTGCTTATAATACAGGCCATAAATCGGCTGTAAACGGTCTTGGCATTTATCCGGATAACACAGAAAGCTCTTTGGATGATCCGAAGGTAGAGACGCTGGCTGAGATGTTAAAACGCAGCAAGAAAATGTCTGTAGGCGTGGTATCGACTTCCGAAATTGAAGATGCAACACCTGCTGCAGTTGTTTCCCACACACGTCGCCGTGCTGACAAGCCGGAAATCGCTGAAATGCTGTACAAGCTGCAGCCGGAAGTTATTTTGGGTGGAGGCTCTGCTTACTTCTTGCCTAAATCAACACCGGGCTCCAAGCGTAAAGATGATCAGGATTTATTCGATATGTTTCAGAAAAAAGGCTACACGATCGCTGAGAACGCAACACAGCTAAAAGCTGCTAATGCACCAGATAAGCTGCTCGGCTTGTTCCATCCATCAGATATGAGTGTATATTACGACCGTTCTACGAACAATACAGCTGAATTGAAAAGCTTTACGGATCAACCGAATTTGTGGGACATGACGTCAAAGGCGATTGAAGTGCTGAGTAAAAACGAGAACGGCTTCTTCCTAATGGTAGAAGGCGCCAGCATCGATAAGCAGCTTCATCCGATGGATTGGGAACGTGCTGCTTATGACACGATTGAGATGGATAAGGCTCTTGGAGTTGCCAAGAGATTTGCCGAGAAGAATGGCGACACGATGATTGTAGTTACGGCAGACCATGCTCACTCTGTTAGCTTGGCCGGCACGTATTGGGAGGGTGACGGCAAATCGGGCAGAGAAGGCTTCCGCACGTATGAAGAGGCCAAATTCCCGACTTATGTAGATGGAAATGGAGACGGCTTCCCGGATAGCCCGGATGTTGACCGTAAGCTTGGGGTCGTATTCGGATCGGGTACCGACTACTATGAAGATTACAAATTCGATCCCATTCCAACTTCACCGGCTGTGAAAAATAAAGAAGGTCTCTATGTTGCCAATCCAGCTAAATTAGCGAACCCGGATGATCCGGATCGTGATCGTTTCTTGCGTAAAGGCATTCTGAACCAAACGACAGACAGCACAGGCGTTCATACCGCTGACGATGTTCCTTTAATGGCATATGGACCAGGCTCCAGCTATTTTAAAGGTACCATGGACAATACCGAAGTTTTCTTCGGATTAGCTAATGCATTAGGTGTTAATCTGACAGACGCTAAGTCCGATGGTAAAAACTGGGTTCAGCTTTCCACTTTTGTCAATGTGATTGGCGGTACGGTTAAATACGAAGCTACTACCAGAGAAATTACAGTAACGGTCAATGGCAGCAGCGTAATTCTTAACCTGGCTAGCGGTAAAGCGACTAAAGCGGGTAAAGAAGTAGCACTTGATTTCAAGTTTAATAATGGCACGACTTATGTATCGACCAGCTCTATTCTGGAAGTACTTGCAAGCAAATAATCCAATACAAACTTAGCATGATCCGGAGGGGATTTGCATGTTACTGGACAGTAAATGCATGATCACCTTGGGTGCTTGTCTAGTGGGTATGACCCTACTTGTTTCCGGATGCAATCAACCGGCTCCCCTACGTGATGGGGGGGCGGTTGATTTGTCTTTTCAGCAGACAGCCTTAGGAACAGGGAAAACCAATCAGACGAGTTCTAACCAAGGTGATATGAATAAGAGTTCGAATACAACGGAAACCAATGCTGCACAAGCAGCAAGATCAGAAGTGAACCAACCGAAAGCAGATGCACAGACGAACCATTTAGAAGCAAATAAACTAGATACGGATAAATCAGAATCCAATCAACCGGATTTGAAGCAATCAGAGGTCACAACCAAGCAGGAAAATAAGCCCGCTGCATCTGTGGCGGATGTCAATAAGTCTGTTTCACCTGAACCCAAGACGGCATCTGAGCAACAGCCACCTGTATCCGGGGAGTCAGGAGCGGACCTACCAATGCCGGAAAAATCAGCGACGGCATCTACAGCTACTGAGTCTGCAGTCGAGACCGTGACCAAACCTGCTCCTTCCGAAGCCGCATCACAGCCAGCTTCAACTCCATCCAAACCGTTGTCATCCGAGCAGACTCCTGCAGCTGATAAGACCGCCGCAGTCAATATCGTTAAGGATATAACCAAAGCAGCCACGATAACCTTCAAGGATCTATACTCGGATATGACCGTTCGAGGTGTAAAGTTCTCGGATAAACTTACACAGCTTGCCAATAAAAAAGTGGAAATGACCGGATTCATGGCTCCTCCGCTAACCGCAAAGGTTAACTTTTTTGTGCTGACCCGTGTGGCCATGTCGATTTGTCCATTCTGCTCCACGGACGCGGATTGGCCGATTGATATCGTAGTTGTGTCCATGCCGAAGGGAAAAGAGGTTATTCCAACTGAGCATCAGGTCAAAGTAACAGGGACTTTGAGTATTGGCTCTCAAACGGATGAAGAGACAGGTTTTGTAAGTCTGATACGAATTATTGCTGATAAGGTAGAGGTGCTCAAATAATGCTGCTGCTTGAACATGTGGACAAAAGCTATATCATCCCGGGTAGGCAGCACGTTCCTGTCCTGCATATTCCGTACTTTCAGATGTCGCCACAGGAAAAAGTGGCATTGGTGGGTCCGAGCGGCTCTGGTAAAAGTACGCTGCTCCATATGATAGCGGGTATTCTTCGTCCGACAAGCGGTACCATTCGTCTGCTTGACAAGCAACTGGACAGCTTGAGCGAATCAGAGCTGGATCGATTTCGGGCCAAGCATATCGGCTATGTCTTTCAAAGCTTTAATCTGCTGCCCGGGTTTACGGCAATGGAGAACGTGCTGGCAGCAATGCGATTCGGTCAAGTCATCCCGCCTAAGTTGCATAAGGAACGTGCCGCCGATATGCTCGATCAGGTCGGATTGTCTCATCGGCTTCATCATAAATCGGGACAATTAAGCAACGGTGAGCAGCAGCGTGTTTCCATTGCCAGGGCATTGGTTAATAATCCGGCGCTAGTGCTGGCTGATGAGCCAACGGCCAGTCTTGACTATGCGAATGCGGAGCAAGTAGCAGCTCTGCTGAATGAGGCTTGCCGAAGTCATGGTGCTGCGCTGCTGCTATGCAGTCATGATCTTGAACTGGCAGGTACCATGGATCGAACCATTAATATACGCGAGCTTTCCCAAACAGCTGCAGGGAGGGCGGGATAAGATATGTCGTTACTACAAATGGCTTGGCGTAATTTGATTAACCGCCGTGTACAGACGTTGATAACAGCTATAGTTATTATAATCGGCGTATCGATGGCTTTAAGCATCATGATGCTCTCGGACGGCATCAAGCAGGGAATTGTCAAAGCTAGTGAGCCATACGGAATGATCGTCGGTTCCAAAGGCAGCGCCAATCAGCTTGTGTTTAACACGATTTTTCTGATGGATAATCCATTGGCCAACATCAGTCTTGATTATTATCGCTTGCTTGAAGCAGATCCGAGAGTGAATCTGGCGGTTCCTTTTGCGCTGGGTGATAATTACAAGGGCTTTCGAATCGTGGGTACAAGCGCTGAATTTTTCACTTTAAGAGGCAAACCTGCAGATCCACCTTATTTTCATTTGGCAGCAGGCAGAATTTTTGACAAAGCCTTTGAAGCTGTAATTGGCTCAAAGGTTGCCGCAGAGACAGGTCTGGCCATTGGCGATACATTTGTTTCCGGGCATGGCGTAGCGATGTCCAATGAGCAGGATGAGCACAAGGAAACTCCTTATACGGTCGTTGGTATATTAAACGGTGTCTCAGCTCCATCCGACAAAGGCATCTATGTAACGATGGATAGCTACTGGGTCAGTCACGGACAGCATGGCCATGATGAAGAGACAGAGACAAGTCACGGTCAGGCGGCCAAAGCCTCTGCTGCTCCCACAACGGCACCGGGCAAACCGGGACAAGCGACATTATCCTGGACCACCAACCAGTTGGAAGCACCTCAGGGTGTCACGGCTGCACTGATTAAACCCAAAAGCTATATGGATTTGATGAAAATGTATCAGGAAATCAATCAGGGAGCCAGAGCGCAGGCTGTTTTTCCCGGACAGATTATTGCCAAAATCTTCGATATGATGGGCAGCGGAGAACAGGTATTGAAATATATCAGCTATGTCGTACTTGGGATGTCAGGGCTGACGATTGTACTGGCTTTGTATGGATCGACCATAGAAAGAAGACGCACCGTATCGATATTAAGGGCCATTGGCGCAAGTCGGAGATCGGTGCTGTCCATCGTTCTGCTGGAATGCGTGCTGATTGTCGCGCTTGGGTGCGTCGGAGGTATTGCTGGTGGTTATTTGTTAACGGTGGCTTTGTCCAGGTATATAGGCTCACAAATATCGATTACCGTTATACCGATGTACAATTGGGAACTGCTGAGTATCGTTGGAATCGTTGGGTGTATAGGGATACTCGCAGGGATTATGCCTGCTATGAGCGCCTATCGTATGGAGGCTGCACGGTATTTAAACTCACAATGATCATGGCTTTACAGTGTACAGCATCATAGGAACATAAGGTTAACGAAGCAATTGCTTGAATTTGAGCTCTAGCTGCTTAGGGTCAGTGGTTCCGACAAGTCTGTCAACGATGATTCCGTTCCTGTCTACAAAATAAGTAGTGGGGATTGCAGCAATGTTGTAGGTTTCGGTAACCACTGCTTTGGCGTCCAGTAAAACAGGGAAAGGTATGTGGTACTTACTGACAAAGGCTTGTGCGTCATCGACACGGTCCTTGGATGTGACATTAACAGCCAGAATCTCGATCTGATCCTTATACAGCTCATAAAGTCTGGAAAACTCAGGCGCTTCCGCCTGACAAGGCTCGCACCAGGAAGCCCAAAAGTTAATCAATACCGGCTTGCCATTCAGCGAATCCAAAGAATAGGATTGACCATTTAAAGCTGTGAGTGTGAAAGCTGGAGCTGTATAGCCTTTTTTGGGAAGCTGCTTGTTAGCGCTTGTCAGCTGTTGAATAACGGTTAGCAGCGCCAGACACAGAACAACAGCAAGCACCCATTGTTTTTTCATGGATAGAGCACCTAATTTCGCTAGATGTAAGATGAGAGATCATAGAGCAGAGGGCATTACGAAAGTCTTACACCCTCTACGGCTAGCATATACATCGATAAGGACTGGGCGTCTTGAAGCATCCATTCCCGGTATTCATTTTCCGCTGTTACATATTCATGTTTAGTGATATACCCGTCTTTTTCCATTTGCACGCCTCTGCTTGAAGCGGTATCCGCCCATATTCCGATTCTAGCCAGGAAATCTGGATTTGTTCGATTCGTAACTTCATGATGGGGAGTTACCGTAATGTTCTTAAAGCCAGCTGTATGAAACATGTGAGGAAGATGATCGGCAATCGCATTATCCATACCTGCATCGGAACGCCATTTCAAATACGCAGAGTAGAAAGAAAGCATACTGGAGGGAGGCTGCGGTTCCCAGCATATTTTCTCATGATTATAATCAGCGATCACAACCCGTCCACCGACTTTTGCGGCCGATTTCATCCTGCTTAATGCTTGTAACGGTTCAGATAACCATACGAGAACACGAGCGGAGGTGACGATGTCAAACACTCCTTCATAAGGTATATTATAACTGTCCCCTGTTTCAAAAGCTATCCCCGGTATATTCCCATGAGTTTGACGGGCTTTATCGATCAGGTTTGGATTGCTATCCATGCCTATCACACAGCCAGTTGGTCCTACTGCTTCTGCTATCCCGCGAGTAATTGCTCCGGTCCCACAACCAACGTCAAGTACCTTCATGCCAGTAGTGAGTATGTCTGCAAGCCTTTTATGAGAGTTTGTTAACGATCTGGCATCTAACACGTTGGTCAGCTTTCCTGATAATTCCGCCCGATTATGAGCCGTATTGATGTCCATCATGATCCCTCCTAGTATTGATGTAATGATCTTATCGTTTAAATATCTATTGTTGAAATATATAATTAATATATATTCTATAGGTATTAACTATATAGGTGCTGCTACAAATTGAAAAAAAGTAAACAACCAGCAATAGGACACATGAGTATAAAGCAGCATTGCTACCAGAGAATTAGACATGGTAAACTCATAGATAAAGCTAGATAAACACCGAACCAGGTGCGTTGAAGGTTTACAACAGGTTTGTTTTTCGGGTACCATGGGCGGAGAATGGGTTTGTGTTCGTTGGGAGTGAGGGAAGATTTGAAAACGTTAATTATAGCTGAAAAGCCCGATATGGGACGCAATATTGCAGCAGCCATTGATCCGAAGGCCAAAAACTTCAGAACTTATATCGAAGGTGAGCAGTATATCATTACATGGGCCATCGGGCACTTGATTGGACTGGCTGAGCCGGATGCCTATGACGACAAGTATAAAAAATGGAATTTTAATGATCTTCCGATTATTCCGGATCATTTCAAGCTGATTCCGAATGCGAGGACTAAGGATCAATTAAAGCAGATCGGGGAGCTTGCCAAGCGAAGCGAAAAGCTCGTTAACGCATGTGACGCTGGGCGTGAGGGCCAGCATATTTTTTCATTGATTCAGCGGCATTTGAAGCTAAAGCAGCCAGTAAAGCGGCTGTGGATATCGGACCTGACTCCAGAGACGATTCGTAAAGGCTTTGCCGAATTGCGCGAGGGTGTTGAATACGAGAATTTGACCAAAGCAGCGCGAGTTCGCAGTGAAGCGGATTGGCTGATTGGCATGAACGGCTCAAGGGCTTTTACAACCAAGCATCAGGTGTTGTTGTCCGTCGGGCGGGTACAGACCCCGGTTTTGGCTATCCTGTATGACCGTCAAAAGGAGATCGAAGCGTTCAGCTCGAACAAGTTCTATGATGTAGAGGCACTGTTCAAGCAACAAGAAACCGAGTATAAAGCGCTGTGGCAGGGCGAACGCATTACCGATCCGGCGAAAGCCAATGCGATTGTTGAAAAGGTAAAAGGGAAAATGGGGACTATCGCCAGCTATGAGGTTAAGGATACGAAGGAGTATCCGTTTAAGCTGTACGATCTGACGCTTCTGCAGCGGGAGGCGAATGCGAAGCTTGGTTTTTCCGCCAAAAAGACGCTTGATACGGCGCAAGCACTGTATGAGAAGCATAAGGTGATCAGCTATCCGCGGACGAACTCCAACTATGTGACCGAAGCTAATATACCCGAGATGTATAAGGCGCTGGACCAACTGAAGGGGACATCTTATGGTGAGCTTGCCGAGCAGGCAGACAAGCGTCTTGTGCATAAAAACAACAAAAGCATCTGCAACCCGACCAAGGTGGAGGATCACCACGCGATTTTGCCAACGCATAAAAAGGCTGGCGGGTTATCTAATGACGAACAGCAGGTTTATGATTTGATTGTACGGAGATTTTTGGCACAGTTTTACCCTCCCGCGGAGTACAAAATTCACACGGTGTTAACCGAGGTAGAGTGGGAAATGTTTAAGAGTACGATCAAGCAGCTGCTTTCCTTGGGCTGGAAGGTCATTTATGCGGATCAAAAAAAGGGCAAGCCGATGTCTCGCGGCAAGGCAGACAAGACGGACGAGGATGAGGTCCCGGAGGAGGAGATCACAACCCCGTTCAGCTTGCAGGCAGCTGAAGCTGTAAAATGCACAAAAATTGCAGCTAAGGAAAAAGAAACACAGCCCCCTAAGGCGTATACAGAAGGAACGCTGCTGAAGGCAATGGAAGGCGCAGGGAAGCAGATCGAGGATGAGGAGCTTCGGGATGCGATGAAGGATTCAGGTCTCGGAACTCCCGCTACGCGAGCTTCCGTTATTGAGCGGTTGAAGCAGGTGGACTACATCGTGATGCAGGGCAAACGAATCATCATCACGCAAAAGGGACGCACAGCGGTCGAACTGATTCGTTCCGCAGGTGTGGATCTGTTAACCTCGCCGGAGATGACAGGTCATTGGGAACGCAGGCTCAATGAAATTGCCCGCGGTGTCGCGTCTGACGAAGCTTTTATGGCGAACGTGAAGAAGTTCACAAACCTGATCATCGAGAAGGTTCGGGTGCAGTCGAAAGCAGCCAAGCAAGCTTTCGAAAGTGCGGCTGGTCCAGCGAGCGCAGGTGCGAAGCGGACGACACGCACGCGTAGCAGCGAAGGCGGTGCGGAGGCGAGCGGCAGCGCAGGAGCGGCTGGAGGCGCGAAGCGGACGACGCGCACGCGCAGCAGTGACGGCGGTGCGGAGGCGAGTGGCAGCGCAGGAGCGGCTGAAGGCGCGAAGCGGACGACGCGCACGCGTAGCAGCGAAGGCGGTGCAGAGGCGAGTGGCAGCGCAGGAGCGGCCACAGGCGCGAAGCGGACGACACGCACGCGAAGCAGCGACGGCGCTGCGCAGGCTGCCATGGCCCGCGGCAGCATAGCGGCCTGCCCGCGCAGCGGCTGCGCGGGGCGGATCATCGCCGGCAAGCGCGGCTATGGATGCACGGCATACAAAGCCGGCTGCGGCTTTGTACTCTGGAAGGACAGCTTAGGCGCCTCGCTATCCGAAACGGATGCCCGCTCTTTAATCGAGCGAGGCCATACAGCTCCAATCCGCAGAATCGATGAGAACGGCAATCAGACGGAAGCCAGGTTATATCTATCAGACACCAATACCGGACAGCTTGCATTAGAACCATCCATTACGATAAATCGGAGGTGAACGGTTAATTATGAAGGAAATACCGATTCCATACGTACGTTCCAATCAGGTGGGTATTGTGCTGTTCGTACTGCTGGCGATCTTGCTGCAGCAGCCAATTTTGATTATTATTTTATGGGCCCTTCAAGTGATACCGATGGTGCTGGGTCTGCGTGCAAACCTTTTTATTAATATTGCCAAGCCCTTCTTGACCAACAAAATACAGGGAGCACAGACTGAATCGCAAGAGCTGCTTCGTTTTAATAACTCGATTGCGGTTGTGTTGTTATCGATTGCTGTCATTTGCTTTTGCTTCAGTTGGTCTTCTATCGCGGGTTATTTGTTTGCCGCAATGGTTGGGATCGCAGCTTCCATTGCAATCTGCGGCTTTTGTATCGGCTGCTTTTTATATTATCAGTGGAAAAGCAGAACCAGATAACGGCTGTTCATATTCCGTATCATTCACATTTTTAAAAAAACAAAAGACGCTCCGTTTGCAGTTAAGCTACTGCAACGAAGCGTCTTTTTATGAATAAGATTCAACCTCGGCTTGGCAAGGGCTAGCCATTTCATTAGCCCGATTACTCGGAAATAACCACAGCTTCGGTGTATCCTTAAGCTTTGATATGGAAAGTATGAACGGTTCTGTGGGGAATTGCCCGCTCTGAAGCAGCACGTTGCAGCCATCAACTTTTATAACCCCGATTTGCACATCGGATCTTATGCCTGCATCCTGAATCACCTTATAGTTATCGCTTATTGCAGCTGATGCAGGATCAATTCTTTTTTGGAATTGCAGCAGCAGTCTATCCCTGCCTTGACGCTTAATTGCCATTAGCTTTGGTTTTTCATCGTACATATAGGCTCCGAGATGATATTCGTATGCAGTCCAGGTCCGGTAGCCGAGTGACTGACTGTGTGTCGAGAAGCTCTCCAGCCAGGCTCGATTGCGCCGCATAGGACGAAGCGAACCGATATCCGTCTGCACACTGAGGGGCAAATCAGGATGGATCGCTCGAATCCGTGCAGCAAATGGCTCATAATGCTTAATGTAGTCAGCAGGCAGCCGCCAACGCATCCAATCCGGCCAATGGGTTTGAATGACGTGGAAATCAGGTTTAACATAAGAGATCATCGAAGCAGCATCAAGTCCATGAAATTCCCTAACCTTATCCACAGAGTCAGCCCCGGCATTGACACCAAGCGACCAGGTCGCGATTTGGATTTCTGGTCGAGCCTCGCGAACGCCCCCTCGACCGTTAATTAATTCATGCAAAAAACGATTGACAGTCGCTACGCGAAATTCGATCCAGTCCCTGTAGAGAGAGGTGTTTCTTTTGTAGTACAAGGGTGAGCTTTTTTGTTTAAAATCGGGAATTTCACTGCCATATTGCTGCTTGAACGCAGCTCTGGCATAAGGTCCGACATCGCCATACACCCCGCTTGCAATCCCGTTCCACTCAGGGAAATAAGGCTCCGCTATTTCCAATCCATCAAACTGATGAGCCTTGACCAAAGCGGCCATCGTCTGCTTTTTCCACTCTACATAACGGTAGCTGTGGGGAGAGAGGCGAAAATATCCATCATTCACCGGCCTAAGCAGTGTCATCTGCCAATCGGGCCAATCCTTCGGCAAATGATCCGTAATATAGGTTCCATTACCAAGCAGCGTAGCCCAAACCATGATACCCCGTGCCCGAAGCAGCTCAACCAGCCTGCCGTTCACCTTATTTTCATCCGTTACAAAATAATGGACCGACCGATAACCAGCGAACTCGAGCTCATCGACAATACTTTGTTCGGAACGGCCTGTATAGTAAGGGAAAACCGGATCAATTTGGATGGAACGACCTTCCCATTTGTGCATCATAATTGCCCCTTTGATTGACTATATATAAGGAGTTATTCCATTCATTCTGCTTGCCGGACTGTGCCGGGTTGTGATATTCGTACCAAGCTTATTCGATGAGCCGAATGGATATGCCTGCTTCTATACTAACGCATAAGGTTATAAGGGGCAAAGTGTTTAAGCGAGCTTTTGAGCTTCTGCTTTAAGCAGACTTTGCTGCAGAGCTTTCCGTCTTGAGTGTGAACGGGAAAGCCCGAGAGAGGCAACAGCAGTACCGGCAGCTACAGCAACACCCGCGGCTCCGATCCAGCTAATCGACGAAAGTGATGCCTTTTCCACGATGATGCCACCGATTCCCGCTCCTGCTGCCATTGCGAGCTGAAGCACCGAGCTGTTCAAGCTTAGCATAATACCTGATGCTTCCGGAGCAAGACTGATCAAATGGTACTGCTGCGTAGGACCGGAGGACCATGCTGCGAACGACCATAACATGAGCAGAGGGAAGACAATAGCAGGGGAATGAGCGGCTAATGACAATAGGATAAGTGCCACGGTATGAAGTGTCATCCCGCTGATCAATGTACGAGGAACGCCCCACTTATCTGTACTGAAGCCACCGAATTTGGAACCGATCAGGCTTGCGATCCCAAATGCGAACAATCCTGCGCTTACACCTTGCTCGCTCATTCCTGTTACCGTAAGCAAAAATGGGGAAATATACGTATAGGCAATGGCGTAGCCGGAAATCCAGAAGAACGTAATGGACAACGCGACGGCAATTCGTGGCTCTTTAAGCAGTGCCAGTTGTTTGCGCAGAGGTACAGGCGCCTCGCCATCTGTTCGTGGAATTACATAAGCAATAATGAGTATGGCTAACAAACCGAGTACACCAATCCCCCCAAAGATCATTTTCCAATTATAGACCGATGCGACAACTCTGCCTAACGGAACACCAATAATCAGCGAGGTGCTAAAACCCATAACGAGCGTGGCTATTGCGCTGCCCTGTTTCTCAGGAGGTGCCAACTTGGCTGCCACAGTCAATGCGGTAACGACAAATACCCCTGTGCTCAGCGCCAAAATAATACGTGATCCAATCAGAAAATCAAATCCGGGTATGGCGACGGCGATTCCATTGCCAATAACGAATACCGCCAGTGAATATAGCAGCAGCTTACGCCGCTCGACACGGGCTGTGACGGCCATCAGAAAAGGTGTACCGAACGCATACGCCAGAGAAAATACGGTGATAAGCTGGCCTGCTGCAGCTACTGACACTCCACTGTCGGAAGCTACCTTATCCAGAATGCCCGCAATAATAAACTCCGATGTTCCAACCAAAAAACTGACAATAGCCAGCATATAAATTTTCCATGTATTTGACATGAACAAACGGCTCCTCTCACGTTTACAATAATTTTATATTTCTAGATATATAGAAATAACAAGCAAAAAAATTACACAAGCAAATAAGGGGCATACTTGTGTGCCATTTCGCGATTCACACTATAGAAGATATAGGTTCCGTCCTTGCGAAGGTCCAATAAGCCGCATTCCGTTAATTGCTTCAGGTGATGAGACAGCGTGGAGCCAGCGACAGATTCCAGCTTGCTTCCAATATCGGAGCAGCACAGATTCTTTTCATCAGTAAGCATCATAGCGATTTTGAGTCGGGTTGGCTCTCCAAGCGCTTTGTATACTTTAACGGCTTGCCGTAGGTCTGCATGTTCTTCCATCATTGTGATCGCACCCTTTTTTTGATTGTTATTTCTATATCCGTAGAAATTAAAGTATCACAGCTTAACTCGAATGTAAATAGAAAAAATAGTAAAGATAAAATTTAAGTTAAATATAATAGTAATAATTACAAATAATTGACTTTTGCAACAAAGGAAGCTACAATTCTATCATATTGCCTACGAAAACAGCTGCAAATGCTTACGAAGCCAATTTTCTACGAAAACAAAGCGGATGCTTACGAAGTAAAGTTTTCTACGAAAACTCTAAGGAGACTAATCATGATAAAAACAGTACCTGTACATATACTTTCCGGTTTTTTGGGTAGCGGGAAAACAACATTATTAACGCAAGCTTTGGACTATTACAGGCTGAGCGGGAAGAAACCGGCTGTGTTGATGAATGAGCTGGGGGATGTGAATTTGGACGGTATGCTCGTGGATGACGAGGTGCCAATGACAGAAATGCTTAGCGGATGTATCTGCTGCACGATACGTGGAGATCTCGGTATGGAGCTGAGAGAGTTGATCAGGGATCATACACCCGATGTTATTTTCGTTGAATGTACTGGCGCGGCTAATCCTATTGAAATCCTGGATGGAGTTACGGATGCTTCGTTGTTGACAGAGATGGAGCTGAAATCGCTCATTACGGTAGTTGACGCAGCGCAGCTTCTTGAGCGGCACAGCAAAGGGCATGGCAAAACCTACAAGCTGATGCAGGATCAGATTCGCTGCGCTTCCGAGCTTATTTTGAATAAAACGGATTTAATCAGCTCAGCCGACCTCCTCACGCTGGAGCAGGCTATTCGTGAATGGAATCCGACCGCTCCCATGACGGCAACGATCCGCTGTCAGGTTGATTTGGGGATGTTTGATCGTTTGGATGGCACTGACGAGAAGATGACAGCCGCGACTCCAGCACCTATCGAGCATGACAATCATACTTCGTGCAGCGATCCCTCCCATGACCATAATCATCACGATGAGAGCTGCAGCCATACTGCACATACACATATTGACGAGCAGGTTCATGAACATGAGGAGCATGCGCATCATCATTCTCACGATCATGTTATGGTATATACGCATTATTTTCAACAATCCATCGATAGTGAACAATTCGAAAACCTGGTAAGCAAGCTGCCGGCTGAGATTTATCGGGCCAAAGGCATTTTACGCTTCTCCGATACATCAAGCCTGTTTTTGTTTCAATATGCATATCGTGAGATGGATTTTGTCAAAATTACTCCGAAGGAAGAGGTTCCAAGCGTAGCTGTATTCATTGGCGAGCATTTTTCCAAAACAAAGCTGGCAGCTGATTTGGCAGCGTTGGAAAATATTGCAACTACTGAGAGTTGAGATATGTTGAGATATCCTGAGTCATCATATTGAATCGACAACGATTATCCATAAGAAACCGTTTCTCTTGCCGTGCATATACAGCAGAGAAGCGGTTTTTATTTGTGCAAAAGAGGTGCTGCGATCTTAAAGAAATTTCCAAAAACGCATTGACACCAATCTCTGGCGATGCTAATATACTGAATATAAAACAGAGTAAACACATCGGAATTATATATCGTCTACCGGACAACCGGAGCTATATAGTCATAATTTCGAAGCTAACCGGCGCATATCATAATAAAAATTCTACATAGCGGCTGGTTTTACTATCCTGTCTAGATTATTTATAAGATATATTGATACTTAGGGGAGAGATTAATTATGAACAGACATTGGGGTAAGCTTACGTTAATCAGCGCCATTTCGCTATCTTTATTGGGATTGACAGCTTGCGGAGCAGCAGCTCCAACCACACCGGCAGCTCCAGCACCAGCAGGTGACAACAAATCGGCTGCAGTGACACCGGCGCCAACACCCAAACCACCCGTTGAAATTTTAAACGTCTCCTATGATCCGACTCGTGAACTTTACGCAGAATATAATAAAGCATTTTCCGCTTACTGGGAAAAGAAAACTGGCCAAAAAGTAACCGTAAAAGCTTCACACGGAGGTTCAGGCAAGCAAGGACGTTCCGTTATCGATGGCTTGGCTGCTGATGTTGTCACATTGGCGCTCGCTTATGATATTGATGAAATTCAAGGAGCGGGCTTGATTCAAAAGGATTGGCAAAAAAAGCTGCAGCAAAACAGCACACCATATACCTCAACCATTGTTTTCCTTGTGAAAAAGGGAAATCCGAAAGGGATCAAGGATTGGGATGATCTCATCAAGCCAGGTGTTGAAGTCATTACTCCTAACCCCAAAACGTCCGGAGGCGCACGCTGGAACTATATAGCAGCCTGGGGCTATGCTTACCAAAAGTTTAATAAAGATGAAGCCAAAACGAAGGACTTTGTTCAAGCTCTTTTCAAAAATGTGCCGGTACTGGATTCAGGTGCTCGTGATGCCACAAATACGTTTGTACAACGTGGTATTGGTGATGTATTGCTGGCATGGGAGAATGAAGCGTACCTTTCCATCAATGAATTTGGTAAAGACAAATATGAAATTATTACACCATCGCTAAGTGTATTGGCAGAACCACCAGTAGCGGTTGTAGATAAAGTTGTCGACAAAAGAGGTACTCGTGAAGTGTCGCAAGCGTATCTGGAATACCTGTACACTGAAGAAGGCCAAAATATTGCAGCTAAAAACTACTACCGTCCTCGTTTGGAGTCCGTAGCCAAGAAATATGAAAACCAGTTTACGAAGGTAAAGCTGTTCACAATCGATGATGAGCCATTTGGCGGCTGGACCAAGACCCAGGCAACACACTTCGCAGATAAAGGCACATTTGACCAAATCTACAAACCATAAGTTCAAGACGATTACGAGATGCTTACGAAGAGAGTTTTCCAAGGAAAACAAAGCTGATGCTTACGATGTGGAGTTTCCCAAGGGAAACTCTTAAGTCAGAGGAGAGGAATCCATGGCAAGTAAATGGAAAGAACGAAGTGTATTGCCCGGATTCGGGTTATCAATGGGATTCACCGTGCTCTATTTAAGCCTGATTGTTTTATTCCCTTTGTCAGCGATTTTTATCAAAACCTCGGGTCTGACCTGGATGCAGTTTTGGCAAACCATTAGTGATGCCAGAGTGGTTGCTTCCTACAAAATCAGCTTTGGGACTGCTTTCGGGGCCGCAGTTATCAATACGATTTTTGGATTTATCGTTGCTTGGGTGCTGGTCAGATACTCTTTTCCGGGTAAACGCTTTGTCGATGCACTGGTGGACCTACCGTTTGCACTGCCAACAGCAGTAGCGGGGATAGCCCTGACGACGATATATTCGAAAAACGGCTGGATCGGCAGTATTCTGGAACCGCTCGGATTCAAGGTGGCTTATACACCGATAGGTATTATGATCGCTTTGACATTTATCGGTATCCCGTTTGTGGTTCGAACCCTGCAGCCAGTAATTGAAGAATTGCAAAAGGAAACCGAGGAAGCTGCGGTCAGCCTGGGCGCTCATCGATGGAAAACTTTTACCAAGGTAATTTTTCCGGAGCTTCTGCCAGCCGCACTTACCGGATTTACATTGGCCTTTGCTCGTGCTGTCGGTGAATATGGCTCCGTAGTATTTATCTCGGGCAATATGCCGATGAAGACCGAGATTGCTCCACTTCTGATCATGACCAAGCTCGAGCAATATGATTATGCAGGTGCTACAGCCATTGCCCTCGTTATGCTGGTGATATCGTTCTTTTTGTTGCTGGTCATTAACTTCATCCAATGGCGGGCTAACCGCTTTAATGTAACTTAGAAGCAGGAGGAAACACCATGGCCGGATATGTGGCAACCGCAAAAGCAGGTTCGGTTACTCTGGACAGACCCAGACATATTACTGAACCGGCGGTCGTAAAGTGGGTTTTAATTAGTATCGCTTTGCTGTTTTTGGGACTTTTACTCGTACTGCCGTTAATTTCAGTATTCGTTGAAGCGTTTCGTAAAGGTGCTGAAGTGTATTTCAAGGCACTTACGGATCCGGATGCGGCTTCAGCAATTCGTTTAACTTTAATGACTGCTGCAGTTGCGGTGCCTCTAAATTTGCTGTTTGGTTTGTCAGCAGCATGGGCAATCACCAAATTTAATTTTAAAGGTAAAAACCTGCTTATTACTTTGATTGATCTGCCTTTTGCCGTATCTCCAGTTATATCGGGACTAATATTTGTATTATTATTTGGTGCAAAAGGCTGGTTTGGCCCGTGGCTGGATGATCATGACATTAAGATTCTTTTTGCGCTACCGGGTATAGTTCTCGCTACCGTGTTTGTGACTTTTCCTTTTATCGCCCGCGAGCTGCTTCCGATCATGCAGGCTCAGGGAGTACAAGAGGAAGAAGCGGCGGTAACACTTGGAGCCAAGGGCTGGCGCATTTTTTGGAAGGTAACACTGCCCAACATCAAATGGGGACTGCTGTACGGAATTATTTTGTGTAATGCGAGGGCGATGGGCGAATTTGGTGCGGTTTCCGTCGTGTCCGGTCATATCCGGGGATCTACGAATACGATGCCGCTGCATATCCAGATTCTCTACAACGAATACAATTCCGCAGGAGCTTTTGCGATGGCCTCTTTGCTGCTGTTATTGGCGGTAGTGACCCTTGCGGTTAAAAGCATCATCGAATGGAAATTTAATGGGACACAGCAGATAGAAGGGGAGTAGGGGAGCATGCATATTGTAGCCAAACACTTGATGAAAAGCTTTGGCAGCTTTCAGGCCACCAAGGATGTCAGTTTTGAAATCGAAAAAGGCAAGCTGATTGGTTTGCTGGGACCCAGTGGCGGTGGCAAAACTACTGTTCTTCGAATGTTAGCTGGACTCGAAGATCCGGATTCGGGAGAAATCCTCTTTCATGGCAAAAAAGTCAACGATATTCCGCCGCAGCAGCGCGGGATCGGCCTTGTATTTCAAAACTATGCTTTGTTCCGGCATATGAGTGTATATGATAATATCGCTTTTGGTTTAACGGTACAAAAACGCAGTAAGCAGCAGATCAAGGAGCGCGTCACGGAGCTGGTTGAGCTTACAGGCCTGAAGGGTCTTGAAAAACGTCTGCCTCATCAACTATCCGGAGGTCAGCGTCAACGGGTAGCTTTTGCCAGAGCGATTGCACCAGAGCCGCAATTGCTGCTGCTGGATGAGCCTTTTGCCGCCATTGATGCCAAGGTTCGTAAAGAATTGAGGACATGGTTGAAAAGCATGATTAATCGGTTAGGTATTACGACGATTTTTGTCACACATGACCAGGAAGAAGCCGTTGAGGTTGCCGATCAGATTATGATTATTAACCAAGGCAGATTGGAGCAGAAGGGGTCTCCGATAGAGATTTATCAGCATCCACAAACGCCATTTGTCGCCGGCTTCATCGGTGAATCGAATCAGGTAAGTGATATTCATCGCTTTAAAGGCTTCAATAACGTGGCAGTCAGCGAGACAAAAGCTACGATTCGGCCGGAATTTGTGGAAATTGGCTTTTTAGGTGAAATTTCAATTCCATCCGCAGCAGAAACCGGAATCGTTAACAATATTTATTTCCGCGGAACGAATTGGCAAGTTGAAGTAGAGGTTAACGGACAAATCCTGTTTGCTTATCGCTCCCTGGAGCTGGAAACGCTAAAGCCATCCGATTCTGTGCTTGTGTTGATACATCGCGTTTATTTATTTCATGAGCAAGAGCATCTGACAGTAGAAAATGCACTCAAAACGGATCCGATGCCGGTTCATATCTAAAATAAATCGGGCTTGGACGTTTGGTAAATGAGCAGTACGTGGAATACTAGTAGGAAACCTGCACAAGCTTCGTTTACCAAACATCTGGGGCTTAACACAGAAAGGAAGAGCAGCCATGGAGCATCATATTACAATAAGCAGTGACCAAGTGGAATTAGCGGCTACGCTGCACTATCCCCCATCTACTGGAGATAAGAACCCGATTATCATTATCGCACACGGTTTCGTAGGCAATCGAATTGGTGTGGATCGATTATTTCTAAAGGCTGCCAGAGAATTCAGCAAACAAGGATTTATGGTACTTCGCTTCGATTATGCAGGATGCGGTGAAAGCACAGGTAATTATGGATCAAGTGATGTGGACGCTATGATTGCACAAACCCGACATGTAATAGACTATGCAATGCAAATCGGGTGCGTTGATCCGACACGTGTCATTTTGCTTGGACATAGCTTGGGCGGTGCAATTTCGGTATTAACCGCAGCGAGAGACAAGAGAATCAAGTCACTCGTACTATGGTCCGCAGTAGCCTATCCTTTTAATGATATTATCAAAATTACAGGTAAAAAAGTGTATGAGGATGCGGTGCAATTTGGTGCTGCTGATTATTTGGGTTATTCGTTTGAGCCGCAATTTTTTGAATCGTTATCGAAACATCAGCCGTTTGAACAATCCAGGAAATTTAATGGGGATGTATTGCTGGTTCATGGTACGAATGATGATGTGATTCCGGTTGATTATTGCTTCTTGTACCAAAAGCTGTTCTGGATGAGATCTCAAGGACAATGCGATAAAGAAGTGATTTTTCAAGCAGATCATACGTATTCATCGCATCAGTCCTATACCCAGCTTCTATCGACAACCCAAAACTGGTTAACTTCAATAGAAAAACAAAAAAGTGATTGGCATGATTGGACTATTTAATAGTTACGCTTCAATTCCGACTATGCACATGTTATTAATATGAGTGGAGGTTATGATATGGCAAAACCGTTGGAAGTTGATGACATATGGACACAAAGGATACTTAATTCCGTGAATGGTTTGGAATATGGGACTGTGCAAATCGTGATTCATGATGGTAGAATAGTACAGATAGAAAGAACCGAGCGCAAACGCTTTGAAGCTGAAGCCGGAGCTCGTGATCGCGAGCATAGCGGAGTGAACAGACAGCAGATTCGCAAAAATAGCTGATCGGAATTATGGATAACGATTCATATAAAAGGAGTGAACTCAATGGCACGTATTGCAATAATATCTGGTAGTCCTTCAGCAACTTCGCGTTTAGATGGAGTTCTGCAGTTTGTGAGTAACGCTATTCTTGAGAAAGGGCTGGAGGTGCAATGGGTAAATGTACGTGACCTGCCGCCTGAAGATTTATTTTATACACGATTTGACAGTCCAGCGATCACGAATGCCAATCGGATTGTTGCCGAAGCCGATGCAATCGTCGTTGCTTCTCCCATATATAAAGCGTCTTACACAGGAGTATTAAAAAGCTTCCTCGACCTCATACCGCAAAAAGGTCTGGATGGAAAGGTGGTACTTCCGTTGGCTATTGGCGGTACGATAGCTCATCTGCTTGCCATTGATCATGCGTTCAAGCCTGTGTTGTCTGCATTGGGTGCGCATCATATTTTGTCAGGTGCATTTATATTAGATTCTCAGGTTATTCGCGCCGAGGACAACAGCTTTACTTTTGTTCAGGAAATTGAAGAGAGATTACAGGGTGTGGTGCAATCGTTCATTACCGAAACGGTATGGCGTAAAGAAAGAACGGATGCGAATGCAATTGAATCGGTTAATGAACTACCTGTATCTTAAGTAGACGGTCTTATCAGATCCATTTATGGAACGACAACCTATAAACGAAATATCAGTCTTGTCTACCTGACATCGGGAGGCTTCAAGCTGCATTTATTGCAGGGTGAAGTCTCTATTTATTAGATTAGGAGGTGAATGACTATGAATGATGTGATAGTCCAAGACCACTCGGAATTGGAAGTAAGCGAGGCAGATGCCCTTCATTTGCCAGACATTCAGTTTGTCAATTATTGCTTTCAAACCTTTGGGCTTAATCGTGGTATTTATAATACGATTGATCAATGGCTTTACAGCACGGGTTATCGTGAGATTACATCAAGACGCAGTCAAACCATTAATTTCCTTAAGGATATTCAACAAAAGCATGGGAAGGACCAGAGCAGTATCCTTCGATTCGGCAAGGGAGGCTTAACGAAGCAGTTGTATGATTTTATACATCTGCCCAAGCCGATTTTTATGTACAGCTAACTTCGTTCATGCGGGATTGTGGACGTCACATTATGGATGATCAGAAGGTAAGCGGCCATCTAAATGATGACCGCTTTTTATAATGTTTAAATGATTGGTTTTCAGCGGGGCTGTGCGAAATAGGCGATTCCCATAGCTTCGCGTACTTCCTGCATCGTTTCACGAGCCAAGGCTCTTGCACGCTCGGTACCGCTTATCAAAATTTCGTCGATTTGCTTAGGGTAATTGCTGATGGCTTCGCGCCGCTCGTTCATCGGTTCCAACAGCTCATTAATCTTGGCTGCAAGCTTTGTCTTGCATTCGAAGCAGCCGATGGTCCCTTGGGTGCAATTCTTGTAGATATCATCTGCCTGTGGAGCATTAAAGGCTTGATGGTAGCTATAGATCGGGCATATATCAGGATGGCCCGGGTCATTCTTATGAATCCGCTCTGGATCGGTAACAGCTTTCTGTATGAGCTCTTTGACCTGCTGTGGGCTCGAATCCAGGGAGATGGCATTGCCAGAGCTTTTACCCATTTTACGACCTCCATCAAGGCCGGTTAAGCGCGGAATATCGCCGACCAAAGCTTGAGGCTCGGGAAATACCGGTCGATAGAGGTCATGAAAACGGCGTATGATTTTTCTCGTTTGTTCGATGTGGGGGACCTGATCCTCGCCAACAGGGATGAGCGTTGCACGGCAGATGGCTATGTCTGCTGCCTGACTGACGGGATAGCCAAGAAAGCCATAATTCAACTGCTTATAACCCCGCTCAGCAGCTTCTGTCTTAATCGTCGGATTATGACGTAGAGAGTTAACCGTGACGAACATCGAAAAATATACAGTCAACTCGGCAATTTCCGGGATCATGGACTGAATAAATAAGGTAGAACGGTTGGGATCTATACCAGCTGCCAAATAGTCCATGGCTACATGACGCAGATTATCGCACACAATAGCAGGATGATCGAAGTGCGTTGTCAGTGCCTGAACATCGGCCAACAGGACAAAGCACTCATAGCTGTTTTGCAATTCGACTCGATTTTTCAAACTCCCGACGTAATGACCAAGGTGCAGCTTGCCGGTAATACGATCTCCTGTTAAAATTCTTTCTTGCATTGAAATTCCTCCTAAAAGCTTTGCGAAGCAAAGCTAGCTTCGTAAGCATCAACTGAGCTTTGCGAAGCAAAGCTGGCTCCGCAAGCATGAATGGGGCTGCGAGCAAACTTATGGATGCATCCTTCCAATCTGAGATACGCCAACACCAGCCATCCTCCATGGCCATCACCCCCTTTTATGAAACGCAAAAAAACCTCATCGCAAAGGACGAAGTTATCGTGGTACCACCTTTATTCATCTCCGGTATGAAGATGCACTCTCAAGTACGGACAGGCTCATCAAGAGCACTATCGATACAGCCCTCATGGTAACGGAGAGGGAATCCCGGCTTTGCCTACAAACAAATACGTTCGGCCAAGCAACTCCGAAGTCCATTCACACGTCGGCCGGGGATGGTTCGCACCAAACACCATCTCTCTGAAACCCGCCTCCAACGGCTACTTACCCTTCATCATCGTCGATACATTATGAAAGGAAGTATACGCCGGTGTGAGGGAGTCGTCAAGTATGAACAGAAACTTGCTCTTGGCCTGTTTAATTGCGTGGTCGGAGAGTATGTTCAACAATTCCAAGAAAATGAAGACTGGAATCAGGAATTGACTGCTTGCACATGTTCGCGAAATTCGTTCCGTACACGCTGAAGCACTGCAGGATCGATCATAACATCATAAGCTGTGTTGGCAAGCGCCTTAGCGCCAAGCAGCATGCCTTCGAACGCTTGAGGCGTCATCGCTTGATCACGAAATTCCTCCGTATGTAGAAGTTCTCCGCCACGGGTTACCTGGATGAAGGGATGAATAGCGGGACAGTGCCGGGATACGTTCCCTAAATCAATTGAACCATGATCTTTGCCGTTGCGAATATCCGCCTCATTGATCCCCAAATCCACTAAATTAGCTGTAAACAAATCGGACAAAACCTCGTTTGAAATCATTTCATCATAGGAGTACTCATAATTGGTCATCTTTAACGTACATCCGGTTTGCAAGGCTGCACCTTCTGCACAGCGTTTGATTTTTTCTACCAATGCATCGGTATAAGGGCGATTGTCGCTTCGGATATAAAATTGCGCAGCGGTTGTCTCCGGTATGATATTTGGTGCTTTCCCGCCATCGCTGATGATGCCATGAACACGGGCATGACTTTGCATTTGCTGTCTTAAAGCATTGATCGATTGGAAGAGCAGCAGCACGGCATCGAGTGCATTAATTCCCTCATGCGGACTTGCTGCAGCATGCGCCGGTTTGCCTACATATTCAAATTGCAGCGCGTCCATCGCAAGGGAATGTCCTGATTTTTCATACGTATAAAAAGGGTGGGCCATCAACGCAAAATCAACGTCATCAAACAAACCGGCCGCAGACATGGGCACCTTGGCACCCTTCGTTTCCTCCGCAGGCGTTCCATATACACGAATGGTTCCACCGACTGTATCAAGAACTGATTTAAGACCAATTGCGGCTGCGAGTCCCATCGTGGAGATCAGATGATGACCGCATGCATGTCCAAGCTCTGGTAGTGCATCATACTCGCACAAGAAAGCGACAGTAGGACCGGGAATACCAGAATGATACGTAGCAATGAAGGCTGTAGGTAAATCGAGTACAGGATTTTGTATATCAAAGCCGTAATTCCTAAGCTCATCGATCAGTCGGGCTGAAGCCAGCCATTCTTCGTGTCCAAGCTCGGGATGCTCTCCAATAAATCGAGCGACTTGAATGAGTGGCTCTTTATGAGAATCAATCGTCGTATTAATCGTTATTTTCATCCGTCGTCGCCCCTTTGTCATTCACTTAGGTTCATTATAACCAAAAAGACCTCCATGGCTCAATATGCTGAGCTCAGGAGGTCTTGGATGAGATAAAGTAGCGTTTTATTGGACTTCTTTACGATTCGGTTCCGTGATTAATCGATTTTCTAAAGACTTTTTAATTTTGTGCATACCCTCAATTTCAAACTGATGGTTTTCACGAAAGCGAACACCTGTCAAAGCAAGTGCTTCATTTAAAGTAAGCTCTACCGAAATCGTCTGTTCTTGTCCATTATTTTGTTGTCCGTAAGTCATTGTTCATCGCTCCTCACAAGCTGATTTATGATGCTGGATTGTGCCTAAACATATAAATTCATAGCGACAGTTAGAGTGCCGGATTTGTAAGAAAAGCTTGATATTGCTTGATTTAAATATAACATAACGTGTAATGTTAAGCAAGGGCTTCTGCAAATAAAAGTCATTTATTTTCGAGGGAAAAATCGGAAAATTCTCCTCAATTCTTGACCCTAATTGAATGAAAAATGAATAAGGCATGATTTGGAAGAAAACGGTTTCAATAGGGTTGTTCACGATTTTAACACAGCGTTTTTTGCCGTTTCAACTGGACGGTTACGATTCGAACATGGTACTATGCATAGGAGATCATGGTTCGAAAACAAATATTCACAAAAAAGGAGTTACCGCACATGTTTCGAATGGTTGCTGCCGCAAAAGCAACATTATTAATGAGTACTGCCCTTGCAGTTGGAATGATGAACGTTCCCTCGGTTCTTGCTGTTTCCGTTTCCTCGATCCAACTTCAGCTGTTTGCTGGAAATTCCGAAGCTATCGTAAATACTCAAAAGATTAAACTGGATGAACCACCCGCAATAATTAACGGACAATTTTATTTACCCGCCAAATGGGTTGCAGACGCACTTAAAATTCAGCTTTTTTGGGACCATGACACGCAGACCGCACAAATGCTGACTTCAAAGGCATTTATACAATTCAATCCGTCACTGAATCAGATACAGATTAATGGCAAACCGATTCCGTTCGATTCTGTCGCCGAGATCCGTAATGGGCGGCTGCTTGTAAAGCTGACCTGGCTTGCCCCTTATACGAATATGACGTATCGCTATGATTCTGCATCCCAAAGTGTAGAGCTGAGCAGTCTTGGGGAGCCCGCTTCCGCTTACAAAGAATCAACGCTTCATAATGACGATACCCAGCCAAATTCGAAACCTATTGCCAAATTCGCATTAGGGAAAGCTTCCTATCGATTAGGTGAGCCTGTGACCTACACGGACTTAAGCTATGACCCGGATTCGGAAGGGCTGCCTGGGTATAACTGGATTGGGAAACAGGAAGTCTTTTTTAAGCCGGGCACTTATACGGTAACGCTTCAGGTTAAGGATGGTAAAGGAAATGAAAGCGAGCCGTTCTCGCAGACAATAACGGTTCTCGACGTTCCTTACATTAGTGATCAGGCGTATCCGTTTTATTTTAAACCGATAGGCAGTTTGTTATCCAAAGAATCCGTAGCATCCATTACCGTGAGACAGTCTTTGGAGAATCCAATAATGTCCGTGCTGCCCAGACCATCGGAAGAACGTCGTTTGCTTCTTGGGAGTAGTTCAAAACCTATTGTCGAGAAGGGATTTTTATTCAGGGAAAATATGAATGGTCGTGCCCGTTTGTACACCCAATATATCAATGGGATGAGCAGCGCTGCACAGCTTGCCATTATGATACGTAATCAAAGTGATACACGCTCTGTTACTGTCAGCACAACAGCGGTTGCTGAGTCGCAGGCTTCCATTTACACACCTATTCTCGGAAGTAAAACAGTTGAAAGCTTTCTCACGAATCATTCGGAGTCGGGCAGTATGACAGTAAATCCCGGTACTGCGGTTTTGTATAAGGTAAGTCAGGAGTTAAGCTCTGGACAGGGCTTTCAAGGACTTTATGATATTCAAACAGATGGAGCAGTCGAGGTATCTTATGTAATGATTTCGCCTGGTGAACAACCATATCAGCTTGGAGCTTATCGAACCGTGCAATCCAAAGATTTACGGCATACCGTATCTCCGGCTTCCGAGGTGAGCTTTCAGTTAGATACAAGATCTCTAAAGGAGCCGGTTTCATTCAGTATTGGTGATGGTTCTATTGAACCGCTGCTCAATGGAGTCACCAAGGAAATGGGATCCGACTCTGTGCAAGCAGTTACCTATGGAAGCAATGCCGGAGTCCGTTATCGGATTGGTCTGGAATTTAACGGTAAGACAGCAGTCGCATTATATCCACGTGGTGGCTTTTTTGAAGGTTCAGTTCGGGTCAACGGCAATGTCATTTCGATACCTGCAGGTGGATTAACCTCAAATGAAGCCTTGCTGCTTCATCGCACATCAGTTTCTGAAAAGAAAATTGAGATCGAGCTAATGGCCTCGGAAAGCAACCAGCTGCCCGTAGATTTCATTGTTTATCCACTGCCCGATAAGCAGTAGTATTCCATCATAAAGGAGTTCGTCAAGTGATATCATCTCTATATAAAAAGTGGTTCGCCGCGATGGGCACATTGATCCTATTCATCAGCTGTTTGTTACCGAATTCTATGACTCCCTATGCTTCTGCAGCCGACGCGCCTGTGCCTGAAAGTAGATCGCTGCTGCTGTATTATGGCAAGAGTGAAGCTTTCCTCAATGGTACCATGCTTGCCTTGGAGGCACCCGTTGTTCAAATTAACAACCGTACTTATCTGCCTGCAGCGAGTCTTCCGTCATTGCTTGGTGTTCCAGTAGAGTGGGATGCTACTACCGGAAGTGTTCAGGTGACGACGCCTGCAGCATTTATTCAGCTTCAGCTTGCTGCCAAGCAGTTGCGTGTTAATGGTAAGATGGAGAATTTTGAGCAGGCTGCTTTCCAGTTGAATGATCGGTTGTATGTCGAATTGAGCTGGTTAAATCGTTTTATCGGATTCAAAGCGACAGTTAATGAACAACTGCAGCGAGTGGAGCTGTTGTATATTAAACGGGCTGAGGCTGGCAGCTTGTTCAATGATACGATGCCGAATACGAAGCCGGTAGCCAGATTTTCCGTAAATAAGAAATCGTATCGTTTGGGTGAGCCGATTATTTATTCGAATACGAGCTATGATCCAGATGGGGATACCATTAAAAACGTTGAGTGGACAGGAAAAGCCGAAGCGATTTTTCAACCGGGTTTGTTCAAGGTTTCGCTCTCCGTTACGGATAGTAAAGGTACCGTCAGTGAACCCTTCTCCTACAACGTAGAAATTGTGGACGAGCCGTATCTGGATGAATTTGAATATAAGGTGTACCACGAGCCAGTGGGAACGTATGTGAAGGAAGAGGAAGCAACGCTTCGTGCTTACTTACGAGGAATTCCACAGCTTCCTAACATCGCAACGCTTGAAAAGGACCGGCCTTTGATCGTAAGTGATAGCCCGGAAACCTTTACTGAAAAAGGATTTTTATATCAGGAAAAAGTGAATGGAAAAGCAAGGCTGTATGCGGATCATGTGAATGGCATGAAGGAAAAGGTGCAGTTCGCAATCATTGTTCGTAATCCAAGTCCCGATAAGCCAGTAACGATCAAGACTACGCGTCATGGCGAGGTACATCCCTCGATATATGCGAATCTCATTGGAAACGAGGCCTCAATCGAATTTTTGCAAAGCGACAGCACGCCAGAATCGATTACGGTTGCACCTTATCAAACGATGTATTACAAAAAAATGCCGGAATTTTATCCCGACCAAGGGATGAACGTGATGTATGATGTTGAAACAAGTGGAGAAGTCTATTTCTCCTTCGTCGCCATGGACGCAGGTGCCGGTATTGAATCTGTCGGTATGTACAAGCAGCTGGATTATACAGGGAATGTGAGGGGAACGTTCGATGGCTCGGATGTGTCCTGGAACGTCGATCTTACCGGATTAAAGAAACCATCCTCACTTGCAATTGGAGACGGTACGTCCGATCAATTCGTGACAGGGGTCGATGCCTACGTGAAGGAGCATTCGCTGAATTTGGGCAACTATGGTGTTGTTTATAAAATTCATATGGATCATCCACCGAAAATGGCTCTGCTGCTTCTGCCGCGGGGAGGCGTATTTAGAGGTCCCTTCGAGATTAACGGAAGTATCGTTCAAGCGCCGCCATCCGGCATTATGATGGATTACCAAGGTTATACCATATTGGCACGCACAGACGGAACGGAGCCGTCGCTCGATATCGAATTCACACCCGCAGCGGGTTCTGCGTTTCCTGTGGATGTCATTTTTTACCCATTGGAGGACAAATAAAGTAAGCTGCAGAAGGGGAGAGAGGCCACAAACAGGCTTCTCTCTTTCAAGTTTCAGGGAGATGAGTTTACTCGTGCATGGGGCTATCCACCTTGACACTGTCATTAATTTGAAACAACTGTGGAATCGTGACCAGCTCGATATGGGCTTCCTGGAGCTTTTCGATGATCCTTGGAAGCGCTTGTACTGTGCCTGCCAAATTCTCGCCTTCACCGCCGGCTCCGTGCTGCAGAATCACTGCTCCTGGTACAACATGACCCAACACATTATCTGCCACCTGATCGGCGCTGAGTCCCTTCCAATCCAGTGAATCTACATTCCAGTTAATAATATGGTACTGTTGACTGGCTAGCCATAATATTTGCGATTCGGTGACATTGCCATACGGCGGACGAAAAAGCTTTGGCTTGGCGCCAGTAATGGCAGCAAGGACCTCTTCTGTACGATGTATTTCATCATGAAAGTCAGCATCACTCGTTTTGGATAAATTCGGGTGCGTATAGCTGTGACTGCCAATGATGTGTCCTTCATTCTGTATACGCCGGATCATCTCGGGATGCGCTTCGGCACGGTTGCCAACGACAAAAAATGTTGCTTTCACTCCATATTTTTTGAGAACATCCAATATTTGAGCGGTAAACGTTGTATCCGGGACATCATCAAAGGTAAGTGCAGCCTGACGCAAGCTTTTGGGCCCGTTGAACAAAAAAGTACTGCGATATTTATGGTGCAAATCGGCCAATGTTAATGGCGTATTCACGCGTTCTTTGTTCTCTTTTCCGGCCAGTAGGTGGGGTGTGGAGGATGACTGAACACTCAGATTTTGCGCTTTGGATTGACCTGATTGGCCTTGCTGCTCCATTTGTCCAGTATTAGCTCCACATGCACCCGTTCCCAGCAGAGCTGCAGCTGTCAGCAGGGATAATCCAATTCTATAGCCTGAGCCGTTCATAATAACTCATCCTTTCTTAATCCCGATTTGCCTTATTTTGTGCTGAAAAGCAGTTTTTATGTATGAAAACAAGGAATAGGAACTCCTTTTAGTAATTAAAGTTTTTTTGTTGACGCAAGATGTTATATAATAAAGATTATTGCCGGGTCACAAGGAAAGGGAGAAGGAATCGGATGATTATTGTACGTAATTTATCTAAATCATTTCCACCAAATCACCAAATATTAGACAAGCTAAGCTTTCAAGCGGACGAGGGTGAGCTTATTGCTTTAGTTGGAGGCAGCGGAAGCGGCAAAACCACACTGTTTCGCTGTTTATCCTTAAAGCTGAATTGGGACGAAGGTCAATACATATACCAAGGGAAAGATATTTCGGGAGTGAACGGGCTGGAGAAATTCAAGCTTCGTAAGGATTGGGCCTTTCTGGAGGAAAAGCCTGATTTGAATCCACGTAAATCTGCTTTAAAAAATGTACTTAGTGGCTTGTTCTTTCACAAAGCATGGTGGCGCATTCTTTCGGGGACCACATCTGGCGATGATCATATGACTGCGATGGACTATTTGGACAAGGTCGGCTTACTCGAAAAAGCACATGATCCTGTTGAAAAGCTGAGCGGTGGGGAGAAGCAGCGTGTAGCGATTGCTAAGGCTTTGATTCGGGGAGCGAGAGTTATCTATGCAGATGAACCTATATCCGGATTGGACCCGGAAGCCGCTTTGCGTGTAATGGAGGATTTGAAAGACATTTGTACCAAGGATAAGGTGACCATTTTTTGCAGTTTGCATCAGGTCGAGATGGCCGAAAAATTTGGCTCGCGCATATGGGGTCTGGCCGAAGGCAAGCTAGTCGTTGACATTGCCGGGAGAAGGCTGACGCAGCGTGAAAAGAATCTGATCTTTTAAGGGGGGAGCTTGGTGAAAGATTGGTGAATAAGTGCAGCTGCGCGGCCGTAATGTTCTTCTGATCGTTGTTGTTCGCTTCTACAGAACACCACGGCCGCTCCGCCTATTATTCACCAATCTGAGTGGAGTAGGAGAGAGAACAAGCACAAATACGGATTGTGCTTGATTTGAAATTCAAATAAATGAGAAAAAGAGCAGTTTTCTGTGAATCTCAGAAAACTGCTCTTTTTGTCTTCATAGAAAAATCCTTTTTTAAAATTTCAGTCTTTAAAATATGGGTATTAATTATGTAAGAATAACGGATAAGAGTTCTCTACAAGTTGCTTTCGGCAATTCGGCGAGCAATCATACCGCCATGCAGTCGCCCTGATTCAATGAACACTTCGTTGGCATCGCTTCCTGAAGCGGCGACACCTGCAATGAACAAGCCGGGAATCGGGGTTTCCATGGTTTCTGGATTATGTATAGGAGCTGTGGACGTCTCATCCATCTGTACACCAGCGGATGCGAGAAGTCCTCGATCAGGGCGAAACCCGGTTAAAGCAAGTACAAAATCATTATCCAGGAGCTGCTCGTTGTCTCCAGTCCGAACTAGAATGGATTGGTCATGGATTTGAATGATCTGTGATCCGAACAGCATTTTGATTCTCCCTTTCTTGATCATGCTTTCAAATACGGGAAGAACCCAAGGCTTAATGCTTGATGAGAAGCCTTCTCCCCGATAAACAATCGTGACATCTGCACCTGCACGCATTAAATCCATGGCTGCATCGATAGCGGAGTTACTTCCACCAATTACTGCAACCTTTGTGCCGCTGTAAGGGTGGGCCTCATGAAAATAGTGGGAGACTTTGGCGGATTCCTCCCCAGGAATGCCCAGCATGTTCGGATGATCAAAATATCCCGTAGCCACAATGACATAACGGGCCTTGATCATCGAAATGTTATTAAATCGATCACTCAGCTGCAGCTCAAATGAGCCGTTATCTGTCTTTGTAATCGACTGGACAGTATGGTACGACTGAATTCGGACCTTGCTGCGTAAAGCAGCATTTCGATAATAATGAAGCGCTTCAAGGCGCGATGGCTTTTCGTTGGGGGTTGTAAATGGAATGCCGCCTATTTCTAGTAAATCCGGAGTGCTGAAAAAATGCATGTAGGTCGGGTATAAGTAAATAGAGTGTGCAATACTGTATTTCTCGATGATCAAAGGTGCATAGCCCAGCTTTTGCAGCTCCAAGGCTGCAGACAATCCACAAGGGCCTGCTCCGACTATAATAATCTCTTCCAAACCGTGACACCTCATTTCGTTCAAATCAGTTACTAGCCACAAGGCTTTGTATTCCATAGTAACCGATTCAATAAAACGATGCAAAAGGAGAATTCCACGCAGGGAATGCGATCATTAGTCGCGAAACAGGCTTTGAGATATTGCGGAAGCTGATAGATACTTAGGCTAGTGATGGCCAGTGACACTTGACTGCTTTTTACGGCATACATAGACAAAGGCTGGTGGAACATTGAGCATAACGAACTGTATGGCCTCAATTTCAAAATGCTTGCTTAACTGTTTCTTCATTTGGAGTGTATATTGGAAGGCGATAAAGAGACCGTCCGGTTTTAATGAATTGACGATCTGCTCCATCAGATCGTTACGTACTTGCTGCGGGAAGTTTGCAAAAGGGAGCCCGCTGATAATACAGTCAACATGCTCAAGGCCTTGCTGCCTTACAACACTGTGAATGCTTTTGGCATCGGAATGGGTAGTAAAGCCCGGGTGCTGATGTTCCAGCTGTTTCCGAAGATGGGAGTCACGTTCAAACAGCATAACCTTGGTTTCATGCTTTAACGAACGATGGATAGCTTGCGTAATGACGCCTGTTCCTGCCCCAAGCTCGGCTACGCTCGTGATTTCATTCCATTGCACAGCCGATACCATTTTGTTGGCCAGATGCCGGGAGCTTGGAGTAACGCTTCCAATTGCTTTGGGGGTTCGGATAAATTTATAGAAGAACAACATTTTTTGAAGCGCAGTTGTCTCGTTTGCGTTCATTTAAAATTCCCCTTTTCGATTCATTAAAGCTATCTGTAAGCATAATGTCTTCAAGCCACTTTGCACACGGACCAGAGTACTGTATTGAACTGGACTAAAGTCTGGTTTTCCAAAGTCTTGTTGCATCTGCTCTACTTTTATTAGTGTCTATCATACTACGAAAATGGATTTTCGCCTAATCTTTGTTCGAAAAAATCCCAATTTGTGTATCACCTGCTTAAATTTTAAAGTAGCAGCCCGAATAATATCATTGGGTTAGGGTATGATATTGTCGGTAATAAATATCGTTAAAAGGGAGAATATATGATGATGGAACCGATATCTACCAAAGAGCTGGATTACGTTACAGATTCGATTTCTAATGAGGATTTGATTATTAAGCAATGTGCCGTTCTCGCAGCAAGCACACAGCAAAATGCTACCCATTTGCTGTGTATGGACATTATCAATGTGCATAATCACCATTATAACACCCTGATGCAAACTCTTCATCAGCATGTACCCATTGCTCCTACACAAAACTATAATTAGAAAGAGGTGACCTGAAATATGAATCAGAGTACAGGTGCTTTACCGGAAAGAGAAATGCTGCTCACCATTCTCTGCGAGCTGAAACGGACAAGTCGTGAATATACGACGGCTGTGACGGAATCCAATTGCAGCGCTATCCGACAAACACTTACTTCCTTATTGAACAGCACCCTGGAATCACAGGCCAAAGTGTACGGTTACATGAAGCAGCACAATATGTATAATGCATCATCGCCGGTACTTCGCCAGGAAGTTGAAAAGAAATTCATGCAGCATCAACAAGCACAGCAAGAACAAAGCCAATTTGTACAAAGCAGGCTGCAAGGACGGCAGCCATACGGCGCTCCATTTCCCAATAATGGGAATACTCCCTCTCAGCATCAGTCCTTCATGATGTAGTGCCCGATAGCGCCGTTGTGATACGGCGAATGAAAGACCCAGATAAACGTCTTGCGTACGAACGATGCGCAAGGCGTTTTTACGTATCTGCTTACTATACGAATGGACATGCATATTTCATATTATGCTTCATAAAGTTACAATAGACATAAAAACTAGCAGGTTGTTTTTGCTAGATTCAGAGGTTGTTCACTTATTTAACGAGAAGAGGTGCTCGTTCCATGCTGGAATGGAATCGTAAAGAGGAGGCTGCCGGTATTGTTCGATTTATCCGAGCACGATTGCCGCTGCTGGTGATGGCTTTTTTGTTTGGGAATTTGATTGCTATCGTATTCACAGCGCTTGAGCCCTCTGGAGCGGATCTGCGATCCGAGACCTATACCTATCAGAAAACAACGACCCAGAACGGGGTTAAACTTCATTCGCTGCGCACTCGGCCTAATAATATTGTGTTGAAACATATTCAGTCGAATGTAACGTTAACCGATGAATTCGGGATTAATGGCGGTTTTTTTTGGAATGGAGATTTGCTTAGTATTGCCGTTGTCAATGACCAACCGTTAGTTGGCCAGCAGTGGGACTATGGATCAGGGTGGTATAATATTGATGTTCCGAAAGGTACCTTGGTATGGGATGAAATTACAGGCAGCTTTAACGTACAAGTCGCGATTGATGCAGAGCAGCTTCATGTAACAGATAAAGGACACTATTGGGCGCAAGGTGGAGTCAGTATGTCATTGCAGCACGATGAGCAGTGGATTCAGCAGGCGTTGGCTGAGGATATGCCGGCGTTTGCGGAGGCCCGGCTTCGTTCAGGTGCGGTTTATGACAAGTCCCAGAATCTATGGCTGCTAGTTTCGGAGACTCCTTGTACGGTAGAACAATTTCGCACAGCGGCGATAGAATGGGTAGGTCGCAACCAGGTCGTGGATGGAGTATTCCTCGATGGCGATGGTTCTTCGCAGATGCGCAGTGCACAGATTCAACTTAAAGGAGACACGAGAGAGGTGTATCAGATGCTTGCGCTCAAGAAAAAATAAAGCGCTGTACGGCTTAACTGGTTCCATTGACATTCACAGCAGCTAACATGCAAAATGGGTCTGGAAAGATAGTCGCAAACAAGCTATGATAACGATTAGCTGCCATAATTGGCGCATACATACAGGATGCATTTGGAGAGGTGGAAGAAACGAATGGCGATCAATTTTTGTACGGAATGCGGCCAGCCTATGGAAATACGGACCATAGATGGCGTAGAACGTCGTGCATGTACGAGCTGCAGCGCAGTTCATTGGGGATCTTACAGTATCGGGGTTGGAGCCCTTGTTATAAAAGATGATAAAGTGCTGCTTGTTCGCAGGGCGCAAGAGCCTGGTAAAGGGAATTGGACTAATCCTGGAGGCTATATTGAACAGCTGGAGCCTATTGAGGAAACGGTAATTCGTGAAGTGCTTGAAGAGTGTGGAGTTCAAACTAATGTTAAGGGAATTATTGCCTTGCGCGACCAGCCGCGAGCTTCGGTACATAATTTGTATGTGGCTTTTGAGATGGATTATATAAGCGGAGAGCCTATTCCTGATGGTGTTGAAGTAGATGGGGCCGGATTCTACTCAATGGAAGAAATGCAAACGATGAAGGTAGCAAGCTTCACACAGTGGCTGATCGATGCAGCATTGCGCGGTAACGGAGCCGGCTTGCAGCATGATCGGGAGCCGATTGTGCCGACGAATGGCAACGGGTTTTTCAGGGTTTTGTAAGGCAGGACAGGCTATTCTCAAGTCTTTGACTTTGGAGAATGGTCTTTTTTTGACTTGGACTCACATCCAGTGCCTGACTATTCAATGCAAAAACCAGCTGTGGCTGCATTTGACAACGCAATTAAGCTTCATATGTTTGAAAAAGCTTTCGAAAGGAGGTGTCTGCAGTTGAGATCAACTGACAATAGCATTTTATCAACCAAGCTCCATATGCAGAACAACATCGCCAATATAATCGCCCGCCCACGGTTATGGAGTACGCTGCAAAAAGGCTTGTCCTATAAAATTACATTCATCTGCGCCCCTGCCGGATTCGGCAAAACGACGTTATTGAGCCAGTGGCTGCGGGACATTGATACGCCGGTAGCCTGGGTTTCACTGGATGATGGGGATAACGATCTTTCCCGATTCTGGAGCTATGTCGTATCGGCTTTTGACCAAGCTTATCCGGGATTGAAGCAGAAGCTCCATTCCATACAATTTCATCAAGGCTATGAACCGTTCGTGGCTACCTTATTGAACGTGCTGGGCAGGTTACAAGCACCTGTCGTGCTGGCGCTGGATGATTTTCATCTCATTCGGGATTTGGTTATCCACCAGTCGGTGGCTTACTTTATTGAGCATTTGCCGGGACACATACATATTTACATCGCCAGCCGTACCGAGCCTGGTTTTCCATCTGCCAGACTGGAAAACCGCGAGATGATGTTTCGAGTAGAAGCTGAGGAGTTAAGATTTGCGGTTCGGGAAGGCATTGATTTTTATAAAGACTGTATGAACTTGACTTTGTCGGATGATGAAGCCATGATGCTTGTGCAGCGTACTGAAGGCTGGATCGCCGCTATGAAGCTGGCTGCTCTAACGATCCGAAAACGGGATTGGGTTTCAGTATTTGTTCATAATTTCTCGGGAAGGGATCAGTCTATTGAAAAGTATTTACTGGAAGAAGTATTCGAATTACAGGACGAATCGATTCGTGTATTTCTAATGAACTGTTCCGTTTTGTCAAGGATGAGTGCGCCGTTATGCCAAGCCGTGAGTGGCAGGGATGACAGCCGAAGCGTGCTTGAATACCTGTATCGAGCCCATCTGTTTACGATTCCTCTTGATGAAGAACACTGCTGGTTCCGGTTTCATCATTTGTTCGCTGAATTTTTGGGAAAGCAGTTGGACAATGCAGATCCGCACAAAGCATCGGAGCTGCGTGCTTTGGCTGGTGGTTGGTGCGAGCAGCAAGAGCTTGAAGAAGAAGCTGTGGACTACTACATAGCTGGCGGGCATTATGAACGGGCAGCAGCGCTGCTGGAGCGTATGACGGGCCGTGTGGTCGGGGTGGGCTGGACGAGGCTTTGCTCGTGGCTGTCGGGTTTTCCTGAACCGTTTCTGTGGCAGCGGCCATCACTCTTTGTGACTTATTTGCTGGCGTCTTTTTTGGGCAACGGGAAGGAAGAACCGGCTCGGCTGCTTATGAAAGGGGAACAAATTTATCAGGCTCATTCGGAGACATGGACAGAGGAGGAGCGTCAAAAATATTTGGGTGGCCTTCATTTGGTACGTTCCACATCCCAAATTATAACAAATCAGGATCGGCTCGGGGCCTTTCAATCTTTCCAAGCCTACTTGGAGTCCATGCCAAGCACAGACAGCTTCATCTACGGGATGTTCGATATGCCACTGCAAGCTTCGGCCCTGCAGTTGTTCCAAAGCGCCCGGGGACAGTTTGGGAAGGCGGTTGCTGTACCCTTTTTTAAAAAATTATTAGAAATCGTGGCTGATATGAATCAATGGATTTCAGCGTCGGTCTGTATCAGTTATGCGGAACTGCTGTATGAATGGAACGAGCTGGAGGAAGCGGAGCGTCATGTGCACACAGGACTCCGCCTTGCGGAACAGATTAAGCTTGGAACGGAGCAAGCATTTGTGTCGGGTTGGCTTCTGATGGCACGTTTGAAGGGTGCTGCCGGTAAGCGGGAGGAAGCGATCAATACGCTGTTGGAAGCGAAAAAGCGTTTCATGGAGCGGGATATTCCTGGCGGGATGATGTATGCAGATCATGCGATTGCTCGCATAGAAATGCAGAGCGGCGATGTCCAGCTCGGCCAGGAGTGGTTGAACCGATATGGGCTTTCCGACAAGGATGCAGTTTCCGTTATTCATATGCATGATTATTTATTTGTGGCACGGGTATTTATGGCATTAGGATATTGCGAAGAAGCCATGACGTTATGCGGGAGATTGTTGGAACTGGCCGTGAGGGAGCAGATGTCGCTTAAAACAACGGAAATCCTTCTTGTACAAGCGCTGCTGTCGGAGCAAGCGGGTAAACCGGAAGATGCCATTCTCAAGCTGGAAGAAGCGCTGCGTTGGGCAGAACCTGATGATAGCATACGCCTGTTCGTGGATGAGGGCGAACCGTTGAGAAAGATGCTGCTTATGTACATACGAAAGCGGCAAAGCAGGCATATCCGCCATATGGGTGGGTTGTCTCTTCACTATGTTCGCAAAGTGCTGCATGGATTCTTACATGAGGTTGCCTACATCGAAGTTGCAGCTGCTGGTTTCGATGAGATTTTGACAGGAAAGGAACAACGCGTGCTGGAATTGATGAGGGAAGGGCTCAGTAACCGGGAAATCGCCGAGCAGCTTCAAATCGGATACGGTACCCTCAAAACGCACGTTAATCATCTGTACAGCAAGCTTCATGTGAACAGTCGCGTGGAAGCGGTTAGACGCTCAGCGCAGTTCCCTTATAAGAACTAATGAACGGATGGCGTCGTTATCGACGTTATATCTATAACCTTGTCTCTACCTGCAGGCTCTGTTTTTGAGCCACAGGTAGATTTTTTTTTATTCGAAGTTTTTTATACTGGTTGTAATCGGAAGTGTGTTGAAGGGAGAGCTATAATGCAATCGATTAAGTTACGAAAAACGTGCTATGCTGCTTTACTTTTGGCTATGCTGTTGTGCATGTTACTTTCATTCGTTGGAACTTCCGCTCAGGCCGCGCAATCGGGAAACGAAGGGCGGCTAAAAGGGAAAATCGCGGCGGGAGCCGCCCATTCACTCGCATTGAAATCAGACGGCACCCTCATTGCTTGGGGAAGTAATAGTCAGGGTCAAACGAGTGTACCAGCAGGACTGAACGGTGTGGTGGCCATTGCGGCGGGAGATTTCCACTCGCTAGCGTTAAAATCCGATGGTACCGTCGTTGCCTGGGGATATAATGCTTACCATCAAACGGACATTCCCTCGGGTTTGAACGATGTAGTGTCGATCGCTGCGGGAACAAACGATTCGATGGCATTGAAGTCGGACGGCACTGTTGTTGCTTGGGGAGATAATGGTTACGGTCAAACAGACGTACCAGCGGGTCTGAATGGGGTGATATCCATTGCGGCGGGCTTCAATCATCAGCTCGCATTGAAATCCGACGGTACCGTCGTCGCTTGGGGATTTAATATTCAGGGTCAAACAAGCGTACCAGCAGGACTGAATGGAGTAGTGTCAATCGCGGCGGGGGGATACCATTCGTTAGCGTTGAAATCTGATGGCACTGTCGTTGCCTGGGGATATAATGGTTACCATCAAACGGACATACCCTCGGGACTGAACGATGTGGTGTCGATCACCGCGGGAATTTACCATTCAATGGCGCTGAAGTCAGACGGCAAGGTTGTCGCCTGGGGAATGAATAGTAATAATCAAACTGACGTACCAGCGGGACTGAACGATGTGATGTCGATAGCTAGCGGATGGAGCCATTCGATGGCGTTGAAGTCGGACGGCACCATCGTCGCCTGGGGAAATAATAACAACGGGCAAATGAATGTGCCGGAAGATCTGCAATTATTTGTAAAAGGGAGAATGATCGACGCAGGAGGGTGGCATTTACTCGCGTTGAAAACGGACGGCACTGTCGCCGCTTGGGGTGATAATATTTACGGTCAAGGGAACATACCAGTTGGACTGAACGATGTAAAATCGATCGCTGCAGGAGATCTCCATTCGCTCGCGTTGAAAACGGACGGTACCGTCGTTGCTTGGGGATATAATGGTAATCGTCAAACGAACGTACCGTTAGGGTTAAACGGTGTGGTGTCGATCGCTGCGGGAGGCTACACTTCGCTCGTGTTGAAAACAGATGGCACCGTCGCCGCTTGGGGAGATAATACCACCGGCCAAAATAACGTACCGCCGGGACTAAACGGTGTGAAGTCGATTGCTGTGGGAGTGAGCCATATGCTTGCTTTGAAAACAGACGGCACGATCGTTGCCTGGGGGGATAATGTTTACGGTCAAAGCAATGTACCGCCGGGACTGGATCATGTAAAATCAATCGCCGCAGGATCAAACTATTCAGCAGCATTGAAAACGGACGGCACTGTCGCTGTTTGGGGAGATAATACATACGACATAAGGAACACACCGGCCGGACTGAACGGCGTGGCGGCAATCACTGCGGGAAAGAACCATTTGCTCGCGTTGAAAGCCGACGGCACCGTTGTCGCCTGGGGAGAAAATAATGCCGATCAAGTGAGTGTACCGGCAGGACTGAACGGTGTGACGGGGATCGCCGCAGGAGGTTACTCTTCGCTTGCGCTGAAAGCGGACGGAACTGTCATCGCTTGGGGAGGTTATCCAACTGTTCCGGGCAGTGCTGATCTAAACGGTTTAACCTTGCAGGAGGGTTCTTTCAACCCGCCATTTCAATCTACGGTCACAGCATATACGTATTCCTATATCGGCGCCTCTGCTTCTAGCGTACATGTAACGGCCACATTCGCTGATTCATCCCTGTCTGCCTTGTATGTCAACAATCAGCTGAAATCCAGCGGTAATGCAACTATAGTTAACGTAACAGGAGCATCAACGGAAATTCCCGTTCGTGTGGAGCCTTATTTTTTACCAGGCCGATCCTATACAATCACGATAGTCAGAGATTCGGCGTCCCCCGATGTTCAATTCAGCGTTAATGGAAATGCATCATCGACAAAATCAGCCGCAACCCGGGTAACGGTTACCGATACGGAAAGTGGTGTTGATCCTGTTTCACTTCAGTATGTATGGATGCAGGGCTCGGCCGTGCCAGTCAGCGGTTGGACCTCGTTCCTGAATGGGCAGGAACTTATTCAAAGCAGTGGAGACGGGAATTGGTACCTGCACATACAGGCCAAGGACAAGGCGGGTAATCTTATCCATCAAGTAACCCATTTATTTATTCTTGATAACACAGTACCGGATCTAATTCTAAATGGCAGTAATCCGATGTATGTGCCCATAGGGCAGTCTTATGTGGAACCCGGTGTGACTGTGACAGACAATATCGATGGAAATATTCATTCGTCCAGCATTATAAAAACAGGCATTGTGAATACAGCAATCCCTGGTTCTTATCCAGTTATGTATCATGTGACTGATCATGCAGGTAATACAGCTCGGGTTACCCGAAACGTATATGTCTACGATGGACCCGTGATTCAACTGAACGGGCCCAATCCTATGACTGTAGAAGTAAACAGCTCATACACGGATCCGGGTGCAACGGCGATGGATTTCCAAGGAGGAGCTTTAGTACCCATAATAACGGGGGCGGTACATACTCGTGAATTAGGAACCTACAGCTTAGTTTATAACGCAACCGATCACTTGAATCATACAGCTCCCACGGTAACAAGGTACGTGTATGTGAAAGATACAAAGCCACCAGTTCTTTCTTTACTGGGTGATCATTTATGGGTCATTGGGGTTGGAGGTTCATTTCATGATCCGGGGGCAAGGGCACAGGATGAATATGAGAGCGATGTTTCTTCCTTGATCAATGTCACAGGAATCGTGGATACGAGCCGCATAGGTAAGTATAACATCGATTACAATGTAGCAGACAGTTCACATAATTCGGCACTTACGGTCACTCGGTATGTATATGTGATTGCTCAGCCTGTCATTAGGCTGTTAGGTCAATCAACAATGAACTTGATGGTAGGAGATACTTTCATGGATCCCGGAGCTCAAGCTAATGATACCTATTATGGAGACCTCTCAAACCGAATAGCAGTAACCGGGGCTGTAAACATGCAAGCAACGGGAACGTATACCGTGCGTTACAACGTGCAGGATCCTGCTGGTATTGCGGCAGTAGAGGTTACGCGTACCGTGATCGTGGAACCTCTTAACGTGACGGTAGAACCTGATAATCCAATCAGACGCGGGTCATCCCTTTCCGGCAATGTTGATTTGAAAGTCATAAAGTTTCTAGTAGATGGAAAGGAGCTGTCTGTATCCCTGGAAGGAGCAGTAGAGACCATTAATGAAATTATCGAGGTTCAAGTGGAGGCCGCGGATTCGAGAAGCATCGTTACTTTACAAGGCGAGACCCTGGAGGGTTCAAAGCAAATCCAGCTCTCTGAAGGAGATAATGTGGTTGTCATTATGGTCAAGGCGCCGAATGGCTCTGCGAAATCCTACTCCTACACGATTCACCGCACAGTTCCAGAGAAAACAACCGTTTCAGAGAATACAACAGCAATGTCTTGCATTTTTACAGATATTGGTGGACACTGGGCGGCAGCAGAAATTTGTGAGGCTGCGTCAGCAGGAATTGTTCAAGGTGATTCTGATCATAGGATGCGTCCTAATGAAGCGGTAACAAGGGCGGAATTTATTACGCTGCTTATCCGCACCTTACAAGGGTCAAGCACTGAATTAACCCCAATCACTTTTACGGATAAAGCAGACATTCCGAATTGGGCACAGCAAGCCATTCAATATGGGGTTTCTCATGGAATCATTAATGGTTACTCTGATGGTACTTTCCTGCCTCAAAATACGATGAACCGAATGGAAATGGCTGTGTTGATTACAAAAGCACTGAAATGGCCAATCGAGTTAGCGGGCGACACATCCTTTGGAGATGATTCCAACATACCTGCATGGGCGAAGCCCTATATACATGCAGGTGTTCAGCAGGGACTCCTACAGGGTAGAGAAGACAACCGCTTTATGCCAAATGACAAGACCACGCGCGCGGAGGCTGTAACCATCCTTTTGCGTGTAAAGAAGGCTTTGCATCCTTAATGGTGAGATTTTTGTAAGAGAACAAAAGCAATGACTACAGGAAACCGCGATCAGCGCGGTTTCTTCGGCATATGGATGGGGGTAAGAGAAAGGTTACCGCTTTTTTAATAAAAATATTTTTACAATAGAGGAATTTGTCGATCTATTCAGAATATAAATAGTATTTAGAAAACTAATCTAATTTTCAGTTTATTCTCGAAAGGGGTCTTGCAATGGTTACGCTACCAAGAACTAATGAACTGGGTTTTTTTGAAATCAGATTGGAATCAATTGGAGGACTCGGAGCTAACCTAGCTGGCAAAATGCTGGCAGAGGCTGGCGTGGTAGGTGCCGGCTTGAACGGCGTCAGTTTTTCCTCCTATGGTTCGGAGAAGAAGGGCTCTGCGGTCAAGGCGCATATCCGTTTTTGCGATATCAACACGAATATTCGGGATACCTCACCCGTGGAACGTCCGCATGTCGTAGGCGTATTTCATGAATCTTTGTCGAAAACGATCAATGTGATTAGTGGCATTTATGAGGATACACTGGTGCTGGTCAATTCGACGAAAACTCCGGAAGAGCTGAAGGCCAAGATGAATATGAAGGGCGGAACGATCGCCGTGATTGATGCGATTGGCATTTCGCTAGAAGAGAAAAATCGGGTTAATATGGCAATGTTAGGTGCATTATTCCGGTTGTGTCCTTTTCTTAATCCCGATACGATGAAAAATGTTATCCGCAAATCGTTGGAGAAGAAGTATCCTTTAGCTGTACAGCCAGCATTAAATACATTTGAAAGGGGTTACAACGAGGTTATCTTTCAAACTTTTGAGCTGACGGAAGGTGACCAAATGCCTTCATATATCCGGCAGGATACTCCTGTTCTTGGTTTTGGTACACAGCCTATGGGCGGTGTCATTACGAATCCCGGAAATAGTGTATTGAAGGATCTGAGTATATCGAGGGCGGGCATGATGCCGCATTTTGAAGATGACAAATGTATTCACTGTGCAGCCTGTGACACGGTCTGTCCGGACTTTTGCTTTGTGTGGGATGAGCAAGCAGATAAAAAGGGCAGGCCGCAAATGTTCCTCCAGGGAATCGATTACCAATACTGCAAGGGCTGCTTGAAATGTGTACAGGCCTGTCCAACGGAGGCACTTTCCAGTGCAAGGGAAGCTGACGGCTATGCGGATGAGCATCGTGTACCTCACCGGTTCGATTTGGCTGCAACCTGATTCGTGTAAATCGCATATCATAATCCATTACATGTAAATTGAAGGGTGGAGAACAAAGTGGCAATTGAGATTAATAAAGAGATTCCTCAGGGTACAGTGGAGCAGCGGATCGTATATGAATCCGGTAATGAAATGGCGGCTTACGCCGCACACCAAATCAATTATCACATTATGGGATATTTCCCAATCTCGCCTTCTACAGAGGTTGCTCAATTTCTTGATATGATGAAGGCTAACGGACAGCACGACATCAAGCTGATTCCGGCAGATGGCGAGCACGGTTCAGCAGGGATTTGCTATGGAGCATCCACAGCTGGCGGTCGTGTATTTAATGCGACCAGCGCGAATGGATACTTGTATATGCTGGAGCAAATGCCGGTGCAATCGGGAACCCGTTTTCCGATGGTAATGAACCTTGTCTGTCGCTCCGTATCCGGACCTTTGAACATTCACGGAGACCACTCCGATTTATATTATGCTTTGAATACCGGCTGGCCAATCCTGATGTGCCGTGACCCGCAGGCTGTGTATGACATGAATATTATGGCACTTAAACTGGCTGAGGATGCTGAAGTCCGCTTGCCTGTTATTGTTGCGTCCGATGGATACTTCACTTCACACCAAAAGCGCCGGGTACAAACATTCACCAAACGTGAGGATGTACAGGCTTTTATCGGGGAACAGCCACCAGTTGGTTTTGCCGATACGCTTGACCGTAACAATCCAATCACAGTCGGACCTTACATGAATGAACCCGACTATATTAATAACTGCTACCAGCAGTCCATGGCGATGTACAGGGCGGAGCATGTCTTTGACCGTATTCGTACCGAATATGCAGAACTGACAGGGCGCGACTATCCGATTCTTGATTTGTATTGTATGGAGGATGCAGAGGTTGCTGTGTTCCTAATGAATTCAGCATCGGAAATTATTAAAGACGTTGTGGATCAGCTTCGTGCTCAGGGCATTAAAGCGGGTTCCATTGCCCCCAATTTGATTCGTCCATTCCCGCAAAAGGCGATAGCTGAAGCCTTGAAAAATGTGAAGGCTGTCACCGTTGGCGACCGTGCTGATTCTTATGGTGGTCATGGCGGCAATATGGTCAATGAAATCAAGGCTGCACTGTTCACGCTTGGCAATCATGACACGATGGTCATAAGCCGTATCTATGGTCTGGGTGGCAAGGATTTTTACAATGAGGATGGTCATGCATTATTCCAGTTCGCTATAGAAGCGGTGGAAAAAGGCAAGGTAGAAGTACCGTTCGATTATTACGGTCATTCGGTTGGGGATCCGAATCGAACCATGAAACGTGTCCTGAACCCGATGAAATATGAGGAATTAAATACAGGACTGATCACGGTCAAGCAGGATGAAGAGACGAAGAAGCTGAATGTTCGCATTCCGCCTTTGCGTGCTCTAACGAAGAAGCCAAAACGAATTGCTCCGGGTCATGGCGCCTGTCCGGGCTGCGGTATTTTCTCAGGTCTTGAATTGTTCTTCAAGGGGATCGAGGGTGATATCGTAGCGTTGTTCCACACAGGCTGTGCCATGGTAGTCACAACAGGGTATCCGTACTCCTCACATAAGGCGACCTATATTCACAATCTGTTCCAAAATGGTGCAGCTACCATGTCCGGTGTTGTTGAAATGTTCTGGGAGCGCAAACGCCGCGGTGAACTGGATGCATATAACCTGCCTGCCGATTTCACATTCGTGATGATCACTGGCGACGGTGGGATGGATATCGGGATGGGGCCAGCAATCGGTGCAGCGCTGCGAAATCACAAAATGATCATTCTGGAGTACGATAATGAAGGTTACATGAATACAGGTGCACAGCTGTCTTATTCCACGCCAATGGGCCATCGGACATCGACTTCCAATGTAGGCTCCAAGCAGGGGGGGAAAGTGTTCCATCACAAGGACACCGCGCAAATTATGGCAGCAACCCACATTCCTTATGTATTTACAGGATCAGAGGCGTTCCCGCAGGATTTGGTTCGTAAAGGTGCCAAGGCTCAATGGTATGCCCAGAATGAAGGTTTGGTATACGGCAAGATTTTGATTGCCTGTCCATTGAATTGGCTGTCAGAAGACGAGGACGGGTCCAATATTGTCGGTGCGGCAGTAGATTCCTGCTTCTTCCCGTTGTATGAGGTAGAGCATGGGGTTACAACGATAACTTACAATCCGGAGGATAAGAGTAAAAAGGTTCCTTTGTCAGAGTGGCTCACTACCATGGGCAAAACGAAGCATATGACTAAACCTGAGTATGAGGATTCCTATAAAGAGTTCGAGAGGGAAGTGGAACGACGCTGGAGTATGCTGAAGGCCAAGCACGAAAGCCCGTATCTATAAGTTCGTAAACGCAAAAGGCATTCTCTCCCAAAGAGAAAAATGCCTTTTGTTTTTTGGAAAATGGAGGAGATCAGGTTGCCTTATGTGATGAAGCATGCAATTACATCAAAGCTGTATACCTGTATGCTGGTTAACGGCTATAGGCTGCCTTATTATGGGACCAAATATTGGGATGACGAAGAAGCTGCCCAGCTTGATTACCTTGATTTTTTGAACATACAGGGCGTGGCTGATCCGGATTCATGGCACCTGCTGGAGCTCACCGAAAATCAGTTAAAAATGTGCAATGTGAAGCTTAAAAATGATTCGCGATTTATCCTTCATTGGGACCAAGTGGTGCAAGCGGCGGTTGCAAGTATTTCTCCGTCAGAATTGTAAGTAGGCTGATGCCGACTTCGTTGTGCCCACCTTCGGGTATGATGATGTCGGCATATTTTTTGGAGGGCTCGATAAATGCTTCATGCATCGGTTTTACGGTGGACAGATATTGATTGTATACGGATTGAATGCTGCGGCCGCGTTCTTGAATATCACGCAGGACACGACGGAGAATACGCACGTCAGGATCTGTATCTACGAACACCTTGATATCGAGAATACCGCGCAACAGCTCGTCCGATAAGACGTGCAGTCCCTCTATGATAACGATCGGATTCGGAAGCAGCTCAATCGTTTGCTCAGAGCGTGCATGCTTGGCAAAATCATAGGTTGGGGAATGGACAGTTTGGTTAAGCTTTAACAACTTTAATTGTTGCAGCAGCAGCTCGTTATCAAAAGCAAAAGGGTGATCATAATTGATCAATTCGCGCTCAGCCAATGGTAATTCGCTATGATCGCAATAATAATTGTCCTGGGAAATGAAAGTAATTTGTTCACTGCCGAGCTTGTCGATGATGGAGCGGGCTACGGTGGTTTTTCCTGATCCGGTACCGCCTGCAATTCCGATGATAAGCATAAATAAGTATTCCTCCTGCGTGGACGCTTGGTTTGCGAGTCAATCCCGTTATTCTATCATAAACATAAGGTGAAGACGAGAGTAAAAGGATGGTGCAGGGTTCTGTAGCGTACAAGCAAGGATTGTGGTATGCTCTTTGGCAAACACAATTTATACTTGTCATAACCAATTATCCCATCCTACGGTTGTGGGTATTGAGGAGGTACTTATCATGAATAACGATTTTATCCAGATTAAGTCCTTGCAGGGTGATTTGAAAATTTCGCACAAAAAAAGTGATTTTGGTATTACCGTTTCCACCGAAGAGCTGGTCTACCAGAAACCGCATGTTAACTATTATTTCAAGCTTGCGCACATTACAAGTATCGTTCCGTTCGATACTTCCGAGAGCAAGAAGATCACTTTTCATAATCGGCGTTCCTCGGGTAGTGAAATCATAACCATGTCTCAAGGCATACCGCATTACCGTTTTCATGTGAGTCAGGCTTATGTGCATAATCGCAGCGGTATATTTCAATTGGGAAATGCTCAATTTATATTGCCTATTGTGAATGATTTACTTAAAGCGATTTCCAAATATGCGGGTTTAAGTGGAATTGAAATCTGAATACGATGAAGTTGGAAGAGGAATTGCAGGGAGGATCAACTATTGGCTACACACGCATCAACCGCAAGCATTACTACCAAAAGTAAACTGCCTGCTATGGCCAGCGTAGTTATTGCTATGCTGGTCGCTTCTATGGATACGACCATTATTAACACAACGATGCCGATCATTGCCAAGGAGCTGGGCGGGTTTGAGCTGTATGCATGGAGTTTTGCCTCGTACATGGTCGTATCTACGGTCGTCGCTCCAGTAGCAGGACGAATATCCGATTTGTACGGACGCAAAACGATATTTGCAGTAGGTATTATCATTTTCTTGTTGGGTTCTTTATTGTGCGGTTTCGCCAATACGATGTTACAGTTAATCCTGTATCGTGCGGTACAGGGGATCGGCGCGGGTGTCATGATGCCGTTTCCTTCGATTATATCGGGAGACTTGTATCCACCAGAAAAGAGAGGCAAGATTCAAGCGTTTTTCACAGCCATGTGGGCGTTATCTGCTATTTTGGCACCTATGCTTGGGGCATTATTCGTACAGTATACGACATGGCGCTGGATTTTTTACATTAATATTCCTTTATGTCTGATTTCATTGCTATTGCTTAGAGCGTATAAGGAAGTGTACATTCCGAAGAAATCCAAGGTGGATAGCTTGGGTGCAGTGCTGTTTGCTGCTGGAGTCAGTATGCTGCTGCTCACAACGGTTGTTGAAAACTACATATGGGCCTATGCTGTTGCAGGTGTCATCATCCTTTTTGGATTTTATTTGTATGAACGGCAACATCCTTCACCGATTGTTCCCTTAAACTTGTTTGCGAATCGCTCGATTTCGGGAATGAATATGAATTCGTTTCTTGCATGTGCCGCATTATTCGGTGTTTCCAGCTATGTGCCGTTATTTCTTCAGGAGGAAGGTCATAGCTTATTTGTTAGCGGCTTGGCCTTGCTTGGGGTATCGTTTGGGTGGATGGTCGTCGCGGTTCCGAGCGGCAAATGGACAGTAAAATGGGGCTACGGGAAGCTGATTATTATTGGCAACGTCCTGCTGATCTGTTCGGGTGTGATGCTGCTTTTATTGAAGCAGGGTACTGGATTCTGGTACATCTTCTCGGTGATGGTTGTCCAGGGACTTGCTTTTGGCTTGATCTTCACGGTGGCTACGATTGGGTCTCAACAGCTGGTAGATGCCAATCAGAAAGGAGTTTCGACTTCCATGCAGTTGTTTTCGCGTAATATCGGAACGGCGGTCGGTGTGACGGTAATGGGTGCTTTTTTGACAAAAGGATTGGATGTATACAGCGGGTTTCATGCCTTATTCATGTATGGTTTTATAGCTAGCCTTGTGGCTCTTGCATCGTCGTTTGTGCTTAGAAAGGTATAATTCGTTTGCACTCAGAAAATTATAGACAATAAGATCCCCTTGTAGTGGACACTCCAAAAAAACCTCATGTGATCATGAAGGAAAGAGTGAACAGCAAGGGGATATTTTTTATGCCCAAGAAGTGTAAAACGATTGTGTTCCCGTTATCGATGTTGAATCTGCGTTATTTCGAGGACGTCTTAAATCAGTTACGCTATATCTATAGATCGGACATACGATCGAACATATATCAGGGAGGTTCAATAGATGAATCAAAAAATGAAAAAATGGCTTCCAGCCAGTGTGGCTACCATCATGGCAATGAGTATAATAGCCGGCTGTGGGAATGGTACCCCCGCACCAGTTCCAGCAGCAGATTCAGGGAAAACTGCAGCTGCCAAGCCATTCGAGGGCAAGAAGCTTACGGTCGTTACCGCTAACCATCCATGGGGCGAGGCAATCAAACCGCTGCTACCGGAGTTTGAAGCTCAAACAGGGATGAAAGTGGAGGTCCAAAGCTTTTTCGAAGATCAGCTTACGCAGAAGCTGACTGTACAATTTACTTCCGGTTCGGCAACGCCTGATGTGTTCATGTATCGTCCTTTACAGGAAGGTAAGCTTTTTTACAAAAATGGATGGGTACAAGCACTGGATGAATACGTAAAAAAAGATGCCAGCTACGACTTTGAAGACTTTACGAAATCGTCCATAGGATCAACGACGGTTGACGGCAAGCTGGCGGGTATTCCCATCATCACTGAGCAGGAAATCCTTTATTATCGCAAAGATCTATTGCAAAAAGCGAACATTGCCGTACCCAAAACCTTGGACGAGCTGACAGCGGCCGTGAAAAAGCTGCATGATCCAAAGTCGGAAATGTACGGTTTTGTAGCCCGTGGCCAACGCTCTCCGCTGGTTACCCAAGTCTCGTCCTTCTTATATTCCGAAGGTGGCGATTTTACTAAAGATGACAAGGCAACGCTGAATACGCCCGAAGCCATAAAAGCTTTCACAACCTACAGTACCTTATTAAAAGATTATGCGCCTCCAGGTGTTCTTAATATGTCCTGGCCGCAGGCACTCGGTATTTTCGCACAAGGTAAGGTTGCTTTTATCACAGATGCCAATTCGCTCTACAAAAACACGACGGATCCCGAGAAGTCCGTCATTGCCGATAAAGTGGGTTATGCACTCTTCCCGGGTGGTCAAGCAGGCTCGAAGCCTTATAACATCACCTCATGGGGCCTTGCAATGAATTCAAAAACAGCCAATAAAGATGCTTCCTGGGAGTTTGTGAAATGGGCAACCGGCAAGGATGTCGTATTGAAAACGCAAAAGCTGGGTAATCCAGGTCCTCGTGCGTCGGTGTGGGATAAACCTGATGGAGTATCCGGCTTCCCGGCCGAAATGGTTCAAGTTATTAAGGATTCGTCCAAAGGTGGAGTCGACCATGATCGTCCGGTTGTGATCGGTGTAGGCGAAGCACGTGATGTGGTAGGCAGTATTGTGCTTCAAGGTATGACAGGTGGTGACATTAAGGCAGCCGCGGATAAAGCGAATCAGGAGCTGCAGGTTATTATCGATAAAGAAAAAGGTAAATAAATAATTATTTACATGAAGGAAGGGGCCGGTGGCTATGCTGGCCCTTTCCGTATTCCAGTCAGGAAAGGAAGCCACACAGATGAGTGAAAGCTGGTTTGATCGTAATATTAAATGGATTTATACGATGCCCGCAGTTTTATTTGTATTGATTATGATGGTGTTTCCAATTGTCTATACACTCAGGATCAGCTTCTATGAGTGGAGTATGTCCGCGACGACTCCGCCTAAATGGGTTGGTCTCAGCAATTATAGTGCTTTGCTCTCAGAGAGCCGGTTTTGGCAATCTGTTGGCAACACCTTCTACTTTACCTTTGCTGCGCTCATCCTTGAAACGATACTGGCTATAGCGATAGCCTTGCTATTATATCGGGATTTTCGTGGTAAAAATATTGTGAAAACGTTGTTCCTGCTGCCGATGGTTGCGACACCTGTTGCAATGGGATTGGTATGGATGTTGATTTACGAGCCTACGATCGGGATTGCCAATACACTGCTTAAATCACTTGGGCTTGATCCATGGCTATGGCTGGCTTCGCCCTCTCAGGTTATTCCTTCGCTAGTCATCGTAGACGTATGGGAATGGACACCCATGATCGCGTTGATCGTGATGGCCGGGTTGTCCACACTGCCAAGCGACCCTTATGAAGCGGCTGATGTGGACGGTGCTACGCTATGGCAAAAGTTCCTTTACATCACACTTCCCTTGTTGCGGCCGACAATCATCGTAGCTGTCATGCTGCGCCTGATTGATGTGCTTAAAACTTTCGATATTATTTATGCGACCACACAAGGCGGTCCTAATCTGGCATCAGAAACATTGAATGTATATGGTTATGTGCTTGGCTTCCAGTATTTTAAGCTGGGGATGGCTTCTTCACTGCTTGTGATGTTTTTCGCTTTGGTTATGGGCCTTACACTCATGATGATCTGGATTCGTAAAAGGCTGGAGGCGTAGATGCATGATGAAAAAGAAAGGCGCTAATAATTGGGTATACACCTTGCTTACAATTATCGTGATGGCTGTGTTTTCATTCCCGTTTATCTGGATGCTGCTGGCTTCCTTTAAGACGCAGGCACAGATCTTGTCGTCTGGACAGTTTTTGTTTTTCAAACCGACCTTTAAAAATTATGTGAACGTGTTCGAGCAGTACGAATTTATGCGTTTTATCGTGAACAGCTTTATTGTTGCGGTAGGGTCCACGCTTGGTTCGTTGCTGCTCGGTTTACCGGCAGCCTATGCTATTGCCAGATACCGTCTTCAGGGTTTGGGACTGGTAATTCTGGTGGCAAGAATTATTCCGGGCATTACATTTCTGATCCCATGGTTTATTCTGTTCTCGAGTCTGCATTTGGTTGATACGTACATGGCGCTGATCCTAAGCCATATGCTCGTCGGGCTGCCTTTTATTATTTGGATTATGATTTCGTTCTTTGAGGGGCTGCCACTGGAAATTGAAGAAGCGGGGATGATTGACGGCTGTACACGCTCTCAGGTGTTTTTGAGAATTATTTTACCGATCTCGGGAGCTGGAATCATTACGTCCTCATTGCTATCATTCATTTTCTCATGGAACAACTTTATGTTTTCGATTATACTGGCTGGAGATAAAACAAAGACACTGCCGATTGCGGTGTTTAACTTTTTATCTTATTCGGATATTAACTGGGGTGCACTCATGGCTGCAGCCTGCATCATTACATTGCCGGTATTGATTATCGCTTTATTGGCGCAGCGGTATATTGTTAGTGGCTTGGCTGCTGGAGCGGTAAAAGGATAGTCATGCTTAGAAAAGTGGGGAACCTGCTGCTGTTGGTATGCTCCAAGCAAGCTCTTGGTAACAATACTTTGTGTGGTTAATAATCAGCAGGAAAAAGGAGATCATATGACTGTAGCCAAAAGGAATACGTATCGTAAAATGGTACTCATCATCTTTCTCCTGCTGATTCCGATAGCTTGTGTATACATGTATTCTCATCAGGTTAGCGTTCAGGTACTTCGAGATGAGATACAGGGAAATCTGCTGAGTCGTCAGCAGTTTTTTATTTCACAGGTAGATGGAGCTGTTGACCAATTAGCTATGTTTCCTGTCATTGTTGCTCAGGACCCTTTCATCCGTCAATATGTAGATAAGAAAGACAGCGATATCATGGATCGGCTTCGTTTGCAATCACGTGTAATCGAAAAGCTGGGTCTGCAGAGTGTATCAAGCGATTGGACGAATGAATTAAGTATTTATTTATCTGAGGATCGGCAGGCTTTATCTTCCAACATTTTTGTGACCTATAATGATGCTTATATGAAGCAGCCGATCCAGGTGAACTGGTCCTATGATAGAGGAAATGGCAAGTCAGGCAGCGATACATGGGTCCGGCAAATAGCACAGCCTACGTCCGCCACCACTTTACAGCAGGCTCAAGTTGTGTATGAAGTGCGTTTATATGCGGAAAACATACGCTTGATGCTGGACCACTTCAAAGCAGGTGGCAAAGGAGATCCTTTTCTGTATGCGCCCGGACTCGCTGCTATTCATAATCACAGTGTCGATCCCAAGCTGACTCAAGCGGTTATCAAGGATTTGGATACGAAATCGCTCCAATCAGATTCCGGTAATCGTTTGCTGGATTTGGAGAATGATAAATTTTTGGTTAATTATGTGAAATCCAATACATTAGGTTGGTATTTGGTCGATTATGTGCCATTGGAGCAAACATTACAGCCTATTAATGCCAGTAAGAACTTTTTCTATATCTCGATGGGGCTGCTTTTGATCGCAGGAATTGCTGCCGCTTATTTGTTGTACAGGCATGTTCAAATCCCTATCGGCAAGCTGCTGCAAAGCGTTCAGCAAATCAAGCGCGGCGATTATTCAGGACGGATTCAATATCAGACTCATAATGAGTTCGACTTTCTGATTCGCCGTTTCAACGAGATGACTGAACAGATGCAGGAGCTGATAGAGACTGTTCATGCAGAGCAGCTGCGTTCTCGTGAGGCTACCTTAAAACAGCTGCAGGCACAGATCAATCCTCATTTTTTATACAATTGTCTTTATTTTATTAGTAACATGGCTATGCTGGAGGATAAACAATCGGTAGTAGAAATGGCTAATAATCTGGGTGATTATTATCGCTATACCACAAGGGTGGAAAGACAGCTTGTTGCTGTCAGCGAAGAGCTGCAGCTCGTTACTAACTATCTGACGATCCAGAATTTACGGATGAACCGCTTGTGTTTCAATATGCAAATTCCGGAATCCATGCTGCAACTGAAAATTCCCCGGTTATTGCTGCAGCCGCTAGTGGAGAATGCAATTATCCACGGCCTGGAGCGAAAAGTCGGCAAAGGTGTGATCCGAATCTATGGCGAGTCGGATGGTGGGGAACATCGAATTATTGTCGAAGATAATGGTCAAGGGGTTTCTGCAGAACGGCTGAGTGAGCTTCAAAAAACGTTAGATGCGCCCATGTCCGATGAAATAGGCTGCGGTGTATGGAACATTCACCAGCGGCTCCGGTATCAGTTCGGCAGAGAGGCGGGTCTTAGGCTGATGGCTGCGGAGAAAGAAGGCTTCAAAGTAATTGTGACATGGAGGGAATCACCGGATGTACCAGATCTTAATCGTGGATGATGAAATGCATGTGGTGGAACGTTTAGCGGGAACGATGGATTGGGAATCGCTCGGAGTTGAAACGGTTCACAGGGCGTATTCCGTTCAAGAGGCTTTGGTCCTGCTTCAAACAACGACGATAGATATCCTGATCACAGACATTCAAATGCCGGGTATGACGGGCCTCGAATTAATCGCCACAGTGCGGGAAAAATGGAAACGAACAAAATGTATTTTGTTATCTGGTTATGCCGATTTTAGCTATGCTCAGGAAGCGATTCATCATGGAACCGCTGATTATTTATTGAAGCCTGTATCCGAGGAGCAGGTTCGTGAAACGGTCCAGCGTGTGCTTCAGCAGATTCAAGCCGAATGGGAAGATATTGTTTCTCAGCAGCGTATTCAGCATACATTGAAGGAAAACTTGCCTTTGCTGAAAGGGAATCTGTTGAATGAGCTGCTGCAGGGAAGAAGATACGGGGCTGATACTTGGAAGCCGAGAATGCGCGAGTTAAGTATTCCGGATTTTCAGGACAGTCCTTTTGCTATGATTATGGTGCGGATGGAAGAGCAATTTTTGCATTATGACGCTCATAGTCTTTCCTTGTTTGAATATGCCGTAAGCAATATTGCTGAGGAATTATTTTCGCCTCATTATGATTTATGGCATTGTAAAGATAGTCATGATTATTTGGTGTTTATGTTGAAATGTAAAACCAGCAGTATCCAAACCGAGGTGCAGCAGCACTTGGAGCGGACATCCAGCGAGCTGCAAAAAGCGGTATCGACGTATTTGAAGGGGAAAATTTCTGTGCTTGTAAGCAACTGGGGTCAATTTCCTGAAGATATGACGACCCTGTATAATCAAGCCTTGTCGTTATTTCGCAAAAGGATTGGCAGCGAACACAATCTGTTTATGACAGCTGCGGATACTAAGATCCATGACGAGCCGTACCGTACCCTGCAGCGGCTGTATGAGCTGCCAACATTAACGCAGTTACTCGAAGCTGGACGCTGGATAGATGCGAGAGAAAAACTGCTGGCCGTATTTGATGAATTAAATAATCAGTGGTCACAGTCACAGGAGTATGTGCTGGAAGTGTTTTTTACCGTGTCTGCTGCCTTTTCCTATATCACTCACAAAAATGGAAAGCAGCTTGCCGAGCTTATGGGTCCGGATTATTATAAGCTGACGGAGGGATTGCCATTTCGTTCGGTAGGCATGCTGCGTGATTGGAGCCTGCGTGTACTTGACCAACTGAAGGCGGATATGGATAAGGAGGTTCAGGATTCGCGCTCATTGATCGTTCAGCGTGTGCAGCAGTTTGTTGATCAGCATTTAAGTGAGGACGTTTCCTTGCAAACCATTGCCGATCATATTTATCTGCATCCTGTTTATTTGTCAAAAATATATAAGCTGGAGACGAACCAAAATATTACGGATTATGTGTTTCAGCTTCGTATGGAGAAAGCGGCGTACTTGTTGAAAAACAACCAAGAGAAAATCTATGAAATTGCCGAAAAGCTGGGTTACCAGCGGGCACATTCATTTATTCATGTATTTAAAAAGCATTATAACATGACGCCGCAGGAATATCGGGATATTCATACGGCGGGAAAATTATGAATGTATTGAACTGCATTAAGCGGGAATCCATACATGGAACGAACAGCCTTGGCCGACCTTGGACGTTACATGAATCGTTCCATGATGGGATTCGACGATCGATTGGGTAATCGATAGACCCAGGCCCGCGCCTCCATATTGGCGTGCACGCGAGGAATCACTCCGATAAAAACGATCAAACACATAAGGCAGATGGGCTTCGCTAATCCCAGGGCCGTTGTCGTTAACGGAGAGTAGTACACCCTGATCCTTACGGGTCAAGGAAACCTCGATATGTCCTGTTTCGGAATCTGTGTGTTGGACGGCATTTTGAAACAAATTGAGAATGACCTGCTTCATATTGTCTGTGACGAATTTACAGATCATTTGAGGTTCAATCCGCAAGCTAAGTTTGCGTGTTCCTGCCAATATATGAAGCTGAGGCTCCATTTCACGAATAACTAAATCTAACGAGCCTTCTTTTAGTAAAATTTGCGGAGTACGGTCGAGCTTAGCCAAGAGCAGCAGGTCATTCACCAATTTATTCAGCCGCGCGGACTCGCTGTGCATACTTTTGAGAGCTTTATGCAGCTGTTCGGGATTGTTGGCTGCTCCGCGCATGAGCACCTCCAGAAAACCATGAATAGAAGTCAGTGGTGTACGAAGCTCATGTGAAGCATCTGCGATAAAACGATGCATTTGCTCCTGGGTTTCTTTTTCTGCTTGAAAGGAAGCCTCCAACCGCTCCAGCATCCCGTTGAACGATTCGGCCAGCTGATCCACCTCGAGCTGTCCTTGATGAATCGGGAAACGATGATCCAAATTCCCTGCATTGATTTGCTCTACGGTGTTGCCCATATTGGACAACGGCACGAGTGTTTTACGAAGCAAGGGCAAATATCCAAGCAAACCAAACACCATGGCCGCCACTGATAGCAGCAAGAAAGTGAGCATTTGGCGAATGAGCAGCTCTTTGAGCGGGCCTGTCATCGTACTGACCTGCACCAATCCATTCATTTGACCCGGACCGGTGAACACGGGCTGCAGCACAACCAGGTACTCGACTCCGTTCTCATCCAACATAACCCGGTAGTTCAGTTCAGGCTTTTTCCTGAATTTCAACGCATCAAGATATTCCTGAGTATCCAGTCGTGGACCATTTTCTATTCCTGAACGGCTTGCCATTGCCGTGTAATTGCCAGCAGCATCAATATAGGCGAGGGATGTTTCCGGCATAAAGAAAAAAGGTGCGCGCGCATTTCCACCCTCGTTCGTTCTGCCGGTTTGCTGCCAAGCGTCGCGAGGTAGCGACAGAATTTGGCTTTGGACACTAGTCGCTTTATTTTTATAAATAATGTCTTTCATAAATACGTACTGCAGCACCCCGATCAGAACGAGCAGAGCGGCCAGAATGATCAATGAGCGGGACAATAGCTGGATTTTTAACGAGTTTGGGGCAAAAAACTGCTTCCATTTAAATCCAGGCTTCGCAATCATGAAAGATCCACCCGATACCCCGATCCCCGTAAAGTCCGAATCAATTGGCGATCCTTATCGTTAAGCTTATCTCTCAAGGAACGAATATACACCTCAACAATGTTTTCCTCGCCTCCGAAATCGTAACTCCACACCTTTTCCAAAATCATTGATTTACTAAGTACCAGACCATGATTCAGTACTAGAAATTTTAACAGCTCATACTCTGTAGGCGACAGCTCCAATACCCGGTTCTCCAGACTGATTTCTTTGCGGCGATCATCAATTCGGAATGGACCGATGACCACCTCACCAAATAAGTTGGGGAATTGATTACGGATTCTCGCATGAATGCGAGCTAACAGCTCATCGAAGCTGAAAGGCTTGACCATATAATCGTCGGCTCCCAGTGTAAGACCCTTGACCCGATCATCGACTTCATCTTTGGCTGTCAGCATAATAACGGCAACATTTTCTGTCTTTTTGAGCATCCGGCACACTTCAAAGCCGTCCATACCCGGCATCATGACATCGAGTATAGCAACGTGCGGTTGAAACTGCTTAATTATATTAATGGCCGCGATCCCATCCTGGGCGCACCTTACTTCAAAGCCTTCATTTTGTAACCCTAATTCCAGAAACTGCAGGATATTCGGCTCATCATCGACAAGCAATATTTTGATACCTTTAAGTGGCTGCATTTGTTAATCCCCCTCAAGCAAGTGTTATCGTAATAGTATCTGTTTCTCAACTGAAATGCCACTGAAAGCTAACTGAAAATACGTTGAAAATGTAATCTTCAGCAATTTTTCAGGTAGATTTCAGGTGGCACTCAGGTTAATAGGCTTTAAGAAGAGTAAACTGAGTGACATGGGAAAGATTCTCTTAACAAAACGGGAAAATATGAGCATTTATTCTGTTTCGCAAAGCTCTTCAGCATCAAATTCAGCGAGCAGTAATGTCACATCAAGCGATATCCGTATTTAATGAAAAGCACAGACGACCCCGACCTTAATTGGTCGGGTTATTGGAGTTTTCTGAACGCCAGCTGAATGTTTGCTGAATGCTTGGTTAGTTAATAGCCTAAATCTCTTCAGCAATCTTTCAGTCAATAATCAAGTTCATTTCAGGTATGCCCTTCATAATGAACATATCAGCAAGGCTTAGCAGAGAGAAGAGGTGAAGGTTTATGATAGCCAGCACATCAAATCGCTTTTCAGAAATGTTTCATCGGTTTCATTTTCACGCTTTGAATACGAATGTAGACATTATGATTTGGGCCGAATCACAGGAAATCGCAGTTATTGAAAGACTAGCGGTGGAATGGTTCAGGGACACTGAATTGCGATTTTGCCGAGACTATCCTCATAGTGAATTAAACCATTTAAATACGCTGTCTGGGGAACGCTGCAAGGTTTCGGATCAAATGATGGAGATTTTGGCTCTCACTGAAACGTACCGGAAAGCGACCCATAATACGTACAACCCGTTGGTGAGTTCGTCATCGAATTCACATCTTCAGCTTTCTCTCGATTCGGATTCCAAATCGGTACGTCTTCCGGAAGAAACGACTCTGGAACTGCAAGGCATTGTTCAGAACTGGATTTTATTGCGATTAGCCGATATGTTTCAGCACCGGATGAAGCTCAAGCAGGGTCTGCTTCGTGTCGGTGAGTCCTATAAGGTATGGGGCCGCCCTGTTGACAGCTTTGATCCTTGGGTAATCGGGATTAATAAACCCGGGCAAACAAAGGGGCTGATTGCAACAGTTTCCCTTTCCGAAGGAGCCATCGCCACCTATTCGACGCAGGACCCGGATGCCATATACTGGAATCAGTGTACGGTTACCGGAATGGACCCGGTTGAATGTGGAATCTGGGCGCAGGCTATAGCGAAGCTCGGTTCGGAAAAAGGATTGTCACTGATAGCTCAGCACGCCGCCTATTGTGAAGTATTATCGATCGATGAGCACAGCAAGCTTCATTATTATGGGGATAAAGCTTCACTTGGTTCCAAATGGAATGAAATTAATGTTGATTATTATCATTAGCAGTTAGGGAGGCAGCTTCATGAACAAGAAAAAAGTGATTATTATCACATTGGCGGCAATATTGGTATGCGGTGGCGGTACATACGCCTATTTAAAAAAGGATACGCTGCTCGGAACGAAGCAGGTAGCTGTGCAGCAAACAACCTACACGGTGAAAAAAGGAAATGTGCGAACAGCGATTTCTGGTACGGCTCAGCTGGAGCCGCAGGATCAGCAGACAATTGTCCCTCCCAAGGAAGGCATGATCAAAACCCTCAATCTGACCAGAAATCAAACCGTGAAAAAAGGCGATTTGCTGCTGGAGGTGTCCGATTCGAGTCTGGATGAAAAGCTGGATTCAGCAAGACTTACATTAAGTGGATATGAGTCGGATATGCAGGATTTACAGACGCAGGCAGGAGCCTTGAAAACCTATGCACCCGCTAGCGGCAAATTAATTTTGGCGACAACGGCCAGCGAGGGAGCCGGCGTATCCAAAACGACCAAGATTGCCACGATTGCGAGTATCGATACGTTAACAGCGGCTCTCCCATTTCTTCAGGAGGAAGCTGGGCAAATTAAAGCGGGTGATTTGATCCAGTTGACCATAGATGGCTATATGCTGACCAAGTCAGGCGTTGTAACGTCCGTATCCCAATCCGTTAAGTCGGATGCCAAAGGTAATCATCTGATTGATGTGAACATTCGCGTGGACAACGATGGGACTATGGATGCCGGACAAAATGTAAAAGGTGCCATTACCGTCGACGGGTTGAAGCTGGAATCCAAAGTACAAGCCGCGCTGCAATATAAAACCTCGGTGAACGTGATGGCTGGCGTTTCGGGTAACATAGATCAAATGGCAATCAAAGAAAACCAAATGGTTAATAAAGGGGATTTGATTAGTACGATTGTGAGTGATACCTTGCAAAAGGATATTACCAATAAACAAAATCAAATTACACAATCCCTGAAAAGTATTAAGGATTTGGAGGATCAGCTGGAAAAGCTGAAGGTTTATGCGCCTTTTGACGGTGTATTCTCGACCGATTTTGTCGATCAGAAGAAAAACGTGCTGGCTTCCTACCCGGTTGGAACCACGATAGCCAGCAATGTACAGCTGGGTGCAGTAGCCAATCTGAATACACTGCAGCTTCCGGTCAAGGTAGATGAGCTGGATCTTCCCAAAATCAAGGTAGGCCAGAAGGCAGAGGTTAAGGTGGATGCCATCGCAGGCAAAGTCTTCACTGGCGAGGTAACACAGGTATCCACTGTAGGTACGGTTACGAATGGCGTAACCTTTTATACAGCTGTTGTGACATTGAACAATGCTTCAGAGCTTAAGTACACGATGACCGCGACGGCTGATATTCTCGTTGAAGACAAGAAAGATGTGCTTGTTGTACCTGTAGAGAACGTGAAAACACGCAACGGTAAAAAGACAGTTTCTTTGAAAAAGGCAGACGGAACGATTGAGGCCGAGCATGAAGTGAAAATCGGTGCAAACAGCTCCACACTCATTGAAATTACGGATGGTTTGGCTGCTGGAGATGTGCTTGTCAATCAGGCATCAGGTGCGCAGCGGAAGCTTTCCCAAACGGAAACCGACGCTTTGAGAAATCAGTACCAGCAAGGCGTGAGAAACGGAAATACCGGAGGAGCTGCAGGTGGCGGTGCTGGTGGTGGTTTCCCAGGCGGAGGATTCCCAGCTGGCGGAGGCGGCCGATGATTATAGTTCGAAGGGACGGTGATAACCAATGAAAATGATCGAACTGACGCAAATTAGAAAAACCTATTTTCGTGGAATTGAAGAGCTTCACATTTTAAAAGATATTTCACTTTCCGTCGGTATCGGCGAATTTGTGGCAATTGTTGGTCCCAGCGGATCGGGTAAATCGACCTTAATGAATATGATCGGTTTGCTGGATGTGCCTACCTCCGGATCGTACAATCTCGATGGAATTGCCACAGAAAAGATGAAGGACGATGAATTGGCGGGTTTACGGAACCGTAAAATCGGTTTTATCTTTCAACAATTTAATCTGCTGCCGCGGCTGACAGCTATTGAAAATGTGGAGCTACCAATGATTTACGCCGGTATCTCCAAAAAAGAGCGTAGAGAAAAAGGGATGCAGACGCTGGAACTGCTCGGTATGGCACAACGTTCACATCACCGTCCAAGCGAATTATCGGGTGGGCAGCAGCAGCGGGTAGCCGTTGCCCGTGCCTTGGCCATTGGTCCTTCCTTGCTGCTGGCGGATGAGCCTACCGGAGCTCTGGATTCCAAGACCGGGCAAGAGGTACTGGAATTGATGCTGCATTTAAATGAAATGGGTAACACGATCGTATTGATTACCCATGATCTGCATATTGCCGAGAATGCGAAGCGCATTGTCACCATAAGAGATGGATTAATTGTCAGTGATATGGAGAACGAGCCTGAGTTGCGACAAGTGAAGGCGCTGGAGGCAACACTATGAGAATTACGGAATTGCTGCGGATGGCGCTCAAAACCGTGAGTGCCAGCTGGATGCGAACATTACTTACGATGCTGGGTGTTATTATAGGTGTCAGCTCTGTGGTGACACTGGTAGCGATCGGGCAAGGAACATCTGCTCAGATCGCCAAGCAATACGAAAATATGGGTACGAACCTGCTGGTGGTGAATTTATTGAATACGGGCCGTGCCACACAGCTGGATTATCAGGAAATCATGACCTTTGAACAATTTCCTGAGATCAGCGCGATGGCCCCAACCGTTACTTCCAACATCAATATCAAATACAACACAACGCAAGACTCTTATACGGTCATGGGGTCCAATGAAAGGTACATGACCATTTTGAAGGCTTCACTTAAAGAAGGACGTTTTATCACGGAATCCGATCTGGATCTGCGAACGAATGTAGCTGTTCTCGGCACAACGGTTGCCAAGGAGCTGTTTGGAAATGTCGATCCGTTGGATAAACAGATTAATATCAATGGCTTTCAGTTCACAGTCGTAGGTGTGCTGAATGCGAAGGGCTCCACGATTGGCGGGGCTTCTGCGGACACCTCTGCAATCGTTCCGCTCACTACAGCGCAACGTCAGCTGAACCTTGGCGCTATAAGGACGACATATGTTGAAGCGACTACGAAAGATGACATTACCAAAGCACAGGCGACCTTGACTTCATTCCTGACCTATAAGTTTAAAAACGCCAACGGTTTTCGGTTTACGAATCAAGACCAGCTATTATCAGCAAGTACAGAAGCCTCGAACACGTTAACGAGCCAACTGGTCAGTGTCGCTTGTATCTCCCTCTTGGTTGGGGGCATAGGGATTATGAACATTATGCTGGTTACGGTGAGTGAGCGTACGAGAGAAATAGGTATCCGTAAATCAATCGGTGCCAAGCGTCGCAACATTTTGCTGCAATTTCTTTTTGAGGCTGTCGTAATCAGTGGATTGGGTGGGATAATCGGACTTGCCTTAGGTGTTACTCTTGCTAAGTTATTGCCTTATTTTAATCCTGAGCAGTTAACGGTTGTTTCTTTTGATATCAGCTTGTATGCATTTTTGTTCTCGGTTCTGGTCGGTGTCATTTTCGGCTTGTATCCTGCGAATAAAGCTTCCAAGCTTCGGCCGATCGACGCTTTACGTACCGATTAATTTATACAAAGAAGAAAGTACTCAGATGACGCTTACGAAGAAAAGTTTGCTACGCAAACTCAGTTGATGCTTACGAAGAAAAGTTTGCTTTGCAAACTCTAAGGAGGAATTACAACATGGTTGTTCAATTACCTGACGGGAAGCTGTTACATAAGGGGCGCATTGCGGTTCTTATCGTATCGATACTTTGCTTGATATTCTACTCATGGTCTACTGTGATTACTTATGCGGGTAAAGAAGGCGTGTTTATTAACAATTCGGTTTATTTTACGCTTGAAGAGGTTTCAATTTCCAAAGGTGCTGACTCACAGATGATGCGATTCAATGTCAAGCTTAACAATGATGGCGACACTGTAGTTGATTTTAATCAGTACGGAATTAAAGTGACCTCAACCGCAGGTGGCAGCTATTATGCACAAATGAGTCAAGCGGCTGATGCCCTGGTTTCACCGCACACTGCGGCAGGCTACTATTATGTATCAACGATTCCCGGGTCACTCCAAACAAGTGATTTAAAGGTTACCGTATTTCAGCGCAGCGGTTCCAGTACACAGGATGTAGGCTCCCTTTCTGTAGCGAATGCAGATTCGTTAGGTGAGCAGGCTCAGCAACTGCTGCTGAATCTGGCTGAGGTAGACACCTCGTTGACCACAAGCTCGTATGTATCCATCGAGGCGATCAAGGCGATTACCGTACCTCAGGATGGGAAATGGACCATTCTGATAGACGCAGCTGTAACTCCGACAGGATCGGAGACCATTACACTGCCCTCAGGATTAAAATATTTGCTTCGTGATGGTCAAGGCAGAACCATGGTACTGGCATCCAATGCTATAGACGGCAGCACCATTAATGCAGGTCAAACCAAGCATGTATTGTTAACTGCCACAACGGATACTGTACCGGTTACCGATAAAATGTCATTGGAGCTTTCGCTCGATAATACCGGTATTAAATCATTTGGCAAACTATCGTTGTCTTCCATATTTCAACTAGTTAAAATGGGTGATCGTACTCCTTACCTTGTTCAAGGCCGGACAGGTGTTACATTGGAGCTGCAAAAAGCGGAGGAACAGTTGATCTCCACTAAAAAAGGGGCATTAGTTACTGCTGTTATTCACAACGATAGCAAGAGCACCTTGCAGACACCTTCATTATTAGGCACATTAATCTCCAGTGATGCAGCGCTATCTGTGAGTGCAGAGACCGTTGTCTCGCCAGAGGCATATATTGCGCCTGGAGAATCCGGTATTTACCGATTCGCAGTTGTATTGCCAGAAGGGATAGCAGCAGATAAGCTTCAATTCCTGGTATCCGATACCGGCAAGGTTTCAGGAACGGGAACTGCTTCCACATCCAACAACTCATCTGCATCGAATTCAACCAATACGAACACATCAGGTTCAACCGGAGCCTCGACGACTAACTCGTCGACAACAAATTCATCAACAACCGGTGCTGCCACGAACACGACAACAAACAGTAATTCTTCATCTAACAATTCATCTAACTCGTCGTCGGCTTCTCAATCGAATAGCACTTCATCGATTACAAGTTCGTTGCCAATAGCGATAGTTAGTTTGCAAGAAGGGCTTGCTGCTGCTTCCAATCTGAACTCCATTCCACAGTATGAGTTGGGACAGCCATTCACTTTCTCTACTGGCAGCCATGTCATTGATAATAATCTGGAAGTTTCCATGGTGGAGTTGAATGGGCATACCAACGCTGACAATGGTTATCAGACCGTCATTGCCAAATTTAAATTTTTGAACAAAAGTAATGACACGCTGGCATTGCCAACGTTTGACACGACTTTAACAGATAGCTCGGGAACTATCTTCCCGGGAACACGTCAAACAACATCTCTCACGCAGTTGATTCCGGATTCAGCTTATGTATACAGTTATTCGTACATGCTGCCGCCATCGGCACAAGGAAACTTTAAGTTGAGTATTCTGGACAGCTCCAATTCATTGAAATTAAAGCTGCCTATCGCCGATTACAAGGTGGCAGTCAATCAAGCAGGTGAGGATGATCCCACTGCAGTGAGTAAGAAGCTATCATTCTACCCGTACACAGTAAATATTGAAGAGTGGAACTTGTCATCGGTGTTCAGCTCCAACGCTTATACGTATAAGCTTAAACTGAGTCTTGATATCCAAAAGGCTGCAGAGGTTATTGTCGATAATACATTCGCTCAAATGGAATTCGAGCTTGTAGACGGCAGGGATCGAGTCTTGGGAAGTACGACTCAGCAGCTGCAGGGTACAGGTAAATTAATCAACGGAACACAGACGATCACCTTTACCGATATCAAGTCTGAGCAGCTCGATTATCCGTTGACTCTTCACATTTATGAGGACATCACTACTCCAACTGGAGTCGCCAAACGGTTGATTGCTACCTTTAAACAATAACATAGACTTTACTCAGCCGGCTCTTGATGCAGATATCTGCTTCAAGGGCCGTTTTTTTTATGGTTATGGAGCTTGGTGAATAGCAGCATGAATACCCTGAGCAATGGCGACGTAGCCAATGAGCTCAGGGTATACTTATACAATGCAAACAGGGTAGAAGTTAACGACATAAACTAAACAATGAATAAAGCTAACGTGAAGCTTGTGGTAATGGTTGCTTAATGATGTCTATTATGGGAGAGGGATGTCGCTATTTAGCTATGTTAATCAGTGACCGTATTTCTATGGTTTGGACGATAGTTACCATGTCCAGGGAGATTGGCCCCACGGCCATTCCAATTTACGGGTGGGTTCATATTTATAAACAGCACCATTCGCAATTGCCAATTGGTTGCGTATTTCTTTGCGTTGTTCACACAATTCATCATGCTGGGTTAATGCATTTGCATCCTGGGGATGTGAGTCCAAATATAAAATCATGTCGACTAAGGCAAAATCGACTGCTTCCAATTGCTCTAATAATTTGCTGCTGTTTGCTTTAGATGACGTTTTCATAGGATTAGCTCCTCTTTTATATTGTAATGTTCTTCTAAGAAATATATAAACCTTATACAACAATCTAAAACAGCCTGAGAATTATTAACACCAATTTGATTTATTAGCTCAACTATTGTTGCATGGAATTATATGAACATGTGTTCGCATAAAAGGTGGAAACATGTTATAATAGCAAGAGCTACATGCATTATGCACATCATGTTATTGAAAGGAAGCGTACGAATGTTATGACGGGACGTACCCATCTGATTGTAAGCACAGGAGTTACTATGTCCGTTATGCAGCTAATTGGACAGGGGGTTACACTGCCGGGCTTTGCCGTTGCATTGATCAGCTCACTGCTTCCTGATATTGATGAACCTAACAGCCTATTGTTGCAAAAGACGGTTCCCAATTCCTTGATCTTGAAATTGAAGTGGCTGCTCGCAGCTATCGGGGTAGGGTGGACCGTGTATGCTTACCTGCAATCCTTTTTTCTTCCATACAGTTATGGGATCGGGATCTTGTTAATCGCGATTTGTTTGGCCAACCATCGCTTGTTTCGTCAATTGCTGATGGCTGCTCTTGGTGGTTTGCTGCTGTATCTGGGCGCTGATGGCGGTCCGTGGCTGGCTTCAGTCGGAGCGCTGCTTATGGTTTGCTCTGTGCTTCCGCACCGCGGCTTGACACACTCGATTTATGGAATTTTAATCTGGGGAGGTTTACTCTATGCAGCCTCTGTTCAGTTGGCCATTCCATTGTGGATAGCAGGTGCAGTTTCTTACACGCTGCATTTGCTCTGTGATATGTTAACGAAGCATGGTATACAGCCGATTCCTCCATTCAAGTGGAAGCTCAGGATTCCAATGATGAGTACAGGCAAGTTCAGCGGCTTTCTGGTGGAAAATGTGTGTATCACGCTCACGCTGGTCCTGCTATGGAATGCCTTTGTAACTCCCTTGGGCAGCCAGGTAAGAGCGATCTGGGACTCATTATGGTTTCAATTCGGTGGCATGTAGAGTGTTGGAATGTGTCTCTTGGACAAGATAGATAGAAATGTTAATTGCTATAGTTACCCTCAGGTAAGTTGATAAAGCTGCGGTCAGTTATTTTAAAATGAAGATCTTAAGGATATAATGATTTGGAACCAATAAAGAATATACGGATGCACAGGATGCATACATAGAAGCGGAGGCGTACTAATGAATTCCTTTCAATTTCAGAATCCAACTCGTATTATATTTGGAGCTGGTACTGTAAACAAGCTTGGCGAGCAGTTGGCCGAATATGGAAAAAGAGTACTATTGGTATATGGCGGCGGTAGTATCAAAGCCAATGGGTTATATGATCAGGTTCAGCAGCAGTTGCAGCAAATCGGAGCCGTCGTACATGAACTATCCGGGGTAGAGCCAAATCCTCGTGTATCAACAGTCCGCAAAGGCATTGAGCTGTGCCGCGAGCATTCACTTGACTTTATATTAGCCGTAGGCGGCGGAAGTGTTCTTGATGCAGCCAAAGCGGTTGCTGTGGGTGTTCCTTATGAAGGGGATGTATGGGATTTTCTGATGCACAAAGCTCAAATCACATCAGCTTTGCCACTCGGAACCATTTTAACTCTTTCAGCGACAGGCTCGGAAATGAACGGTAATTCCGTTATTACTAACTGGGAAGAAAATCTTAAAAAATCTTTCGGAAGTATTCATGCTTATCCGAAATTCAGCATTCTGGACCCGACCTTGACGTATTCAGTGCCTGCCAACCAAACGGTCAATGGGATTGTCGACACGATGTCTCATGTCTTCGAGCAATATTTTTCTCCAACAACCAACACGCCACTTCAGGAGCGGTTGTGTGAGTCCATTCTGCAAACCGTTATCGAGAATGGGGAAATTGCACTGAAACAGCCTGACAACTATGAGGCACGGGCGAACCTGATGCTCTGCGGAACCTATGCACTGAACGGTGGTATGATCAGCGTCGGTATGCAAAACGATTGGTCGACACACATGATCGAGCATGAAATCAGTGCTATTTATGATATTGCGCATGCAGAGGGCTTGTCAATCGTATTCCCTAACTGGATGAAATATGTATTTAACGCACGTCTTGATCGTTTCGTTCAATTTGCCGTACGTGTGTGGCAGGTTGATCCGGCAGGCAAGACCGATGAGGAAATTGCACTCGCAGGTATTCAAGCGACACGCGATTACTTCACAAGAATTGGTGCACCTGCAACTCTTGGCGACTTGAAAATTAACGGAAAAGAGCTTGATCGGATGTCCAAAGAAACCGTTCGTTTTGGTTCGGTTGGTTCGTTCAAAAGCCTGGACGCGGATGCAGTTCATGAAATTTTGGAATTGAGTTTGTAATTGCTATTAGGAGAACCAGCATGAGCACCTTGAACAGCACGACGCCTTCCAGGGCACAGCATATTATTTTTATTGTGGTTACGGTATCCTTTTGGGCATCACTGTACACGTACGTCCCGATTCTGTCACCTTATTTAGAGCACTTGGGCGCATCCTACAGTTTTGCCGGATTGGTATTGGGAAGTTATGGTCTTGTGCAAATTGTGCTTCGCTTGCCACTTGGGATTGCTTCTGACCGGTTGAAGGCGCGAAAGCCTTTTATGATGCTCGGGATGCTGGCGACCTCGCTAAGCTGCCTTTGTTTTGCTTGGGGTGAGCATATGGGCTGGGCGCTTGCCGGAAGGATCATGTCCGGGATCGGTGCTTCCACCTGGGCGGCTTTTACCGTACTATATGCAAGTTATTTCAGGCAAGAGCATATGACGAGAGCAATGGGGCTAATCAGCTTGTTGACGGCAGCTGGGCAGCTGCTGGGGATGAGTATCAGCGGTTATTTGGTTGAGGAATGGGGATGGAGTGCTACCTTCTGGGCAGGGAGCTTTATCGGTATAGCCGGCTTGCTGGTGAGCGTAGCCATTCGTGAACCGAAGCAAAGTATTGCGCTGCAGCCGATTCGGCTGAGCGGCTTGCTTCAGGTGATGAAGGAGCCTCTTCTATTAAAGGTTTCTATGCTGTCGATATTGGCACATAGTGTGCTGTTTATTACGATGTTTGGCTTTACACCTTCGCTTGCCATTGCTCTTGGAGCCAATAAGTTTGATTTAACCTTGCTCGTATTTGCTTTTATGATACCACACGCGATGACCTCCTTCTTATCGGGGAGAGTACTCGCACCCAGATTTGGGTCTTGGCAGGTAGTAGCGGTTGCATTTGTATGCAGTGCTTTATGCACTGTGGTGATGCCTTTGGTTAACAATTTTTCTATGCTGCTCATTACACAAATATTTAACGGTTTTTTTCAGGGTCTTCATTTTCCTTTATTGCTGGGGCTCGTTATTCAGCATATCCAGCCGGAGAAGCGTGCAACAGCGATGGGATTTTATCAAGCTGTTTACGCAACCGGAATGTTTGCCGGGCCCTTTATGGCTGGATGGCTTAATGAATTTGGTGGTCTGAATAGTGGATTTTATTTTGCAGGCATCCTTGGCTTTGTAGCTGCGGCTTTGACTTGGATCTGGAAGAAATCGCAGGCTGAACATGAGCTTGGTTAAGTAAGCTATGAAATACACACAACCCCCGATTCCATTTCAGGAAATCGGGGGTTATTTTTGTGCAATTACTGATTATTTCCCGGGTAAGCGCACAACTCGATAAAACAGTACGAGCTTCGACATTTTAGTTCCAGTTCACTCCAAGAATCAACAGATTAAGCAAATATATCATATAGTTAGCGCTTTCAATCGCCAACATCGGTGATCAGGGAAATAATTTTTTGCAGCCGGATATACTCATTTTTCTCTAGTCCTGGTCGGAAATAGCTGTACAAATAAGCAGCCTCATCAAAGCTTAAGGCGGGATGGCAAACAATTTCCTGAATAGAGAGCGGATTATCGATCAGAATTTGCCATTCACCTGCTCGGTCGGTTAGTGGAATCCTGGCCATAATATCGGATTTAATGATTACGATCTGTCTCAACTCATCCCAGATGTGAAGCCAGGAAGGACTGAATACGCCGGGCTCGGGAAATAAACGCTGCCCTTTATCAAGCCAGCCTATAACCTGTTCAATCTCCGCATCCTGCATAAACTTCAGCTTGTGCTTGATCCCCTCCAATAATTGATGAAAAGCGGAATAGCCTCCGTTGTGCACCATTTGCTGATAATCAGCCTGCTCCTGCTCTGACTCCGCATAAATCAAGCTTTCCCAAGCACTAGATTTCATCATTTCGTTCAACCCCTTGACGTGGATAAATGCACCATTTGGTTTAAATTTAGTATAATTATGAATTTGATAAAAGTCTAGATAAGCCTTAGAAGTAGAGAGCGATCACGGAGCGGACTGCTTGAGCTTCTGCCTGCGATTAGCGGTATAAATGCCTGTGAGGATCAGTGCAGCTCCTACAAAATGGTAGATGTGAATACTTTCTCCGGTAAAGGCTGTAGCAAAGATGGTACTGAATAAGGGAATGAGATTGAGGAATCCGGCACAGCGGGCTGGTCCGATGAGCGCAATCGATTGATTCCACGCCGAGAATGCGACTAAGGAAGCGAATACCCCAATATAGACGATACCTGAGCCGATACCAAGTGAAATATGCAGTACAGGCTTAACGAGCAAGACCTCAACAACAGAAAGAGGAATTAGCAGTGCGACAGAAATGATAATTGTATATACAAATAATGCTTGAGCCGGAACCTGTTTGGCAGATCGCCGCATTCCGACGGAGTATAACGCCCAGCATAAAATCGCTGCAAGCATCCATAGATCACCTTTATTAAAGGAAAGACTGACAAGTACATCCCAGCTGCCGCGGGTGATCATCCACAGCACACCCAACATGGATAGACCTATGCCCGGTATGGTTTTCAAGCTGATTGGCTCTTTCAACATCACCCACGAAACCATAATAATCAAAATAGGTGTAGCCGCATTCATAACCGCCGCGTTGATCGAGCTCGTATATTGCACAGCAATATATACAAGCGTATTAAAGCCTGCAACTCCGGTTAGTGATAGGAACGTGAGCATTTTCCATTTTTCTAAAAATAGGGCGCGATGTTTCCAGGCTTCCTTGGCATATATGGGGGTTATTACGATTAACGCAATACACCAGCGCAATGTGGCTAATAGAATGGGGGGGATATCCGCCACAAGCACTTTTCCAACAACAAAATTCCCGCCCCACAGACAGGTCGCCAAAATTAATAACACGTAGGGTGATCGCCAGTTCATAATTGTGGAACTCCTTTTCTTGCTGCGTATAAGTGACATTAGTTTAAAGGTAAACCGCTAAGAATTGCAAGTTATTTGTATTGTGCAACAATAGGTTCTTATTGACCATTAAATGTTCGATTCATTCGTCTTATAATTGAATTACCAAATGTACCCAAAGGTGGGGTTGCGAATGAAAAAAGTGTGGTACCAGCGGATGTTATGGTCGTATATTCCGATGTTTATGATTGTTGTCTGCTTTTTATTTTTCGTATTTTTCCAGACACTGGCAGAGCAAAACAAGAAGGACCTGTCTATGGCTAACCAGGTATTTACCCGGCAGGTATTGTACTATATTGACGCCACTCTGCAATCCATTGATTATTTGGTTATTAATGAACTGTTGAATAATGAGCTGTTCAAGCAGTTTTTTGAAGAAACGGATTCTGGCGACGTGCTGTTGAACTACAAAATTGCCGACAAGATTAAAAATTTGAAGCAGATGAATCCGTTGATTGATTCGATCTATCTGGTGCGTTACCATGACCAGTTTGTGTATAACGGCAATATTCTGAATGGCAGAGAAAGCTTTACGGACGCTGCTTTTGTTGATCAAATGAAACGGGATGCCTATCCGAATCAATGGTCAAATTTGCGTAAATTTCGAGAGTTTGTAAGGATGGATACCAAATCTGTTGTCAGTCTGGTTCGCCATTCCCCATCTAATGTAGAAAAGGGTGTGCTTGTCGTCAATGTGAGTACGGCCCAGCTGCAGAAAAAAGTGTTGGAGCTGTATCATAACTCATTTCGGTTTGTAAGTTTGTTCGACCGGAATGGGGAGCTGCTGTTCGATGACGGTCACAGTCTGGATTCACAAATAGAGGACAACCAGATGATCTCGGCCGAAGCCTCTACATACACTGGCTGGGTCATACGCAGCGGCTTGATGGCGGGGACGCTGATCAGTGTGGCCTCTACAGTTTCGGGATTCTGGATCGTTCTGGGAATCATAGCTTTTACACTCGGCATGATTTCGATCTTATATGTCACACGTAAAAACTATAAGCCGATCGACGAGCTGCTCTCCCGTATTCATGCCTATTCGCATCCGATGAAACCGATTATAGGTGGAGATAAGATAGATGAATTTAAGGTGATTGGCACCGCTTTGGGAAGCTTGATGGAGCAATCCAATCGGATAGCCCAGCAGTATGAGGATGAGCTGCGAGTGCGTAAAAAATTGTTTTTCCACGAATTGCTGAGAGGCGCACCGAAAATTCAGCTGCCTGAATGGAGCACTCAAATGCGCAGACTCCAGATGAGCGATACGTTTGAGCAACAGCTCGTTATTGTCGCAGAGATTGATCGGAGCACTGATTTTATTCAGGCTTATAGCGAACACGATCAATATTTGATTAAATTCGTAATGGCAAGCGCTTTCAAGGAGGTGATGGATAGCCATAGGATACCGGTTTGGATTGAATGGACGTCAGATCACCAGCTCAGTGCCATTGTAAGCAGGCCGAATAAGGAGGAAGCGACGAACGATCTGATTTTTGCTGCCTGTGAGCAAGTTCAGACTTGGTTAAAAGCTAACCTCAAATACACGGTCACGATGGCATTGGGTACGATAGCAGAGCAGCCTGTTGATATTGTGCATTCCTACAAAGCAGCGTTGAGATCGTTGCAATATAAGGCCGTGCTTGGTCATAATCGAATTATTCTACAAAAGGATTTGGAGCTTCACTCCCAGGAGGATCGACTCAAATATGTTCAGCTTCTGCTTAAAATGATTGAAAGCTTTGGTATATATCAAGAAAAATGGCAGCAGTGCCTGGAAACCATTTTTTGCGAAATGAAAAAAGATATGCTCTCCAGAGAATTTATTCTGATCGTGTTGAATGATTTGATCTGCTCTTTAAAAAAGGAACTGAGCAAAATGCCGAAGACCGGCAGCTGGATGGAGGAAGGAGAGCTGGAGAGACTAGAACAGGCAATGCATCAGTTCGAAACGTTGGAAGAAATCCAAGAGCAGTTTACCGAGGTTCTGAATAGTTGGTTTCAGCGTGTGGAGGCATTCCATAATCGTGCACAGCTTCATGAGTTACTTAGGGAGCTTAAACAATATATTGAGCAGAACTTTATGAATCCGGAGCTATCGCTTGACCATCTGGGACAGCAGTTTCGCATGAATGGTAAATATATCAGCTATGTATTTAAAGAAGAGTTCGGGGAAAAATTTATCGATTTTCTGACCCAAATTCGTATGCGACAAGCACAGCAATGGCTGTGTGAGACCGACTGGCCTATTCAGGATATTTCCGAAAAGGTAGGGTATGCCAACTCGATCTCATTTCGCCGAGTGTTTAAAAAACATTCGGGTGTATCACCCGGAGATTATCGCAAGGTGAAAAGTGCTTATAAATGAGCTTTTTCAAATTATTTCTTGCAGGAACAGCTTTTACTTCCGCGCTTCTCAATACAGCAAACCATTCGTTAACAAGAACCTCGTCCACAACTACTTGTTGTCTCATGATATAAAACCTGACGTAAATAACCGTCGTTCAATATTAAGAAGACCACATAATGCATATCTCCAGCTACACATAAATCAAATGATACGAATTAAGTATGGTCTGCGAAAATCGCTTGCAGCAGCCGTTGTCCTTGCAAAAGAAAACAGTTTGCCCACAGGAAAATGGATTGTTGATCTATGACCAACGGACCTCTAAATTGAGAATAAGCATTGCGATCCCAACTTTTGTAAAATTTAAAATCAAGCAAAGGAGGCCAACCCCACCAGCGAGTCCCAAAGGGACAATGCGTCACCGATAACACACAGTCTCATCACCAGCATCACACCAAAAGTAAAATGCCGTACCAACGCTGTAGAACCAACAAAGAAACAGCGAGTCCCAAAGGGACAATGCGTCCCCGAAAACACACAGTCTCGCCACCAGCGTGACACCAAAAGTAAAGCGCGTCCTGTAAGGGACGGAGCGGGCCAAACCGCACACAGCCTCACCACCAGCATCACACTAAAAGTAAAGCGCGTCCCGTAAGGGACGGAGCGGGCTAATCCGCACACAGTATCGCATACCACCAAGGGAGTCCAGAGGGCCAAGCCCTTTGGGGCCCTCCCCCAGGGGAGGGTTTGGGAGGGGGAGCTTTCCATTAAAAGACACTGGCAACTGTATCTAATCGTCATTCTTCCGCTGCTGTACCTGATCATCTTCAAGTACATCCCAATGTTTGGCGCCCAAATTGCTTTCAAGGATTACAACGTAGTTAAGGGAATGTTGGGGAGCCCGTGGGTGGGGTTGAAGCACTTCGAGCAGTTTTTTCAATCACCGAATTTTCCGGTTCTGATCCAAAATACATTGTTTTTAAATCTCTATGCTTTGCTAGTGGGGTTTCCAGCTCCGATTATATTGGCTCTGGCACTCAATGAGCTTCGGCAGGGTCTGTTCAAAAAAACGGTTCAAATGGTCACCTATGCGCCTTATTTTATTTCTACAGTGGTAATGGTTTCCATGATTATTATCTTTTTATCTCCACGGGTAGGTTTTGCTGGCAGTGTATTGAAAGCGCTTGATATGGAATCCGTGAATATTCTCGGGCTGCCGGAGCTGTTCAGACACATTTATGTGTGGTCAGATGTATGGCAGCATACCGGCTATGGTGCAATCATTTACATGGCTGCACTGGCAGGAATCAATCCGCAATTGTATGAGGCGGCTAAGGTGGACGGGGCATCGCGCCTGCAAAAAATATTCAATATCGATATTCCCGGAATCATGCCCGCGGCGGTCATTTTGCTTATTCTAAACGTCGGTCAATTAATGAATGTCGGATTTGAAAAAGTATTTCTGCTGCAAAATCCGCTGAATACCGGTACGTCCGAAGTGATATCTACTTATGTTTACAAAATCGGCTTGATCGGCGCCAACTTTAGCTTCTCTGCAGCAATCGGCTTGTTCAATTCAGTAATTAACCTGATTTTGCTGCTGTTTGTGAACTTCATCGCCCGAAAAAGTTCCGAAACCAGCCTATGGTAGAGGAGGCCTGAGACCATGTCCAAATCGAATGCAATTCGTGAATCCCATGTGGATAAGCTTTTTCTGGCTTGTATTTATGTATTCCTGGGGGCTGTTCTTGTAAGTGTACTGTACCCGCTTGTATACATTGTAAGCTCCTCCTTCAGTTCTCCGCAGGCGGTAGTTTCGGGAAGAGTGTGGCTGTTTCCGGTTGATTTTAGTCTGGCTGGCTATGAGGCTGCGTTCAAAAACCCGCAAATTATGATCGGCTACCGCAATTCCGCCTTGTATACGATCGCCGGCGTCTGTATTAACATTATTTTAACGGTAATGCTCGCGTATCCATTAGCAAGAAAGGATTTTAAGGGCCGGAATGTGATCATGGTGCTGCTGGTCATTACGATGCTGTTTAACGGCGGGCTGATTCCCTACTATATGACGGTGAAAAGTGTAGGGATTCTCAATACACCATGGGCGATGCTGCTGCCGCAGGCAATGGCGGTGTGGCAGGTGATTATTGCCAGAACTTTTTTTCAAACGACGATACCGGAGGAATTGTATGAGGCTGCAGAGCTTGACGGTTGCAGTGATCTACAATTTTTGTTGAGGGTCGTGCTTCCCTTATCGAAGCCGATTATCGCTGTATTGGTGCTGATGTATGCAGTGGGCCATTGGAATGCTTATTTTGACGCGCTAATTTTCCTCAAATCCTCCAATCTGTTTCCGCTGCAAATCATATTGCGCAATATTTTGATTCTGAACAACATTGACGCTTCTTCGATGATGATCGATGCCAATCAAATGGCTGTTAGAGAAGGTCTAAAGGATTTGCTAAAGTTTTCCTTGATCGTTATATCCAGCTTGCCTGTGCTGATTTTGTATCCTTTTATTCAAAAGCATTTTGTCAAAGGTATTATGATCGGGTCCCTTAAGGGATAAATTGATATGAGGGAGCGTTGTTATGAACAAAACAATCATGGCAGGCTGTGCATGGGCTCTAAGCTTGATGCTGCTCGTTACGGCTTGCAGCGGCAATCTAGAGGGGGATAAGGAAGCGGTGCCCAAGGATGGCAATGCCCCGATAACTTTGTCTGTGTTCAGTGGACAGCGGGCGGATGTGGAAAATTTGGAGACGAATACATTCAGCAAATATGTCGAGAACAAATTGAATATCAAGTTCAAATGGGAGGTTGTTCCCAATGCCGGCCTGAATGACAAAAAACAACTGCTGCTGGCAAGCGGTGATTATCCGGAGCTGTTTTTGGATGGAAATTTGACGCAGGCTGAGCAGCTGAAGTATGGGCAGCAGGGTGTATTTATTCCACTGAACGACCTGATCGATCAATATGCGCCTAACGTAAAAAGAGCGTTCAAGGACATCCCTTATTTACAAAAGGGGATTACGGCGCCGGACGGTAAAATATACTCGATTCCGCAGATTAACGAATGTTATCATTGCTGGTATGCACAAAAGATGTGGATCAATACCAAGTGGCTGGAAAAGCTCGGTTTAAGCATGCCAACCACGACTGAGGAATATTATCAAGTATTGAAGGCCTTCAAAGAGAAGGACCCTAACGGCAATGGCAAAGCAGACGAAATTCCGCTTAGCGGCGCAGGTGATCCGGCTACATGGCATGGCAATATTGACGGATTTCTGATGTCGGCATTTATTTATAACAATTCAGCGGATTATTTTACGATGAAGGATGGCAAGGTGGATTTTGCACCCAATAAGCCAGAATGGAAAAAGGGTTTGGAATATATGAACCGTCTATATAAGGAGGGTCTGATCGATCAAGCTTCATTTACACAAAATCAGGATGGCTTGAAGCAGCTGGGCAATAATCCCGATACGGCGATCCTTGGCTCATATACGGCGGGGCATATCGGGATGGTCGTCGATACGGCTCCCGGTAAAACACGGCATAAGGATTATGATGCGGTTCCGCCACTCAAAGGGCCGGATGGTGTACAGCTGAGCGGGTATTTTGCAGGGGTTGGTAACGGGACGTTTGCCATTACAAACAAAGCGTCGAAGGAAAAAGCGATAGCAGCCATGAAGCTCGCCGATTATATGTATACGGAAGAAGCTGCTTTGTTATCGATATTTGGACCGGAAGGAAAATGGTGGTCCAAAGCCAAGCCAGAGGAGAAGGATGTTCGCGGACGTCCGGCCAAATATATAACGGCACCGGAATTTGATTCGATTCAACAGCAAAATGAGCACTGGAGCCAGATGGGTTCGTCGTTGCGGACGCGTGATTATCGGGAATCGTTTGCCGTACCTCAGGATCCACTCGGAAATGGCGGCTATGAATATCGGCTGTATTTGGCAACGCAAAAGTATGAGAAGTACCAACCGAAAGAGATGTATCCGATAAGCATCTTCATGGACCCTCAGGATGCCGATGCAGCGAATCAGCTGAGGACAACGATCAATGCCTATGTCAAAACGTCGATGGTCGAGTTTATTATTGGCCGCAAAAATCTCAATAATGACTGGGATGCCTATGTGAAAGGGCTTGATGGTTTGAATCTGCCGCAATATATGAAAATTTACCAAAAAGCCTATGACAGCGTTTATAAGAAATAAAGATCAAACGAGTTTTGACTTTAAATGGAGCTTTGTGTAGCATAGAAATTACCGACAAGCTATAGAGGCAACTGTGGAAATAATAGGAATAACAATTGAAGGGAGAAGTTCAGTATGTACGATATTATTGTAATTGGAGCAGGTCCGGCAGGGTCGAGTGCGGCGTTATTCGCGGCTAAAGCAGGGAAGAAAACATTGGTTATTGACAATGATCAAAGTATTACCAAACGTGCCTGGGTTGAAAATCACTATGGTGTTTTGGAAATAGCTGGACCGGACCTGATTGAATTAGGGAAAAAACAGGCTGCCAAGTTCGGAGCCGAATTTATTACTGGTAAAGCCATTAAAATCGCCAAAGCTGCAGACGGCTTTCAAGTCGAGATCGAAGGCGCGCACTATGAGGGCAAGCATCTCATTCTGGCAACGGGTGTACTTACCGACCTTGCGCAGCAAATCGGGATTGAAACCAAACCGGCAACTGAACCTCGCATCAAAACGATATATGCGACTACACCGGAAGGCAAAACTTCAGTTGAAGGTATCTGGGCAGCGGGAACAGCAGCAGGCGTGAGTGTGCATACTATAATTACTGCTGGTGATGGCGCGAAGGTAGCGATTAATGTCATTAGTGAAATCAACGGTGAGCGTTATGTTGATCACGATATGATTAAATCCTGATAAACTTATAGGGTTGTGGTTTAAATAATTAAAAAAGAATGCCGGCGTATGTTTCACGTCAGCATTCTTTTTTAATGACTTTCGATCTCTGCTGAGAATCCGGTTTCCTCCTCATAAAATAACTGAATCAGTAGTTGATTAGGGTCAAAATGATGATACTCCTCCAAGTAAATGGCCGTGGCATCTATAATATCCTGCTCCGAGAGCTGATAGGACTTTTGACTTTTGGACGCATGCAGTGTTGCTGTAATTCCTTTTCCTTCCTCGTGATGTAATTCGGCTTGAATATCTTCAATAACCTCATTGTAGGTACTGGCGCCAAATACACAGGTAGAATCGATGAGATCCTGCTCATTAAAAATAATTTTCATCTGTTTTTCTCCCTGAATTTTTTAAACCATCTATAGCCGAAGTAGATAATAACGCCCCAAAAAAGAATCCCAATGAGCGAAAAACCGCCTCCACCACCACCAAAACCGAAAGGATTCAATAAATGTCCAATGATGGCTCCAGTTGCAAGACCGCCTAAGAAACCACCCCAGCGACTTGTTGGATTCGCTTGTTGACCCGGTTGATTTCTTGGATTGCGTGTTACATTGGAGGAAGGGGACCTTGGTCCGGTCGTATACCCATTTCCTGGGGTAGCTCTATTACCTCCTGAAAATGATCCAGAGGGTGAACGATAGCTGCCTCCTCTGCCTCTTGATAGGGGCTGAATTTGCTCCTGATCAGATTCCTGAATCTGAATGGAAGGACTTTTGATTTCACTTGCTGAAACGGTTGACATATGGAAACATAATAGAAGGGTCAGACAGCCTAAACATTTCTTCATTCCAATCCTCCTTCGAATGAACTGTTTGTAACTAAATCTATATTTCCGCATCCTTTCCCTGATTATTCATGACTAACTAGATTACACATATAATAGAAGAAATAGTAAAAAACCGCAGCTCCGATAAGCGGAACTCCGGTTTATTTATAAGTCAATTTGCTGCTGCACACCATCTACACTCCGCTCGGCATCACTTTGATATCGGTATCCAGCTTTGGGAGAAAAGCATGGTTCGGATTAAATGTGAAAATACGTTTTACTTGATAAGATAGCATAACGACAGCCGTTAGTGCCTCACTTAAGGACAGGCGAAGCTCGGGACAGCTTCCAATGAGCTGCTTGGATTCTTGCTCAAGTTCAGGGCTACCGGGTATCACTTTGAGGACACCTTTGGCTACACACTGATCGACAATATCGATGAAAAATTGTGCATGATCAAAGCTGCAGCGATTTCGCAGCCACTGATGGGTATCAAATATCACATAATTGGTTGTAATGAGAGGACGTTCCAAATCATCAAGGTCAAGAAAAAGCGCTCTTGCCCGACTATAGTGGGTTTGTTGTTCATCCATTAGGGAAGTCAGTGCGGTCTGATCCAAAAAAACAGCCTGCCGATAATCTATTTCTTCACTCCTCGGCATACGCCTCACCTCCATAACGATTAAATTCCCGGCTTGTTAATTGATCCAGATAGAGCAGGGGATTACGCTCCAGCTGCTGAATGGATATGATCTGTAGGGGAACAGATTGTGCCTGCGCCCAATGTTGTTGCAAAATATGATTAATAACGGCACTTACCGTTGTTTGCTGCTGCTCTGCCTCATCATGACACTTGTCCAACAGAACAGGATCAAGGTCGAGAATGGTGGCTTCTTGTTTGTCCTCGGAGCCGGATATGAGTTGAGTGGCGGCTGTTTTCCATTGTTCCAGACGGCTATGCAGCTTTTGTTTGGCATTATCCATCAAGTAAGCACCTCCTTATTCTGTATAAGCTTCGAATGAACTTTTCTTTTTTGGGGTATATCGGATAATGATCTGGATATCTATTGACTCTATTATGTGATAATGATAATCTTTATCAGTAAGAAGTAGTTTTGCAGTTTTTCTACCACATCGAGGTGTATAAATCTGAAAATATTAGAAAAAATCGAAACTTTCATTGTTCTCGCTGATTGCAGTTCTTTTACGGAAACAGCCAAACGTCTGTATTGCTCCCAGCCAACGATCAGCAACCATATCCAGCAGTTGGAGGAAATGTTCAAAACGACATTGTTCCACCGATCAGGTAAAACTGTACAGCTGACCAAGCAAGGCGAGATTTTACTTAATTATGCGAAGCTCATGACCGAGCTGGTTGATGAAGCATCGATCAAGATCAAAAATGTTTCCCAACAGGAATTGATTCTGTCTGTTTATGTAAGCAATTATATTGCCGGGTATTTTTTTACGGACATTTTGAAGCATTTTCATGTTGCTTTTCCAAAGCAATTACTTGAAGTCTATACACATTGCTATGAGGATTTGGTACGTTGTCTTCGTGAGGGAAGAACGAACATTGCGTTCATGCCGATCTATGCAAAGGATGAATATATACATAGTCAATACGACATCTCGGTGCTTTTTGAGGATGATTTTTTGCTCATTCTTCCAGCAGGTCATCCGTGGGCCCTTAGAAAGGTTATTTACTGCAGGGATTTACAAAATCAAACGATACTGCTCCCGCAAAGCCCATACTTGCAGCAATACATTGCCGAGCAAATGGAGAAGCATCAGGTTAAGGTGCGTTTTCTACAAATGAGTAATTTTGAAATGATCAAGAGAGCTGTGAAATCTCAGTTGGGCTTAGCTTTTCTTCCCTATACGACAGTTGCGGGCGATGAGAAAAACGGTGAGCTTGAGGTCAGGACGGTAGCTTCCTTGAATCTAAAGAGGACAAATGGTTTTGTAGTGCGTAAGCAGGCCAAGCTGACCCCAGCAGAAATCGCTTTTTGCAAGGATGTGGAACGATACTTTCATGCGACACGGAGCGCTCTTTAGAGAAGAGCGTTTTTTATTGTTCCGAATTCGTTCTATAAGAATTGTTTGGTTATGAATCAGAAAATTAAATGATAGCCAACAAATGCTGATAAACAGCGTTATTATCGGGTAATGGGGTCAGTCGACCTTATGATTGATATTGATATTCATTATCATTTGGGTTACTATCGGTTTGCAGCATACAAATAATCATTATTCAGGAGGCTCATTTATGTCCACAATCTACATAAAAGACGGCAAGGAATTATTGGAAATTGGTTTCCCGGAAGTAAGAAAATACCACGGTAACATAGCGCTCATGGCGGTAGCCGTTGGATTTAGAAGCTTGCAGGCAGCTTTCAAGGAATTGTATGGCGAGGATGCGCCGCAGCGTAAAGAAATTTCAATCCTGTCGGGACATGGTGGACCTGGATTTCGCGATGCCTTCGAATTTGTGACACGGGCAGTAACTCGTGGTGCCTATACGGTTGATGTCAATTACCCGCAAGCCCAATATGACCCGCACCGTGCTCAAGGTTATGCGTACGTGATTTCCAGCACAGATGGCAAATCCGTCGAGGTGTCGCTTCGTGATGGCTTTTTACCGCTTGCCTTTTATGATTATTTGAAAAAAGGGCGTGAAGGCACAATGACGGAGCAGGATACAGAAACCTTCACCGAAATGAAGCTGTCACTTTGTAATCGTGCCCTGGAACTATCACAGGACGAACTGCTGACTGTCAAACGAATTTCATAAACCAAATCCTTGTTAAAAACACTCAGCTTATAGATAAAAAGAATTTCATAAACCATTAAATGGGGGTTATCCAGTTGATTACACGCAAGTTATCCAGACGACTACTGACATGCATGATTGGTACGGCCATTATGCTGGCAGGCTGCACGAATTCGTCGAGTACACCAGCTGCTGTTGACTCGGGCGCAGCACAACCAAGTAATGCGACAGCATCAACGGAAAAGACGGTTCAAGAATTAAAGATCGGTCTACCAGGTGATGCAGGACCGCTGAACTTCTATACCGGATCTAGTAATTATGACTATTTAACAGAGCTTGTGCTCGATAAGCTATTTGCCCCTTCTCCTTATGTAGACGACCCACAACCATGGCTGGCCGAATCGGCTAAGCAGCTTGACCCACTTACTTGGGTTGTGAAGGTTCGTTCAGGTGTTAAATGGCATGATGGCGTGCCGTTCACAGCCGAGGATGTTAAATTTACATTTGAATATTTCAGGGATGGCCCCTCTAACCGATATACGCATCATGTGAGCGAAGTACCTCGAGTGGAAAAGATCGAATTGGAAGATGCAAACACGGTACGTATGACCTGCGCGTATCCTTGCCCGACCTTGGCGAAGATCACACTTGCAGACCTGCCAATTATTCCTAAGCATATTTGGGAAAAGGTCGAGAATGCACGTAAGTTCACAGAACTACCGATTGGAACAGGACCTTACAAGCTGGTTGAGTACAAGCCCGATCAATATTATAAATTCGAAGCGAACCCGGATTTCTTTAATGGCAAGCCTTTGGTAAATACTCTGGTTATGCCGATTATTAAAGACCCGACCTCAATGTTCAATGCATTGCGTTCCGGTGAAATTGACATTGCCGCAAGAAGTGTTCCGCCAGAATTACTTGAATCGTTCAAGAAGGCACCTAATATGAAGGTTATGAAAACATCAGAGCTGTCGTTGGCCGAGATTCGTATTAACTATGAGAAAGAACCGTTTAATCAACCAGAGCTTAGACAAGCGATTTCTTTGGCTGTTGACCGTAAAACAATTACGGATACCGTATTGCTGGGTCAAGGTAAGCCAGGTCTCAAAGGCTATCCGCACCCGGATTCTCCGTGGACCAATCCGAATCTGAGCACACCTTTCGATTTAGAGAAGGCGAAGTCGGTCCTGGATAAACTCAATTATATGGATCGTGATGGTGATGGAGTAAGAGAGGGTGCTGATGGAAAACTGCTTGATTTCAAAGTCAATGTAGCTTCAACGGAACCAACATGGATTCGTTCGGCTGAATTATTGAAACAGCAGTTTGCCAAGGCGGGGATCAAGACTACGGTCGAGGTATTGGATTCGGGAACCATAGGTACCTTGTCACAATCCAAAAAATTCGATATGTACATTAGCAGCATCGGACCGCATGGCGTAGCTGATCCGGATCAATTCATTATGTCTCACCGTTCAGGGTATTTATGGACAAAGGGTCTTGCTTATCCAGAGATGGATTCCATAACAGCCAGATGGATGGCTGAAGCGGATGTAGAAAAGCGCAAAAAGATTTCCTTCGAGCTGCAGGAGCTGTTCAATCGTCAGCCGACCAGCATTGCACTGTACTATCCAGATCAAAGCTTTGCCTACCGTTCGGATAAATATGATTCTTGGGTAGAAACCCTTGGTTTCGGCATCATTCATAAATTTTCTTTCCTGCCAGAGAAAGCTCGAAAATTAGCAACGGGAGCGAAATAAGAACGGAGAGATTTCGATGACCACACAGACCTTACCAGGAAAAGCCGATAGCAGCTCCTTCTATCGCTGGTTCGGCCGGAAATTCCTGCAGTATGTTTTGGTGCTGCTGATTGCCTTGACTATTAACTTTGGCTTGCCGCGTTTGGCCCCGGGTGATCCTCTGATTTATTTTATGGGGCAAGAGGTGAATACATTGACGCCTGAGCAGCGACTGCGGATGAACCGCGAGCTCGGGCTGGATGCCTCAGTCCTGGAGCAGTATGGAAATTTCATGGCAGGTGCAGTGACAATGAAGCTGGGAAGCTCGACCAAGTTCGGCAAGCCCGTGACGACTGTACTGCGGGAACGATTACCTTGGACTTTTCTGTTAGTCGTTCCTGCCCTAATACTAAGTCCGATTATCGGGATCATATGTGGTGCTTATGCAGCGTGGAACAGGGGGAGACGCAGAGATTTGCTTCTCCTGACCAGCATGCTGGCTGTCAATGCGATGCCCGGGTTCTGGATCGGAATGATATTGATTGCCATATTCGCAGTTAATTTGGGCTGGCTGCCCTCATATGGTGCGGTGCCGTTGACCAGCGCCAATGATTTCCACTATATGGTTGAGGTTATTCGCCGGATGATCCTTCCGGTCGCAACCATAACGATAGCATCAGTCGGTACGAACTTCCTGCTGACGCGCTCTTCGATGCTTGAAACGTTAGGTCAGGATTATATCTTGATGGCTGAAGCCAAAGGAGTCAGCAAGCGAGGTGTGATTTATCGTCATGCTCTCCGCAATGCTCTGCTTCCTGTTTACACGCATATCACGATGAGCCTTGGTATTCTGGTGAGCGGAGCTGTTGTGGTGGAGACTGTATTTTCTTATCCGGGTATTGGTCGTTTGTTGTATGAAAGTGTTGTGGCACGAGATTTTCCGATGATGCAAGGAGTATTTCTATTGATAACAGTCGGAGTCATTGCAGCAAATATGCTTGCGGATTTGACTTATCCGCTCGTTGATCCACGGGCACGAACACGTAAACCGATGGAGGGCACAGCATGATGCGGACGATGGCGCAAAAGATCGGAATTGCCGGAGTCCTGCTGCTGTCCATGATGTTAGTGATGGCCATTGTCGGACCCTTTGCTGTTCCGTATGACTCCAACGAGCAGACTGCTCTACCGCTGCAAGCCCCGGATTATGCACATTGGCTGGGTGCTAACGATATGGGTCAAGACATTTTGGCAGAATTGGTGGAGGGTGCGCGTGTATCCTTATTTATCGGAATCGCATCGGCTATTATGGCTACGTTCATCGGAACCATTATTGGGCTGCTAGCGGGCTACTGGGGAGGCTGGCCAGATTCCTTATTCATGAGAATCGTGGATGTGAGTCTCACCCTACCCTTCCTCCCGCTCATGATTGTAATCGGCGTGTATCTGGGTCCAAGTATAATCACGCAGGTTATTGTTATTACTTTAGTTCTGTGGGCCAGTAAAGCGCGCGAAATTCGTTCGCAAATTCTTTCATTACGTACACGTGGTCCCGTCATGGCCGCGAAGTCGATGGGAGCAGGCGATTTCTATCTGCTTCGCCGGCATATATTGCCCGGTATCGTTCCGTTGTTGATTCCACAGTTTGTGAGAGCAGTGAATTCCGCTATTTTAATGGAATCCGCGCTAAGCTTCCTGGGTCTGGGAGATCCGCTTTCCAAAAGCTGGGGCAGTATATTGTTTTATGCGAATTCGCGTAGTGCCTTTTTGACAGATGCCTGGCTCTGGTGGATTCTTCCTCCGGGTCTATGCATCGTGATCACGGTTTTATCCTTTTCCTTTATCGGTTATTGGCTGGAGGAAAGAGTCAGCCCGCGTCTGCGCACTTATTTGTCTGCAATGACAGTCAAGCGAGTCAAGCTGCAAGCTGCCGCTGGTGTACCTTCAACTAGTGAAATGACAAGCAGAGGACAAGTTCTAGAGGTCAACAATTTGACAGTCGGTTATTTAAAAGGATCGGAGCTTGTGAATGCAATAAGCTCTGTAAGCTTTTCGGTAAACCAAGGTGAGGTCGTGGGGATTGTTGGTGAATCCGGAAGCGGGAAGACAACGGTAGCTGCTTCGATTATTCAATTGTTGAAGCCGCCTGCTGTCTTGCGTGAAGGCTCGATCCATTTGTGCGGTCAGGATTTGACCCGATTGTCTCCCATGGAGATGCAAAAGCTGCGCGGAATGAAGGTTGCACTTATCCCTCAAGCCGCTATGAACGCGCTCAATCCCGTGCTGTCGGTTCGTCAGCAATTGATCGAAGCCATTACTGCCAAGCACAAGCTGGGTAAGGTTGAACTGCAGCAGCGGGTAAACCAAATGCTGGAGCAGGTTGGATTAGCTGCCAAGTGGGGATCCGCTTATCCGCATGAGCTGAGCGGAGGCATGCGCCAAAGAGTCGTTATCGCCATGGCGCTTATTAATGAGCCCACGCTTGTTATTGCCGATGAACCTACTACAGGTTTGGATATCATGGTTCAGATTGAAATCATGAAGCTGTTGAAGGGACTGCAAAAGCGTCTAGGCTTATCGATGGTTTTTATTTCCCATGATCTTCCTGTTGTCTTGGGATTAGCTGACCGGATCGTGATTATGAAGCAGGGTGAAATTGTCGATCAGGTAGCTTCTGCCGATTTGGCGATAGCCTCAACACACCCATATACCCGCCGGTTGATGGACTCGATTCCGAGGTTGAAGATCAATGAACCGCAGCCTGCGAACATTCAACTGGTATATGAGCACTCTTGAGGATAGGAGGCAGGAATCATGGCCGTTAAGGAATTATCCGATTTATCAAAATCAAAGGAATCAGAGGATAGGGATTCCCTGCAAGCTTTATCTCGGAATCCCCATCGTCAGCAAATCATTAAACATGGAGCCATGCAGCATACAGGCTTGCTGGAGATACAAAGCCTGCACAAATCGTATCGTGATCGAAGCGCCTTCTCCCATATCGCAAATGTGTTGAACGGGATTCATTTTACGGTAGGCGAGAATGAGACAGTTGGGTTGGTTGGCTCAAGCGGCGCTGGCAAAAGCACGATCGGACGGATTATTGCCGGTTTGGAGCATGCAGACAGCGGCAGGATGCTGTACCAGGGACACGATGTGCTGGCCTTGAAGAACAAAGAACGCAGAACGGTAACGAATTCGATACAAATGATTTTTCAGGACCCCTATGAGTCCTTATCCCCACGGATGACGATTGAGCAATTGATCGTAGAACCATTAGTTATACAGAAGCTGTATAAGAATGAGCCTGAAAAACGGCGACAGCTTGTTCGCGCTGCGCTTGCCGAGGTATCATTAACGCCTCCCGAGCGATTCATGAATCGTTATCCCCATGAACTGTCTGGAGGCGAGCGGCAACGGGTGGGGCTGGCCAGAGCTTTTATATGTCAGCCTCGTTTGATCGTGGCTGATGAACCCACCTCCATGCTGGATTCTTCGCTGCGTCTTGACTTACTGCAGCTGATGAACCAGCTTCGAGAGCGCCATCAAATTTCGTACTTATTTATTACGCATGATATTGCATTAACCCATAGCTTCTGTGACCGCCTGCTTGTTTTGGATAAGGGTGAGATCGTCGAATCCGGTACACCGCAGGATGTCATTGAAAGACCACAGCATCCTTATACACAGAGGTTGATTGGAGCCTTACAGCAGCTGAACAAAATCTAGATGTGCCTATAATTTAGCGAGGAAGAGGTAATCTGCGTGGAATTGACCCAGGATTTTCTTGTATTAAACGCTTGCAGCAGCTTTGCCGAGCAAAGAGTCAAGGATTCGCGTTATCAAAATGATTTTACTTTTCAGGACGTATATGAATTGCCGTCTATTGATCTTACTCCCTACAAATGTATGATCATTAACGGGCTGATTGATCAGGAGTATTTGAACAAGGAAAAAGCCCGTATCGCTGATTTTCTGGCGCAGGGTAAAGTGATTTTATTCGGTGGGCATTTGTTTCGTCCATGGCTTCCAGGAGGCTCCTCCTTCATTCCCAAAACGATTCGCTGCTTTAATGACTACGCGATTACTTTTGCCAATCCGCATCCTATATTTGAAGGCGTTGAGCCCGATGATCTGACTTACAACAAGGGTGTAGCCGGTTTTTTTGCAAGGGGTCATCATCCATTGCCGCCTGAGGCGGAAGTACTGCTGTTTCTGGGAGGAGCGGAGCCGATTATGTATATCGACCGACTCAGCACCAAGGGCACGATCGTGGTTCATGCTGGTAGTGACCTGCTTAGCTACAGCAATCATCCGAATACAGCCGGACGTATTACTCCACAGTTGATCGACTGGATTCGCAGCGAATACAAACAGATACAAGAGAGGAATGCAGGCTAATGAGAAAAGTCGCGGCCCTGTACGGGGGAAATGCCCACCAATATCGCAGCCTGAATGAGCCCAAGTATCGTCGGTACATTCATGAAATCATTTATTTACCTGAGTTTGAACAAGCGTCTCTGGATGGGATCGATGTGCTGCTTGTTCCTTCACAGCTGCATTTGGGACTGCTGGTGAAAGCGCAGAAGAAGATCTGGGAATTTGCCGAGAGTGGGGGAACGGTCATCGCACTCGGACAACAACCGAAGGAATGGATTCCGGCACAGAATTGGGAATTCAGGCCGACCAATTTCTGGTGGTGGCTGGATAAGGAAGCGAAGAGCGGGCTGGTACTAGCAAAGCCGGAGCACGATTTATTTAAGTATATATCACTTGGAGATGCAACCTGGCATTATCACGGCGTGTTCTGGCCGCCTAAAGGCTCGGAAGTGTTAATATCAACCGAGGATCATGGAGCTATTCTATACGTGGACAAGGTGAGCACAGCTGGCACGTGGATCGTAACCACCTTGGACCCTGAATACCATTATGGATCCTATTTTATGCCAGCTACCGAAAGATTTCTGGATGGCTTTATGCCTTGGATTGCGGTAGGCACTTTCTAATGATTCGCATCGACAATCTGACCAAACAATATGGCAATCGCACCATTTTGGATGATGTGAATCTGCATATCCGGGAAGGAGAGTTTGTATTCCTGCAGGGACGATCGGGCTCCGGTAAAAGCACGTTGCTCAAGCTGCTGTACCGGGATATCGGAGATTACAGCGGACAGATCCTTGTGGGAGGAACTCCGATTGAGCAGATGCCCAAATATGTACTACGGCGCAAGATCGGCGTTATTTTCCAATCGTTTGAGCTGCTTGAGAGAAAGACGGTATTCGAGAATGTGGTGCTAGCAGGTGAAGTGCAGGGTAAGGCAAGCAAGCTGATTGAACCCGAGGCCATGCGTTTACTGGAGAGGGTGGGCTTGAAAGGAATGGAGCAGCTATTCCCAGAGCAGCTTTCTGGTGGCGAGCAGCAGCGGGTGGCGATTGTCAGAGCGCTGCTTAACCGGCCCAGCCTCTTGCTGGCGGATGAACCGACCGGGAATCTGGATTCAGAAACCGCGGAGCAGATGCTGAAGCTGTTAAAGGAGCTGCATGAAGAGGAAGGAATTTCGATGCTGGTCGTTACGCACTCGGAGCACCTGATTACGCAGTTTCCATCGAGAACCTTGAAGATGGACAATGGAAAGGTAAGGGAGTATGCACGTACTTAACATGTATATGCGAGATGCGCGAGAAGGTATACAGCGCAATGCAGGAGCTGCAGCTACGGCTGCGGCTCTGATCTTTGCCGCGATGCTCATATTGGGTGGCTTGCTGCTCGTTCGTATAGGCATAACTGACATTATGTCTTATGTGCAAGCTCAGGTGAACATCAAGGTCTATGTGGATCCTGCTATCGATACGCGGGAAGTTGCACGTATTCTGGAAAGCAAAAGCTTTGTAAAATCAGTAGATATCGAAAAGAAGGAGCAGCTACTGGAGCGGCTCCGTGTTTTTTTTCAAGGTAAGGAATATTTGCTAAATGCTTTTAAGGATAGTGCCATACCGGATGCGGTTACGATCAAAATTAGCGATAACAACAGTATCGAGCAGATCGTCAAAGAGCTGCGCACAATGAAGGGAATAGCTGAGGTGGTCTATCCCCAGCAGCTGGCGGAAACTGTTGTGAAATGGTCAGAACAAGGGAAGCGTTACGGGGTGATCCTGCTTACTGTATGTACGGCGATTGCATTCGTAACCGTATATATGGCGATTAATTTAGCGCTTTACCAGCGACAGAAGGAAATTCGCGTCAAGCTGCTGCTGGGAGCCAAACCAGCACATGTCAGAGGTCAGTTTTTGCTAGAGGGCGGTTTGATCGGTCTAATCGGGAGTCTGCTTGCTTCAGCAACCATTTATATGGGGTATGCGTACATGCTGTTTCCAATCGAACGTTACTATCCGTATATTTTTCATTTTCCAGTTTCCCAGGTATATAGCTTGATGGCTGTTCTCCTGGCAGTAGGCACCTTGGTTGGTTTGGCGGCTAGCTATGTATCTACGATGAAGCTGATCAAGGATGCTTAGGGAGGTTGGACAATCGTGAAAGGAACGGGAAGTCGATCCATGCTCGGGTTATTACTTGGAAGTATGCTCATACTCACAACGAGCGTAACCGTATATGCTCATTTGACCGGGGCTTTTGCCGATTTTCTGGTTACCGTACAAGATGAACAAACGACGGAGAAATTGAAAACAGAAATTCGTTCTACCAAGGCTGAGATCGAGTCGTTAGTGCCTCGTGTCAACAAGCTGGAAAATGATTACAAAGACAAACAGCAGCTCGCGGTTTCCCAACTGCAATTTTACAATGAAGTGGGTCTGGACACCTGGATGAATTTACTGCTGCAGTCAGAAAGTCTTGTTGATGCGATGGGAAGCCATTGGCTGTTTGAAAATCACCTTCAAGCCTATATGAAGCAGTTGGATTTGCTCTACAAGGATTATATGCAGCTCCAATCGACCAAGGTGGCACTTGAGGGTCATCAGCGGCTGTTAACTATAATCGAAGATAACATGCAGATGCGTAATCTGTTCTTGTCACAAAATGCACAGCTGCCCATTGATCAGGTAGCTAATTATTTGGATATCGACTGGCAATCCGAGGTAGAAAAGCATCTGATTCAGGCACTGAAGCACGATACGGAGCTAACGGAGCAGCAGGTACAAACCTGGGCGACAGCAGCTGCCGAGAATGCCAGTTATAGATTGAATGAGAGCTGGTTAAATGCACAGAGCGATGTAGAGTATTTTTTTCGTTCCGATCATGTGTATGTGGTGTATAAAAAAAAGGATATTCACGTCATACTCATCGGTCAGGTGTTGAGTGGAGGCAATGGTTACGCGCAATTACAATTTGAAGCCGGTTTTTTTAACGGTTTTTTAATGCCGGATACTTTAATGATAGAGCTATCTGGATTTCGTATTCGTCATGATCTATTGGAGCAGTTACCCGGAATGAAGGGGCCAGTGGATTTGCGGCAGTCCGGCGGAGCTCTTATCGTAACAAGTGAAGCTCGATGATGCATATTACTGATATATTCATTGATGTATATAATTAGCGCTGCTAATGATTGAATTATGATTTTAAGGAGGTAGCTTTTATGTACCGTATGCTGCTGATGATGATTACCATGTTGATGATCCTGCTTCCATCAGCTGCTTCTGCACATGTGGTTAATGATCAAACCATTTACGAGGACATTCAGTACTCTGCTGTGAAGGAGCAGATTGTTATATTGAGTGGATTGGGTGTTATTCCTTATGAGCACGGAGCATCGCTATTCAAACCGGGTGATAAGTTGACGCGCAAGGAGCTCGCCCTGTGGGCTGGAGCCTTCCTGCAAATAAAACCGGCGAATACGCCAACCGATGAGATTGTTAAAGCGGCATTGGATAAGGGAATTGTAACATCTGTGCAAGGAAACGCGACCTATAAAGAGGTCGATCAGGCTTTTTTTCAAGGGCAAGCCAAGATAGGTCGAACTGACGAAGAACTGACTCGGGAAGCTTTGGTCGTGGTGATGAAGCCGTACCTGGAGCAAAAGGTTAACGGTCATACGCTGTACGAGATGGCAGGTTTTACTCCAGGACCTTCTGGGAAAGTAGAAGACGTGACAACAAAGGATATGAAGGATAAAAACGGTAAAACGGTCAAAGCATCCATCCTGCTGATAAACGGCAAGTCCTTTGTATTGGGAGCTCATCCCAAAATCATTCAGGCCTCGGTAGATCCAACCGTTTGGAAAGGCAAAAACATCATTTCCTCATGGTCGACCAAAGAGGATGGTACTACGGAGCAGCTACAGCTGGTCACGTTCGAGCAACAGTCTGCCAACCAGGCGGCTAAGGGGGATGACAGTCAGCCATCAACACACAACCATGCTGGACACAGCAGTGAATCGGATACAGCCCAAACGGCCGTATCGCCAGGGTTTCCCTACTTTCCAGCAGCCATTGGGGCGCTGATCGTGCTGCTTGCAGTATGGCTATTTGCTAAGAGAAAACGGTATAGCTAAAGCATGTTCATACTATGAGGCCCACTGCGATAAACGGATGCGCAGCGGGCTTTTTTCTCACGAATTCACACTGGACTCAGTGTCTTTGCGGTAGCTGGCTAAAGCTTGATTAAACCGGGAAAAATCCTTTGATAACAATCGTAATTTATTTTTAATAGTGGTCTGTTTCTCAGGACTTTTCCAATAAAACAACTCGTCCAGGCAATTATCGATTTGTTCCCTCAAGTCAAGAATATAACGTTTTTGCGGATGCAGCAGGGACAAGGCATTTAAATCCTCCGCAAGCTCGTGACTCAGAAATTGAAGGTTTCGTTTGGGCAAGGCTTTGGATATAGGGAATATATCGGGTGTGTTATCCATTCGATAATTACGACCAGGGACCTGTCTCCAAAATTCAGTCCATTCCTGATAAAGCCCCGTTTCATAAAGCAAGAACCCAAGAAATCCGCATAACCATGCCGTGCAGCTTGTATTTCTAAGGGTACAGCCCCTTCCATCAGCCAGATGAACACACCCGCTGCAGCATGAGCCTCCATTCATGATACATACCTTGCATATCTGTTCGGTTCCAACCCTTTGTAAAAAATCAAGGCCTTGATCAATAACAATCTGTCTAGTGGTCATATGATTAATTCCTCATTTGTATTTAGTATACCTGCTCAATATGTTATCTAGTTAATACTAAATATCTTGTTATTTGAATATAAGGATTTTGCATAAAAAAAGCAAGTTATTGTTCCTGCAGAAAAAATGTCGATTAGAGTGGAGGAAAGTTGTACAGGAATCGTTTTATGATATGATAATATTTATATATTTGAATCTATGAGGAGAAATCACTATGAATCTTGAGCTCCAGCAATTTAAGGCTGATTTTTACAAAGCGTTGGCCCATCCCATGAGAATTCGCATCCTTGAAGTTCTTTGCGAGGGTGATAAGAATGTCAATGAGATACAAGCCATTATTGGCAGTGAAGGCTCAGCGGTTTCGCAGCAGCTTTCGGTATTAAGAAATAAAAATGTTGTCTATGGCAGTAAAGAGGGGACAACGGTGGTATACAGCTTACGTGATCCCTTGGTGAAAGACTTGCTGCAGGTTACCAAACAAATATTTGATAACCATCTGGTGGGCACCATCTCTCTTCTGGAAAGCATGCGTGCTTCAGAACAATAGGCTCTTTACACAGGTGTAAGGTTCTTCAGATTGAGGTATTGATTTTTTTGTTTATTAGTCTTATTATTGCTATATATTCAAATAATCAAATATATGAGAAGAAGGGTTGTTATGAAGGGGTATGGGAGATTTGAAGGCTATAATTATCAAATGCTGCGTCGAGACCTCATATCAGGATTAATAGTCGCCGTTGTTGCCATCCCTCTTGGGATGGCTTTTGCTATTGCCTCCGGGGTAAAGCCGCAGTTTGGCATTTACACGACAATTGTGGCGGGTATTCTTATCTCACTGCTCGGTGGTTCCAAATTCCAGATTGGTGGTCCCACAGGCGCGTTTATTCCGATTTTATTTGCTATTGTGATGCAGTATGGGTATGAAGATTTACTGATAGCCGGTATGATGGGAGGCATCCTTCTGGTCTTGATGGGGATATTGAAGCTTGGGGTGCTAATCAAGTACATTCCGCGACCCGTCACGATCGGATTTACCTCGGGTATCGCCGTTATTATCTTTTCGGGTCAGATCAGTAATTTTCTGGGGCTGACAAACTTAGAACGTCATGAGGCTTTTGTTTCGAATATGAAGGAAATTGTGCTGCATGTATCTACGGCGAATGTGTGGACTATGATAACAGCCCTTATCAGCTTAGGGGTTATTCTTGTTATGCCCAAATTGAGTGCCAGAATACCGGGTTCATTAGTGGGGTTAATTGTTTCGGCTATCGTAGCGGCCTTATTATTCAGAGGTGAAGTGGCAACAATCGGATCAACCTATGGGAACATTCCGAGCACACTGCCTAGCCTGCAGTTACCTCAGCTATCCATCGATAAAATCATCGGGCTGCTCCCGTCGGCTTTTGTCATTGCGATGCTTGGCGGGATTGAATCCTTGTTGTCCGCTGTTGTCGCAGATGGAATGACAGGCAGCCGACACAACAGCAACAAGGAGCTGATTGGTCAAGGAATCGCGAATATGGTGACTCCTTTATTTGGGGGGATACCGGCTACAGGCGCGATTGCGCGCACAGCAACGAATATTAAAAATGGTGCCGCATCGCCTATGTCCGGTGTTGTTCATGGCATTGTCGTATTATTGATCCTGATCTTATTTGCTCCGTTGGCCTCGGCCATCCCTCTAGCAAGTATGGCACCGATCCTGATGGTCGTGGCCTGGAATATGAGTGAACGTAAACATTTTGCAGAAATACTCAAAACCAAAACCAGTGACTCTGTTGTGCTCGTCATCACGTTCCTGCTTACAGTATTTACAGACTTAACAACGGCAGTTGAAATTGGATTAATTATGGCAGTGCTTCTGTTTGTCAAAAGGATGAGCGATACGCTGGGAGTAGCGAAGGTGCTTCCAGATCCGTCACTGAAGCATGAAAAAGTAAAATCCTATATGGTGAGTGAAGGTCATGATTGCCCACAGCTGAGTATATATTCGATTGACGGCCCTTTATTTTTTGGTGTAGCGAGCACGTTTGAGCATTCGATCATGGATTCCCTCCAAGAACATCACCGAATGCTGCTGCTTCGTATGGCAAGGGTACCCTTCATGGACTCGACTGGAGAGGCGAACCTGGCCCATATTGTGAAGCATGTTACCCATGCAGGCGGGATCGTACTCATTTCTGGTATTCAACATCAACCAAGAGCTTTCATGAAAAAGACGGGTCTTGATGTGGAAATTGGGCATGACCATTTCTTCGAGCATACGGGGGAAGCAATCAATTATGCTCTGAAAAAGCTCGATTACAACAAGTGCGTGGGCTGCCAACATTTTGCATTTCGGGAATGTACGGCGTTATCAAGTCCTGCCCAAAAGGCTGAATAAGAATCACATGTGTGTTGTCATCGTAACAGATTTTTATTAAATACAAGCAAGCTTCATCATAAGTTAATGTTATTCTTAGATCTAATTTTCGTTCAAGCGAAGATTAGGTCTATTTACTATTTCCACCTGAGGTTTGGAATGGAATTCCGCTGAACGGGGCTATTGGCCGCCTTGACTATAGACATATCAAGAAAAGTCCAAGTTTTTCAAAAATGTACTAATGCATAAAAAGCTTTTTTACAAAAAAGTCCAATTGATGGTTATCTGCCGCCTCTGTTAAGCTTGAACTACAATTTAATAACCATCATTTACCATTAATATCAATTTTATGGGGGTGTGAACATGCAGAGTGAATTGAATCATAGGGGGACCGATCATGGTATCAAGCATCATATACATACACCCGATCATCCGATATTCATTAGGCTGTTGGAAGCCGTATATTGGATCTATTTCATTGTATTGTACCCCATCTATTATGTATGGAATAAACGTGATTTTACTAAAAGCAAGCTGAAAAATCCGTTCTATGTCAGCAAGCTTGTACGATTGATCGAAAAGCATCCACGTTTGTACGAATGGTCGATGTTTGTGTTGAACTTTCCCAAACCTACCTCGGTGTATGGTTTCTTACCACCGCTTAAGGGAAGTGTTCTGCAGGTTGGCTGCGGGACCGGACTTCTAAACAAGCATGTAGGCAAGCAGCAATCAAAGCAAATCGTCAATTTGGACATTAACCCGCATTATCTGGAATATGGCGTCCGCAAGGGTAGGTATGATTCTTACCTGCTTAGTGGGATTTATGAGGTTCCCATGGACGATAAAAGCTTTGATGTGATTATATTTGCCCGCTGCTTTCATCATATTCGTCATCATAAAAAGGCTTTTGCCGAGTGTGCCCGACTGCTGCGGGATCATGGTGAGATCTGGGTCGTTGATCCGGTTATTTTGGAAGAAGCCGAATCCGGCAAGTCGATGACCGAAGGTTATATGGTGAATTCATCGATTGATGGAGTCATATGGCGTTTCACGAAAGCCGCTTTGATCAAGCATATTATTAAAGCCTTGCCCACCCAGCTTAAGCTGATATCTGTTACGGACGCCAGACAGCTGCACATGACGAACTATAACCGGAAGTATGCCCAAACAGACATTCTGGCCGTTATTGTCAAAACCAGTGATTCGGCCATTATTCATAAATCAAACAAATGAGGAGTGAAGTTCATGCTTCAGGAAAAAATTATCGGGATTATCAGTGAAATCAAAAATGAGCCGGAGCTGCTTCAAAATCTGCAGGGAAGCTCGGATGTGCTGAATGATGGAGGACTGGATTCACTGCAGCTGATTAATTTCATATTGCGGGTGGAGGATGAATTCAATATTGAAATTGATTTTGATGAATTTGATATGGTCCATTTGAATTCGATTGACACGTTCTGCTATTTTATTGAATCCCAAAGCGCATGACAGGGGCAGAACGCGTACCCCGTATTCACTGTGGAACCTTCGATGCCGAGACCTGCTGGCGTGATGAAAGATTAACCAGACTACCGTCCATCCCTGATCTACAGACACGTAACCTGGTGAACGCCATGGATGAGCTCTTGTTTGTATTTTGCCGGGATCAGGATGTGCTGTTGACCCGCTATGCGATGGATGAAGCGCACCGTCATTATTTACAAGAAATCGGCTTCCATTTTACCTGCAATAAAGTGGATCTGGACATATCCGATCATGCAGCATCCAATGAAATGAATATATTCGAACGGTTGAAGGCGACATTGCCATATCTTCTGTTCAATCCACAACTGCCGAAGAATGCTGAATTGGAGCCCTTTGCGATATTGAAAGGCATGGATGTATTGGCTGAACAGCAGGGCTGGACGGTTCATGCGCCCTCGCTTGAAATTGTGAAGCATGTGAATTCAAAAGCTTATTCAACAGAGCTGAAAGACAAGCTCGGTATTTGGAACGTGAGCCAATTTGTAAGGAGCCATGTTGAGCTGGACCGTATTGGCAAAAAACTGCTGGATGCAGGTGTGTTCCTGATTAAAGACACCTTTGGTGTATCCGGTAAAGGGAATCTCCTGATTTCTACAGAAAGCATGCTGAACCGGGTGAGTGCCTACATTTCCAAGCAGGAAAAGACCGATAAGGAAACCCTGTTTATTGTAGAGCCGCTGCTGAATAAGGAAGTGGACTTCTCGTGCCAATTTGAAATCCTGCCGGATGGTGGATTTCATTTGATTTCGGTGCAGCAGGTGCTGAATGCCGATTTTGCCTATCAAGGCTCGATAACAGCAGCTCCTCCGTTGTTGCGGCAGCTGGAGCGGGACGGTTATTGGGTGCTGATGCAGGACGTTGCCGTCCAACTGTACAAGAGCGGCTACTTTGGACATGTCTGCGTCGATTCGATGGTTCTTCAGGGTGGCAGCATAGTTCCGCTAGTTGAAATCAATGCGAGAAAATCGATGAGTCTTATCAAGCATCAGCTTGATAACTATCTGGGTGCGCATTCGCTTGAAGGTTATTTGACCTATGTATCGATGGTGGGTTCGAACCCGATTTCTTTTGGAGATGTGCTGCATGCAATGGAGTACGAGGGGCTATTGTACAAAGACGGACGCCGTCATGGCATCATTCCGTTAAGTGCGAATACTTTTAAGGTGAATCAACAACAAGCTGGACGTTATAAGGCGCGCATGTATGTATCGATTGTGGCGAGTGATTTGGCGGAAGGGGAGCAACTAGTCAGTAGGCTGCGTTCACTGCTGTCATCGCTAGCCATCACAGTATCCAGTTAGGGGATGAGGTTGTGAAGCAAACGCTCGTAACCATTCTTTGCTCCGGTTTTGGTCTCGGATTTTATAACCCGGGATTAATCGTCAGCTATCAATTAAGGCAGAAGCAGATCGCAACGGAGGTATTGGTTTTTGAAAGCTTTGTACAGCAGGATAAGCAGGATAAAATACTGGACAGCAAAAAGGCCTACCATGATAACTTCGCATTAGCGTTGGTGGCAACCAAGATTCCGAAGGATATTCGCGACAGTATCGATTTTGAGCAGGTTGATCAACTATTGGAAGCATGGGCTAAGGAGGGGAGGCGTGATTTTATTGCATTATCCGGACATTGGGTCTACATTCTGGACCTGTACCGGGCCAAGCTGAAGGAGGGAAGTAAGGACGATAGTAAGCACGTTTTGCAAGTCGATTTGCTCTATGTGGATTCTGATTTATCTCCATCGTGGAAAGGCTTGAAGAAGTTTAACCCGCTATATAATGAGCCCTACAATGACGTATGGCTCTATCAGGCATCGAGTAGCATCATCGCCTGCTTCATTCCTGTGGGAGAAGACGCTGTCATCCCATTAAGTGACCGTCATCACCGGTATGTGATTCACGGGGGCGGCTGGGGAATGGGAACGTATCAGGGTAAGATTCCCGAGCTTCAGGAGCTTGGATTCAAGCTCGATATTGTTGCTTATGAGTGGGAGGAGACGTTGGATCCGAGGTCGGGTGACCGTTACTTCATGAATGCCCCTTCGTGGACAGCTTGGCGTAAGGGCCCCAAAGGAGAACACGATCTTCCGTTATTCGCCGAGATTAAGCCGATGGAAGAGCCCAAGTATACGAATCTGGAATCTCATCATGGTCTATATGACGTTATCCGCCAAGCCAAAGCGATCATAAGTAAGCCAGGGGCAGGGACTCTGATGGACTCTCTAGCTTCGGCAACTCCCGTTATAATGCTGGAGCCGTTTGGTTCCCATGAGAAGCGCAATGCCGAGCTGTGGGCGCTTAAAGGCTTCGGTGTCTCGTATGAGGATTGGAAGCAAAGCGGCTTCTCCGAGGAGATTTTGCATGAGCTTCACCATAATCTAATTCAGCAAAGATCGATTACACCGAGCTATACGGAGGTGCTTATTCAAGCTCACCACTTACAAGAACAAGGGAGGATCGTTCATGCTGATTAAAACCGAAACGATACAGCAGCAGCCGGGTCTGGATCGCGGTATTCCCAAATGGGTGTTCCTGCAGCTTCTCGAGTCCTGCAACCTGAGATGCAAAATGTGCTTTGAGTGGGGAGATAATGGCGCTTATAAAGAAAAACCGGAATTGAAGAAGCTGGATCTGGCCGTAGTCAAAAAAATTATTGAGGATTGCAGTCCGGCAAGGCCCTATTATGAGCTGTACGGCGGCGAGCCATTAATTTACCCATGGATCGACGAAGTTTTGGAATCGATTAAGTATCATCATAGCAGCGTTCATTTTCCGACGAATGGTACCCTGCTGGAGCGTCACGCGGAAATGCTGGTTGAGTATGCACCTGAACGGATATGGGTCTCACTCGATGGTCCTGAGGAAATTAATGATGCACAGCGGGGAGAGGGCGTTTTCCAGAAAGCGATGAAGGGTATCCGTAAGCTGTACGAGGTGCGTGAAAGCAAAGGCTCGATCTATCCAAAAATCGGGATCAGCACAGCGGTAACACCGATTAATCATCAGCATTTGGAACGTTTTTATTTCGAAAGCCTTGATATGTCCATGATTGACTGTATCAGTGTAGAGCTTCAGCAGTACGTCACACAAGAGCGCTACGAGCATTACGCCACGGTGCTTAAAGAGCAGTTCGACGTCCCTTCAGCACCTATTGCCAGAGGCTTTATCAGCAGTCCTGCGCACTTCAGCAGCATTGATGCCAAGGATTTGGCCAGACAGCTCAAGCTGATCGAGAAGTTTTGCAAGGACAGCGGCCGTTATTTCAATGCTTATCCCAAGGTCATAAGCGAAGACAATATTCGCCATTATTTTAATGCCAAATGGGAGCAGGTCACCAATATGAAAAAACGCTGCGTGTTTCCCTGGATCAGCACGGAGATTAATGCCAGAGGCGGCGTAACCTCCTGCCATAATTTTTATGATCTGACGCTCGGCAACGTTAATGAACAAGGTTTATTGGACATTTGGAATGGTCCGAAATATAAAGAATACCGCGAATATTTGAAAAAGCAGCTTTTTTCCATATGCCCCGGCTGCTGTCTGTATTACAACGAAAAACCGAGCCATTAATTCAATATCTGGAGGGATGGACGATGCAGCCAAAAACGAGAACGAAGATGGATCAAAAATCTTTTGAAATTCTCAAACGCACGATCCGTAATATCGCAGTTCCAATCCGTGAGAAGGCTCATAATCCCAAATACAAAACAGTGCTGCCTGAGTTTGTGGCGATCAAGCTGACCAATCGATGTAATTTACGCTGCAAGCATTGCTATCAATGGAACGAATCAGGCTATCATCACCATATGGATACCGCAGAGCAGAACCTGGATATCGATATCAAAATCATCAAGCAGCTGCTCGATGATACCAAGGCATTACAATCGAGACTGTATTTGTGGGGCGGTGAACCCATGTTCCATCATCGCTTTGCCGAAATCCTCGATCTACTGAAAGAAGATTCACGAGAAACAACGATTTGTACCAACGGACTGCTGACCGAGAAATTTATCGATTCGATCAATGAGATATCCGAGAATTTGGAGCTGCTCATAGCATTGGAGGGCTTTGAAGCTGATCATGATTTGATCCGTGGCAAGGGCTCGTTCAAGAAAACGATGGAAACGATAGATTTGCTGCTGGAGATGCGGGAAAAGGGGTTATTCAAAGGGCGAATTTCCGTTCATAGTGTTATTAATAACGCTAATATTTATTATTTGTATGATCTGATGGAAAGCTTTGAAGCCAAAGGGATTGACCTCGTGCTGCTAACTTTCCCGTGGTATATCTCGAATGAAACCTCGGTGAAAATGGACGATTATTTCAGCGATCACTTTGACTGGCTTCGTCCTCTGGATGAGCATCAGCGCAACAGCTGGCACGCATTCAAGTATAAAATCGACACCAAGCATCTGGACCCCTTGATGGAGCAGCTGAACAAAATGAATGAACGTGTGTGGGAAACACGGTTACGTTATCAGCCAGGATTGGAATTCGATGAAATCAAAGCTTTCGTCACTGGGGACGAGATGACAAGCCGCTGTGCAACAGATTGTCTGGCGCTGGCTACGAGAATTGATGTAACACCGAACGGCAACATCTCGGCCTGCAAGTTTTTCTCCGAGTTTTCCGTAGGCAATTTGCATGAACAAAGCTTGACGGAAATATGGAATTCGGAGGCTTACGACAAAATACGTGAAACGATCAATAGCGGAGGGCTGACACCAGCCTGCTCCAAGTGCAATGTACTGTATTTACATGGAGTCTCCTCGTTAAAGCATATTTAATTTATGTGGATAATAATTAATGATATTAATCTAAAAATCTCTTCCTATGGGGAGTACTCACCAAGCTAAAGGAGACCTGATGATGATTATTGAAGTGAACGGGCTGTCCAAATCATTCAGCTATTACAATAAGGAATTGGGCTTGAAAAGCTCGTTCAGCAACCTGTTTCGGAGAGAAAAGCTGATCAAGGATGCCGTTTCCAATATTTCGTTCGGAATCGAGGAAGGCGAGGTTGTCGGGTTTCTTGGACCTAATGGAGCAGGCAAGACAACTACGCTGAAAATGCTTTCTGGTATTTTGTATCCGGGCGGCGGCAGTGCAACTGTACTTGGGTATACACCTTGGGAGCGTAAAAATGATTTTAAACGGCAGTTCTCGATTGTTATGGGTCAGAAAAACCAGCTGTGGTGGGATTTGCCAGCCAACGAATCTCTTTATTTGAACAAATGCATTTATGAAGTGGATGACAAGCAATACAACGACACCTTGGGCGAGCTTTCGGAGCTGCTCGATGTTCAGCATTTGTTGAAGGTACAGGTACGCAGGTTATCGCTCGGTGAACGCATGAAGATGGAGCTGATAGCCGCTCTGATTCATAAACCGAAGGTGCTGTTTCTCGATGAACCGACCATTGGTCTCGATATTTTGTCGCAGCGCAAGATCAGGGAGTTTTTCAAATATTACAATCAGGACCGGAAAACAACCATTTTGCTGACCAGCCATTACATGAATGATATTGAGGATTTGTGTAAACGAACGATTATTATTAACCACGGTAAAGTGATTTTTGATGGCAGCCTGAACGAAGTGAACAATATTCTCGGGCATAAAAAAATTATGAAGCTGGTGCTGTCCCATCCCGTTGATGCTCAAACGCTTCAGCAGGTCGGTAATGTGAAGGAGGTCAAGGACCTGCTCGTCACAATCGAGTTCGAAAAGCACGATATTAAGCGATTGTCACGCTGGGTGCTCGATCATCTGCCTGTTGTCGATTTTACTATTGAGGACATTCCGATTGAAGAGGGTATTGCGATGCTGTATCAAAGAGGCGGTGAACAGCATGCTCATGCCGAGCAAATATCTTAAGAGCTTTTCGCTCGGTGTTCAAAAGGTTCTGGAATACCGCACAAACTTTTTCCTGAGCCTGTTCAGCTGCATATTCCCGATTATTATTCAATTTTTCTTTTGGAAAGCGGTGTTCGCAAGCTCTAATCAATCGATGGTGTTCGGTTATTCCTACAATCAGTTGATTGCTTACTCTATTCTTGCGATATTGATGACCAAGCTGATAGGGACTGGCTTTCAGTTCGAAATTGCGCGGGATATCAAGGATGGCGGCTTGAACAAATATTTGATTAAGCCCATTGGCTATTTTGCTTATCGGATCTGCTGCTTTCTGGGCGAGAAATCGATTGAAATGCTGGCGATCTTATCGATTTCGATGGTGGTGGTATGGGTATTGAATTTGTGGCTCGGGTTCCCGGTCCACAGTCAGCAGGTACTGCTGTTCTTATGCGTGGTACCCTTCTCGCTGCTGCTGAATTTTTTTATTTATTACAGTCTGAGTGCGATAGCGTTCTGGTTTATCGAATCCAACGGAGCGTTCAAAACCTTCGGGTTGCTGGCTACGATTGCGAGCGGAGGACTATTTCCGCTTGATGTGTACAGTCCTGGCATGCAAAAGATATTGCTGATGTTGCCATTCAATTATGTGGTGTATTTTCCGATTCAACTGCTGAGCGGCAAGCTCTCCATGGAGCAGATCGGTCAAGGGTTGGTCATGCAGATCATGTGGATTGCAGTATTTGCACTGTTATCGAGTATTCTGTGGAACACTGGAATGAAAAAGTATGTTGCCGTAGGAGGGTAGACCTGACTCATGAAAACGTTGAAAAAATACGGGTACATCTACCTGATTTTCGTAAAAAACTGCTTTATTGCGCAGATGGAATATCGGATCAATTTCCTGTTCGCCAATACGATCGAGATAGCTTATTTGTGTATCAAGCTGATTTATGTGCTGGTTGCGTTCCGGGTAGGCGTCGTCATTAATGGGTACACCCCGGACGCGCTGCTGATGTATGTAGGCTCATTTACGATGATGACCGGGTTTTACTGCTTATTCTTTTATTCCAATTTTATGATGCTAAGCAACCATATTCGCGACGGCACGCTGGATATGCTGATCACCAAGCCGGTCTCGCTGCAATTCATTGCTACGCTGCGCAGAATCGATTTCGGATACTCCTTTACAAATGTGGTAGCCGGCATAGCGATGATCGTGATCGGCTGGAGTCGAATGGGGATTCCGGTAACGCCTGTTAAAGTGTTCGGGTTTATCGCTTTTATATTCGTGGGTGTGGTGCTCAAGTACGCGATTTTCCTGATTCCCTCACTGATTTCGTTCTGGACAGTCAATACCAATGCGGTTAATCAGATGTCGACGGCCATTTGGGATATGAATCATGTACCCATGAACATCTACGGACGTTCGATCCAGCAGGCGGGGATGTTCCTGTTTCCGGTGTTTATCATCACCAACTTTTCACCCTTGTATGCCATGGATAAGCTGGATATCTCCTATATGGTTTGGTTTATCGCGGCTCCGATTGTGTTTTTGTTCATTTCCCGTAAGCTCTGGAACGTGGCCATTCGTAGTTACACCAGTGCAAGCGGTTAATGTCCGATTATCTGATAGAAGAAGCGGGGTGGACCCATAATGACCAAAATCGTATTGTTCGCAGGCGGCCTGGGTACCCGATTGGGGGAAGAAACCGTGCTTAAGCCCAAGCCGATGGTAGAGATCGGGGGCTTGCCGATTTTATGCCACATCATGCAGGGGTATGCAGCTTACGGATTCAAGGAATTTATCGTCGCACTTGGCTACAAGGCTGAGGTTATCAAGCAGTATTTTTTGAATTACGTGTATTTGCAAAATGATTTTTCTATCCATATGTCCAGCTCTGCTGTTGAGGTTAGCAAGCGGCCGGAAAGGGATTGGATTGTTCACCTCGTGGATACTGGACTTCATAGCATGACAGGTGGACGCTTGTATCGGTTAAGGGATCAGTTGAACAAGGAGACCTTTATGGTGACGTACGGTGATGGCGTGAGTGATGTGGATATGACGCGTCTGATGGATTTCCACCGTTCGCATGGCAGGCTGGCAACCTTGACACTGGTACGGCCGCGAGCGCGATTTGGTACCGTCGATCTGCTGGGAGATCAGGTCGTGCGCTTTAAAGAAAAGCTGGATACAGAGAGCTGGATTAATGGCGGTTTTTTTGTATTTGAGCCGGGTGTGCTTGATTATTTGAGCAGCGATGAAGAGGTGCTGGAGAGCGATGTGTTGACTCGCTTGGCTGAAGATGGGCAATTGATGGCTTATCGGCATACCGGCTTCTGGGAGTGCATGGACACGATGAGAGATAAACAGCATTTGGAAAGCTTGTGGGCTTCCGGTAATGTGCCTTGGAAAACCAGTCGTATAGCTGGAGATCAGAATGCTGAAAAGGAGCGGTGCCTTTGATGACCGGAAACGTTATTATGCTTGAGGATCTGGCTTATATATTTGGGCAAACAGAGAAAGCGGGCCGATTTGCAGGAAAAACGATTGTGATCACCGGCTGCGGCGGATTTATCGGCTTTTATTTAACGCAGTACTTCGTCTACTTGAAACAACAGGGAATCCAATATCGATCACTTATCCTGCTGGATACGTTCCGTTCGGGCAGACCATCATGGCTGGAGGAGCTTTCCCGCAATGAAGCCGATATCGAGGTATACAGCTTTGATATTGCCGTCGATAAGCTGGACTCGATACCTGCAGCACATCGGGCGGACTATGTCATTCATATGGCGTCAATCGCATCTCCTACCTATTATCGCCAGTTCCCGATTGAAACGATTCATGCCAATGTGCTGGGACTGAACAATCTGTTGGAATTTTACCGTCATCGTCCGCTGGATGGATTGTTGTTTTTCTCCAGCAGTGAGGTATATGGTGATCCTGTGCAGGAAAGCATTCCAACCGCGGAAACCTATCTGGGCAACGTGAGCTCACTCGGTCCGCGTGCCTGCTACGATGAGTCGAAGCGTATGGGTGAAACGCTATGTTATGTGTATCATCAGACGTATCAGATGCCAATACGGATCGTCAGACCGTTCAATAACTTTGGACCGGGTATGGCGGTTGGGGATAAAAGAGTACCCGCGGATTTCGCCCAGGCGGTGCTGTCGCATGAGGATTTGGTGATCCATTCAGACGGGACGCCTACCCGCACCTTTTGTTATATTGCTGATGCGATTGCGGGTTACATTAAGGTATTGACCTATGAACAATTCGACTGCTTCAATATCGGGATGGATCGACCGGAGATTACGGTGCTGCAGCTGGCCAGCATTTTTCGCGAACAGGCTTTAGAGCTGTGGGGCTACTCAGGTGCAATCCGCTATCAGCCATCGCTGGAAAAGGATTATTTAACCGGTAATCCATCACGCAGATGTCCTGATATAGCCAAGGCGAAACAACTGCTTGGCTTTCAGCCTGGAATCGATGTCGAGCAGGGAGTAAGACGGTATTTGTCCTTTCTGGCCCAAGAAAGAGAAGAGGTTCATTCATGATTGCGGTTATGGGCTTGGGATTTGTTGGACTTACGACGGGGTTGGGGCTGGCTCATCGTTCAGGTCAGCAAGTATTTGCCTATGATGCGGATGAGCGTAAGCGGGAGCTGTACAAGGGCAAGCGGATTTCTTTTCATGAGCCACACCTTCAGGAGCAGCTGGAGCGATACGGCGGAGACCGATTTATCGTATGCGATACGATGGCAGAGGCTGTAGCTCAAGCCGATACCCTTTTTATATGTGTTGGAACGCCCAGTTCATTGAGCGGTGAAACCGATTTGGGTGATCTGCAGCGTGCAGTCCGTGCATGTCTGGATGCATTGGAGCAGCTAGCGCAGCCCAAGCCTTACCCTGTTATCGTGATCAAATCGACGGTTCCAGCGTCCACGACAACGGATGTTGTCCAACTGCTTTTGGAAAATCGGGGCTATCGGATCGGGGAAAATATAGGCTTGGCCCATAACCCGGAATTTCTGCGTGAGGGCTCGGCATGGAATGATTTTGTGCAACCGGATCGCATTATCATTGGAGAGGTTGATCCTATAGGAGCACGGCGGGTACGTGAGCTTTATGCGAATTTTGGAGTTCCCATCCATTGTGTATCCGCGCATACCGCCGAGTTTGTCAAATATGCCTCCAATGCACTGCTGGCTACCATGATCAGCTTTGCTAACGAATTGTCGATGATCGCTGCCCGAATTGGCCATATCAATATCACACAGGTGTTTCACCTGCTCCATGAAGACAAGCGATGGCAGGGACATCCCGCAAAAATGACAGACTACGTATTTCCTGGCTGCGGTTTTGGCGGTTATTGTTTGCCCAAGGACACGTTATCCTTATATGCACATGCAGGCCATTACGGACATGAGGCTGTGATGCTGAAAGCGGTGCTGCAGGTCAATGAGGATATTAAAAGGCATATTGTCGAGCAAATTGCTGCGTCCGTCCAGCCTGAGGGTACGATTGGCATCCTTGGATTGTCGTTCAAACCGGAAAGCGATGATGTCCGAGGTGCGGTATCCAGGGATATTATTGGACTGCTGCTGGACCGCGGCTATAGTCGGATTGTAGCTTATGATCCAATGGCCATGGAAAATTTCCACAATGCCTACGGATTACCCATCATGTATGCGGACTCTGTAGAGGAGGTTGTGAATCGCAGCGAGGTACTGACTATTGTTACGGCATGGAGGGATTTTAAAGACAAGCAAAACCTGTATCAAGGCAAAAAGATCATCGATGGACGGCATTATTTATGACCAGTTTCTATACGTGCAAGTTCAAAGAGTCGCCTTTCAGCACCGAGAAGTAAAAGTTTTCGTAGAAAACTCGCTTCGTAAGCTGTAAAGAAGGAGGAGCAGAGTTTATGCAAACCTATATGAGCACCGGACTTCGAGCCTGAATGCAAGATTCGATGCCGAGTAGGCTTTCAGTGAAACTTCGTGATCAAAGGGGACTTTTTGAACTACATCTATAAGAGAGGTGTTAACCATAATCATACCAAGGACAACTCACGATACAGAGCTTCTGGATATATTGGAGCGGGTGCTTAAGCAGGAGCGTGAAGTGCTGGAATCGATTGAACCTGATGATGATTTGATCGAATACAATCTGAACTCGATCCTTGTCGTTGAATTGGTGGTCGAGCTGGAAATCGTCTATGGCATCGAAATTGATGATGATGATTTGTTAACTGAGAATGTATCCACGCTTCGCCGAATTCAGGAACTGGTCGGCAAATATCAACAAATCAAATGAATCGGCGGGTGACGCATATGGAATTTTGCTGGATGCTGCCGGAAGGTAATTTGGAGACGATTCTACAGCAGACACAGTTTGCGGAAGCAGGCGGATTTCAATCGGTGCTACTGATTAACGCCAACTCTTATATGGACCCCTGGATTATGGCTACGGTGTTAACGCAGGAAACTGAGCAAATCCGTATTCTCGTTGCGCAGAACACGAGCTATTGCCTGCCAACGACGACTGCCAAAGCTTTTAACACATTAAGCTTGATTTCAGCTGGACGCATTGATTTGAATGTTGTAACAGGCAGCTCGCAGGTCGAGCTTGGAAAGATGACCCGGGCCGGTGACCACGCCTCACGTTATAAGCGAACCAAAGAATTCATCGATCTTTACCTCCGTTTGCAGCAGGGCGGGATTACTCACTATCATGGAGACTGCTTCGATGTGCAAAATGCGGAGCTATTTCCTAAACGGGACGTACCGACTGGCAGGCTGTTCATGGCTGGCAGCTCGCAGGAAGCGATGGCTATTGCGGCTGAATTTGCTGATGGTTATCTGGTATTCGGGCATGAGCTTGACGAAATTGAGCAGCATTTTACAAGCTTTCGTGAATGGTTACCTGAGCTTCGTACGAATCTGAATCCAAATCCGCATTGTGGAATCATGATCGATATTATTGCGCGGGAAACGACGGAAGAAGCGTGGGAGGCTGCCTATCAATTTCTGGAGAGCGCCAGCCCGTTTGAAAAAAGGATGAACCGTTTGTTTCGCAACAATAGTGACTCGGTCGGTATTTCCAAATATCATAATTATTATTCGCAATCCAAACATGCACAATCCAAACATGCACAAGCAGAAGGGAGTCCTTCGTCGACGTTATGGCCAGGTTTGTCACAGCTGAATACTTCGAATGGCTTTTCCATTGTCGGATCTTACGAGGAGGTACGGCAAACCATTAGCCGATTTCATAGGATTGGCGTGAATTATTTTATACTATCAGGCTTGATCAGCACGCAGGAGCTGGAGCGGATCAGTACGCATGTTGTCCTTCCCATCCAATCCAAGCATCTAACAGTCGGCAATGTCATTAAGTGAGCGTAAAGGGTGGAAGGAGTCGTTAAGCCAGCATGTCAATGTGCATTGTGAATGATTTTACAATTCAGTCCGGACATCACTGCTTGTTTTCGGGATTGCGTCACTTGTTGATCAGAGAACGTCCCGAATTGGACATGGAGGTAGCGGAGGCAGACATTTATTTTCAAAGCGACGGCATGAATCTCGAATACAATGGAAATTTGAGCACGATGTGGCTTGCATCTCAGGAGACGATCCTCCAACAGTTTGCCGCTTGCTACGGGCTGTGTGCCCAATTTACGTTTGAGGTCGGGGTTGCGGTGCTGGACATCTTTCGCGAGATTTTACAGGAAAATCGGATAATCCTGATTTTTATACGCAGTCCTTATTTGGATTATCATGCTGTTTTTCGTGATGGTGTAGAGCGTAATCATATTTTACTTTTATTTGGAATCGATGAAGTCAATCAAGTCGCACAGGTGGCGGATACCTCCTTTCTTGATGGTTTCGGACAAACGTTATCCTACACAGGTCCGTTATCGCTGTCACAGCTGCTTGCTGGAATATGGGGATACGCCTGGTTTGAGGTCGATCCTTTTCAAAAAACCGCCTCGAATGCCGATGAACGGTATCACAGGGCAATCGCGAGCATCAAACGCTTTAATCACAGACATCATTTGCCTGAAGGACGTTATCAAGGGCTGGAGGCCTATAGAGCCTATGTGGCTGATTGGTCACGGTTGATTGACATGAAGCCTGCGGAGTTTACGGACACCTGCAAAAACATGTATTACTGCCTGCGAATCGGTGGCATCCTGCATCAATTGGATTACTTCGAACAATTTATTGGGAAGCATAGGGACCGAGTCGGAGATTCGGAAGGGATGCTGTTGCAGCTTCATAACAACCGCATTGAATGGAAAAAAAGTTTATACCAGCTGTACAAAATCGGATTGTCCATACAGCCGCATAAGCTGCAGCCGCTCCAGGAACGATATATGTCGCTGCTTCAGACACATGAAAAATGGCTGGAGTACTTTATGGACAGAGCTGTCCAATGAAAGGAGATCGCGATGATAACAGATAACCGTGTGGTTAACCTCCCACTGGAGGTTCCTATTATCGATGTGCATTCGTTTCACGCATTTTCTCAAGCCATCATTCTGACACGCAAGGACAAATCGCTGCCGTGGATAGTTACCAATTATATTCATATATTCGGCGTTCCGCATTTTGATAAGGGCAATTTCATTCACCTGGCTACTTCCTCTCATTTTCACAGCCTGCCGTACACTTATGTCTCCAAATTACACACAGATCAGTTGCGGTCATGGTTCACTGACAGTATCGAATTGTTCGTGGATTGTCTGAACAAGCAGCAGTATTTGGCGATCGCGCTGGATGAATTTTATATTCCTGGCATGCATGCTTATCTTAAATACCATCTTGTCCATCATGTATTGGTACATGGGTATGATTGGGATCAAAGACTGTTCCGAATTGCCGGATTTTTTGGCGATCCACCTGTCTTTACTACAAACCGGACGCTCAGCTTTGAGCTCTTTCAAGAAGCGCTTGCCCATGCGGGTCCGGTAACTCAGCGTGCCAGCCAAACACTGGAAATTATCCAGTTTCCGTATCAGGCTCTGAACACGCCCATATTCGAATTTGACATCAAATTAATTATAAGATCGTTGGAAGAGCACCTGTTATCCAAGCCGGTAACGGAAAGGAATCCCAAGCGAATCGATTTCTGGTTCGGCTTAAGAGCTTATGACTTACTGATTCAATTTTTGGAGTTGGAGCGCGATAGCGACAAACCGATCATCCATATGAAAGCTTTGCAAACATTGGTGAATCATAAAAAATTGATGATAGAGAGGATGAAATACTTATTTGCCAACTATTATATGACCGATGACAGGTTTATCGCGATGGCGGAGCAGGTATTAAGAAAAACGATGATCGTTCACCAGCTTTGTGTCAAGCAGCGTATTGTGCAGGACCCTCGCAATATCGCCAGAGCCATTCATGGGATTGAAGAGCTTAAAGCCTACGAGAAGGATTTTCTGGAACAACTGCTCGACCATCTGGAGAACGCAAACTGATATGAGGACTACCAACAACCAAATTGACGCGAAAGTGATACTTGATGCCGGCAGCAGGTTCGCTGAGGCGAATACCCGGTTTATACCATTGGAAAGCTTTGAGAGCAGCGTATATGCCTGGGCTGATCGAGGAAAACAGTATGTACTCAAAATCATAGATCGGCAGCATCGGACAGAAGCTGACATTTTGGGGGAAATCGATTTTGTCCACTTTGCGGCGGACCATGGCGTACCGGTGGCAAGGGCGATTGTCTCGTTAAACGGCAGCTATGTAGAGTCAATCGGTGATCATTATTGGGCATACGCATTGGAATGGGCCGAAGGGCAGCCCGCTAATCTGGAGGTATGGGGACCGGAGTTGTTCCAGCAGTGGGGACAACTGCTCGGCAAGCTGCATCAGGTTACCTCACAGTATAAACCGTCCAGACCGGAGTGGAAACGGCATCGATGGGATGAGGATGAATTATATCATGCTGCGTTGTTGAAGGTTGCTGCTGATCCGTTGCTTGGCAAAGCCTTGAATCCCTGCCTGTTAAGGCTTAAGCAGCTTCCTGAGCACCCGGACCAGTTTGGATTGATCCATAATGATCTGCATCATCGCAACTTTCATGTTCATGAGGGCAGGATGATCGTTTTTGATTTTGATGGGATGGCCTATCATCATTATTCCAGTGATATCGCTGTCGCCATGTATTACGCTATCGATGGTGATCGCTCTACAGCAGATAAAGCGTCGTTTGCCAAACATTTTATGCATCATGTATTGGAGGGTTATTCTCACCATCAAACCGTAAGCAAGGCACTGGTACAAAGCGTACCGGATTGGATGCTGCTGCGCCATCTGCTATTGTATACTACGTATCTGCGCAAGTGGGAGGGAATGAATCGCAATACGATGCAAAGATGGACATTAAATCGGTATCGAACAGATCTCACCATGGGTAAACTGTTTGGTGGTATTGAGCTTGATTATACTAACTGGATATAAATGTAAAATAATATTGAGCATATAATTGCTATAAGAAAAGAGAGGGATCATAGAATGAGCCAAACGATTGTAAACAAGGACTCGGTTATGGATTTCGTCTGCAGCAAGGTGCAGGAGGTATTGCAAACGGATGAAGCTCTGACTTTGGATAAGGATCTGGCCAGTCTCGGGATGGATTCATTTAATTCCATGAACCTTGTCATTGAATTTGAAACGAGATTTGAGATTGTTTTTGATGATGAAGAGCTATTATTCGAAAATTTTGCCACTGTGCGGAATATGGTTGATCGGATCTGCGCCAAATTAGACGTGGATTCTTTGGAGCTATGAAGCAGCAATGGGTGGATTGCTATATCGATAAGCTGCTGGCTTTATATCCGCAGGTGCATGCTTATGCAGCGATGATTGATCGATGGGCTTTTATACCTGAATGGTCGGAAGTAGATGTGGATTTTGACTTGACGCGTGTATTGGCGACGGAGCGGCAGCTGTTTGAGCTGTATGGGATTCGACGGCAGTACAATAGCGGCTGGATCGACGACGCGCTGCGGAGCGGCCTTCAGGTACTTCTTCCCTGTGATTTATTTTATTTGCCGCATGCCAAGGTTTTTTACGGTCAAGAGCATGCCGGACATTATATATGGGTACAGCAAATATTGCCCAATGGTGAGTACCGAATTTACGATGATCATCCTGCCTTCCAGGGTGCGATGGCTGGCAAAGCTTTGCGACAGGCGCATGAAGCGATGAGAATGCCTTACCAAGCCCTTGAGCCGAGGTGCAGCGAGATTTCAGAGGAGCAGGCACTGATGTATACGGGCCGGATGCTGCAGACGGATACTTTTCACCTCGGTTCCTTCGCTAACCAACTGATCGCCTCGACTTTGCCACCGATCCGCAAGTGCGAAATTCTCAAGGGAACCCGGCATATGCAGCATCGGTTAAGTGGTTTGATCCGCATATTTGATGTGACCCCACTTCCACCCGGCCCTAACGATGAGATGGTTGCTGTCCGTCAGGCAGTGTCAAGTTATATGGATGGCTGGCGAGCTACAGTCAATCTCGCCTTAAAAGGTTTGCTGCTTCCCGTAGACAAGGTCTGGGGTCGGCTGGAGGAGCGTCTTGTTAAGCATGCCGAGGGAGATCAAGTATTAGCGGATGCAGTGATTCAATTTAAGGGAAAGCTTACCTCTGTCTATCAACAAGGAGGGGGATTGCGATGATATTCTCTTATTTACATATGGCTTGGGGTATTGTGCTGTTGAAATATCATGATCCCGATCAGCTTCAACTGTTCATCCACACAACACATGATATGCCTGTATGGACCTGTAAAAACACAGGGTTTGCAGGAGAGCCTATCATTAGTATAGACATACCGGTTTGTATAGAGGATACGTTCAAGGAATGGAAAGAGAAGCTGCGTGAAGCTATAGCTCCCTATGAAGCAGTCAATGGTGTATCTGTTACTTTCGCTCGGAACACCGAAGCTTTCTCGGTTTCAGAATTGGAGGTTCCCTGGAAGAGTGAGCTTGAGATCATCATGGACATCGATAGGCAGCAGAACTGGCATTTGCATAGCGAAATATCAGCTGATCGTTTTAAGGGGCATTTGATGAAGGTTTATGAAGCCCTGCTTCGTGATGAAGAGACACCAATCAAGGATATAGATATGGTTGTGCCCGAAGAGCGTTTACAGCTGCTCTATGCTTTTAATCAAACTCGAACTGATTATGCGAAGGATCAAACAATTCACAGTCGTTTTGGGATGCAGGCGGCTGCTTATCCTGAACAGATTGCGGTGGTATGCAACAAAGAGAGCATCAGCTATGCGGAGCTGGATGGGAAATCGACACAATTGGCAATTAAGCTGCGAAGTAGGGGGGCAGGACGGGGCAGCATTGTGGCCATTACAGCAGATCGTACTTTGGAGATGATCATTGGGCTTCTGGCGATATTGAAATCGGGTGCAGCGTATTTGCCTATTGACGTTCGGTCACCAGAAGCACTTACCCGTATGATATTGGCAGATAGTGGAACCTGCATCGCTGTGACGCAATCCTTGTCCGATTCTATAGGTGTCGAGCTGCTTAATCCTTACGATCCGATGTCTTATGAAATTGAAAATAGTAATGGAACCAACCTTTTAGCGAAAGGCCGTGCTTCTGATCTGGCTTATGTCATCTACACCTCAGGAACGACAGGCACCCCCAAAGGAGTCATGGTAGGGCATCAGGGAGTCGTTAACTTCTGCTGCTGGTTAGGTACGAAATACCACATCACGAGTAATACTCGAACGCTTCAGTCCGCCAACCTGACCTTTGACGCTTCGGTGGAATCGATATTCGGACCTTTACTTAACGGTGGAACCGTGATTCTTATAAGAAGCGAATTGCTGCTCCATAAGGCAGCTTTTCGCAATTTTATCGATAAGCACCAGGTGCACATCTTACCGCTCGTACCTACCTTGCTGCCACTGATTGCAGACGATGATCAATTGGAGAGTGTTCGAGTCGTCATCACAGGTGGAGATATTCTGGAACGGGAGCTTAAGGACCGCATCATTCAAAGGGGTTATAAGCTTTACAATCATTACGGCCCGACAGAGGCGACAGTGGACGCTCTGGCCTCGGATGTTGAGGAAGATAGAGTGACTTTAGGCAGGCCGATTGCCAATACGAGGATCTATGTGTTGAATCGGTGGCTGCAGCTTTGCCCGGTTGGCGTATGGGGAGAAATTTGCATAGCAGGAGACGGATTGGCTGCAGGATACCTGAACCGCGAGGAGCTGACGCAAGAGAGATTCATCGTGAATCCGTATGAATCCGGTCAACTTCTGTACCGAACAGGAGACATGGGAAGATGGCTGGAGGATGGAAGAGTCGATTATGGCGGCAGAATTGATGATCAGCTTAAAATCAACGGTATTCTGGTGCACCCCGAAACCATTCGCAAGCACCTAATGACGCATTCCTCTATTCATGATGCCTGTGTGCTGGGTATAGGTAATAGTGGCAGTAACAGAAAATTATTAGCCTACTATACGACAACGGAGCCTGTCACCACCACACAGCTCAGAGAACATTTATTGCAGTACATTTTCCCAGGCATTCTTCCCAGCAAATTCATTGAGATTGCTCAATTCCCTGTAAACCTGAGTGGCAAGATCAACAAGCAGGCATTAGTTGAAATGATAGGAAAGTGATAGTTTGTACGTTTGGAGGATAGCCTTGTGGTTATCCTTTATTTAGGTTTGTCCATTCATCGTATTTATTTGAACAGCTTATTAAATTGATATATTGTGCTTAAAATTAATATGGACTATAATTAATTTAATCTTTAAGCTAACTACTCAAATCATTTACTACCATGACCGCTTACAGAATAGGTTGAAGCATGACTAATTTTATAAAACGAGGTGTTTATCCATGAATCAAAAGATCAAATGGGGGATTCTTGGTCCAGGCCGTATCGCAAATGCATTTGCCAAAGATTTGGCGCATCTTCCGGAAGCGCAGATCGTCGCTGTGGGTTCACGATCCGAGGAACGAGCAGCTGAATTCGCGTTGAAGCACAACATCCCGAATGCTTATGGCAGCTATGAAGCACTTATTCAGGATCCGAATGTGGACATCATCTATGTGGCAACTCCGCACTCTGAGCACAGAGAGAACGTGTTAGCTTGCCTATTGGGTGGTAAAGCCGTAATTTGTGAGAAGTCGTTCACAGTGAATGCAGCCGAATTGGAGGAACTGATCCAAGTTGCCCGCGAGAAGCAGGTATTCCTTATGGAGGCTATGTGGACGCGGTTTTTACCGACGATTCATAAAGTGAGGGAATGGCTGGCGAGCGGAGCAATCGGGGACGTACGTATGGTTGATGTAAGATTCGGTAATCGTGCTGAATGGATACCGGAAAGTAGACTGTTTAACCCGAAGCTCGCTGGAGGGACTTTATTGGATGTCGGCATTTATTGTGTATCTTTTATCTCGATGATATATGGCACGCAGCCTTCTACCATTCAAAGTCTGGCTCATATCGGGACAACTGGCGTGGATGAAGAATTTTCAGCTTTATTTGGCTATGAGGGAAGACAAACAGCCAACCTGATGGCGGCACTTCGTATAAAAACAAAGCACGAAACCATTATTTCCGGAACGGAAGGTGAAATTCGAGTGCCGTCATTCTGGAATGCCAAAACAGCGGAATTATCCGTGTACGGAAAACAGGTAGAGCGCTTTGAGGATTGCGCTGCACCGATAGGTTACATGTATGAAGCAGCCGAAGCGATGCGTTGTCTTCGAGAAGGAAAAATTGAAAGCGACATTATGCCGCTGGATGAATCGTTAGGCATTATGAGAACAATGGATGCGCTTCGCGGTGGATGGGGAATGAAATATCCGTCTGAATAAATGATTGGAGTCGTTATCGGTTATTATGGAGAAGCCCCTGGTGTAATTGCTAAGGGCTCTTTTCATACCAATCTTCATTCGTAGAATTATCGAACTTATCGAAGTTTTGTCACCTACTGCTTCAAAAAGAAAACCCTTACAATAATAAAGAATCGGTAATGGCGATATCAATAAGCTGGGGGTATTCGATTTGAAAAAAGGGTTGTTAGTCTTTTCAGTGTTTCTCATGTCCATGACCGCATTAGTTGGATGTGCGAAAGATTCTGGTAATTCCGCTACGGGTACATCGGACACCGCAAAGAAACCGGATGCGGCCAAGCCGCCCGAAGGCTCCACGAGTGGAGCTCCCAAAAAAGTAGTGCTTTACGGTGACATTAAAGAATTTCCTTCTTTTGTCCCCATGCTTGAAAAGCTGAAAGCAGATTTCAAAGGCAAATACGATATTCAAACGATTCCGGTGGATTGGGGTAACCTGGAAAAAGTCGTTAAGACAGGTATCGCTTCCGGACAGCCGGCAGATATTTATGCGTATTGGCCCAACAATTTGAAGACAATGATTGACTCCAAGATGGTAACCGATTTAACACCGTATTTGGATGCGAACGGTGGCGAATGGAGAAAGCAATTTACCTCCATGCTGGACACTGGCAAGTATGGCTCGCAAACTTATGGTGTTCCGATCAGTGGTGTATTCCCACTCATCTACGCCAACCAGGATCTTCTGGATAAAGCTGGAGTTAAAATTCCGGACAACTGGAACTGGGAGCAATTCCTGGATACCTTGAAGCAAATCAAGGAGAAGACCGGCGTATATCCGTTCGGTGCAGCTAACGATCAAGCCATCATTTTACCGCGGGAAGGTTTACAAAGCATTGGGGAAGCACAGAACAAGCTGGATGAATTATCAAAGCTGCAAATTCCAATCGCAGACCCTATGTTTACCAAGATGCTTGAAAACCTGAAAAAATTAAATGATAACGATTACTGGTACCCGGGTAAGGGCGCTTTGACGATTAAGCGTGACGAGGAGCAATCCGCTTTCTACCAAGGTAAAGTAGCTATGATTGGCGAAGCCTCCTCACTTGCGGCAACAGTAACAACGAATTCGAAATTTAAAGTCGTTGCTTTACCGGTTCCGACCATGGGCAACAAGCTGGCTTACACAGGCAGTGCGGACGGATTTATGATTCCGGCGAACGCAGCCAACAAAGAAGCTGCAGTCGAAATTATCAAAAAACTGACCAGCCAGGAATATATGCAAATTCATGCGGATGCGGGCTTCCTGGTTTCCAACTTGAATGTTAAGTATACGAATCCTATAGTTACTCAGATTGGTGCTTTGTATAAGCATGCGATTACCAACCCGCCGGGATTCACCTATGTGGATAGCAAGATCGATGAATATTTCAGGAACCAGCTTTTACCTAAACTTTTCCTGAAGGGCTCCGATTTCAAAGAAATTATTAGCGATCTGGAAGCCTTACGTCAAGAAGCACTTAAAAAGAAGTGACAACATAGCTAAGTTTAGATAATGGAGAGAAACATGGATGAACAACCGTAAAGGTAATTTACTCGGCAGTACAGTCCTTGGATTTGTATTTTTGGCTCCTGTCTTGTTCCTGATCCTGTTTGTTTCCTATGTTCCTTTCATATGGAACTTGATTTTGTCTTTCCAGGAGTGGGATGGGTTTCTAACGAGAAACTGGATTGGATTCGATAATTACATTCATATTTTTGCTGACCGTACTGCTCTTATTAGCTTTTATAATACAACTTTCCTGGGCATTTTTATCACCTTGTTTTCTGTCGTTATCGGCATTATGCTGGCAGCCCTGATCTACCAGTTGGGGAATAAAGAGGGAGCGTTCTACCGATTTGCTCTTTTCACTCCCTCGATGGTTCCGACAACGATTATTGCGATTTTGTTTACTTTTATTTATAGTCCTGAAGGCGTATTGAATCAAGCACTGGAAGCGATTGGCTTGGAGCATTTGACGCGGGTATGGTTGGGTGAACCGGAAACCGTCCTGCCAAGTATTGTACTTGTAGACGTGTATAAGAATATGGGCATTACGATGATGCTCTGTTTCACGGCCATGCAGCTTATACCGAAGTCCATATTTGAAGCAAGCAGAATGGATGGTATCGGATACATGCGTCAATTCATACTCATTGTGCTTCCATTACTTAAGCCAATTATCCAATTGTGCGTGGTGCTGTCCTTGATCACAGCCTTCCGAACTTACGACTCGGTGAGAATTTTAACGAACGGCGGTCCAGGGACAATGTCGAAGACAGTATCCTTGTATATGGTCGATACTGCATTCAATTACAATGAATTCGGTTATGCAGCATCGATGGGAGCCTTGTTTACAGGAATATTGCTGTTGACTGTACTTATAGCGAGACGGTTACTAGGGGGAGAGACGTATGAATATTAATAGGGAAACCACAGCCATCGTCTGGATACCCAGAGTTACCGTTCTGCTATTGACGCTGCTCACGTTATTCCCGCTGCTCTTTGTATTGATGACATCTTTTAAATCCACACAGCAGTTTCTTCAGAATATATGGGCACTGCCGGTACGTATCGAGTGGTTTAATTATTCGAAGGCACTCATTGACGGCGGGATCGGACGCTATTTATTAAACAGTACCTATGTTGTATCGATTTCCATTATCGGCATCGTGCTATTTGCCTCATTGGCAGGATATGCTTTGGCGAGATTACGTATTCCCAAGGCGGAGTTCCTGATGCTGTTCATTCTCATTCCAACGATGTTTCCATCTGAATCGATCATTATGCCGTTCTATATCATGATGAGTAAGCTTAGGCTGTTAAATGAAGCTTATACGCTTATTTTTCCGTTTATTGGATGGGGGGTGCCCACGGCAACGTTTATATTGCGTAATTTCTTTCAATCCATTCCGAACGAGCTGCTTGAAGCAGCCAAGGTCGACGGGGCGAACGATATGCTCGTTTTTGTAAAAGTGATCGTACCGATCATGATTCCTACACTATTGACGGTGGCTATTTTGAATTTTGGGTTATGGGGAGAGCTGCTCTGGACAACCGTTTCCATGTCAGCTTCGGTATTTCGAACCATTCCACTTGGCATTATTGCTTTTCAAACGCAGATGGGCACAGATTGGGGACCGCTTTCCGCGGCCATATGTATTGTCATGGTTCCGCTCGTTGTCATATTTTTATGTTCACAAAAGTATTTTGTAAGAGGATTAACGAGCGGTGCAGTAAAAGGGTGATACCAATTGGAGAATATAAACCATGTCTATCCAAACCAAATTTTTTGTGTATTTGTTTGTGCTTGTTATCCTTCCCTTAATGGCAGCGTCCTTCTTAATCCTCGCGATTTCGTCCGATATTATCGGTTCCAAGTCGAGAGAGGCCGTCTTTCAATCTTTTAAGCAAACCGAGTTTCGCTTGAATCAAATCGTCTCCAATACAGAATATTTATCTGATAAGTTGTTGGGCAATGAAGATGTCCAGCAGTTATCGAACTTGAACGAGCAATCTTATCCGTATGAATTCGTAGTGCGTACGAATGGTCTCAATTATTTTTTGCAGCAGGAAATTAGAGTGCAGCCTTACCTGCACTCTTTTCTCCTTATAAACAATACGAAGCCGATTTACCGGTTCGGTTACTATGAGAATGAGGTTAACCAGGATTTACTCCAGCAAGCGATCCAACAAAAAGGAGTTCCGGTATGGACCGGCACCTATAAGCTGCATTCCTATCAAAATCCGAATGAAAATGAATATGTCGTCTCTTTGTTTAGAGCCGTTAATGATCTTAATTTATTTGTTGTTATTTCTGTTGAAATATTAACCATCCCCGAACAAGCGCTGGAGCAGGCTTACACAGAGAATGATGCGTGGCAAAATGACGGAATGGTTATTATCGACGGCAATGGGCAAATCGTGTCTTCCAAGAACAAAAGTGAGATCGGAAACCATATCGGACAGCTGCCCTATGTTCAGCAGGTTATGTCTGGCATTGAGGGGAATTTTCGCTCTACGATCAATGGGGAAAAAGTTTCTGTATTTTATTATAAGCTGCCAAATCCAGGTTGGCATGTGATCAAAGTGGTTCCAGACTCGCAAATTAATGAACCGCAGAAGTTTCTCGGGATATTGATTGTTGTCGCACTGTCGATCTGTTTGCTGTTTGGGATTATTTTCTCCGTTATCCAAAACAACCGCATTATTCGACCCATCAAGCTGCTGAAGCGCGAAATGGATAAAGTTAAGCGCGGCAATCTGGAAATTAAGCTCGATGTGCAACAAAAGGATGAAATCGGACAACTGGTGTTTCATTTTAGAGCCATGGGCTTGGAGCTTAAAGATCTGATTGATAAAGTGTATCACAGTCAATTAAAGGAAAAGGAAGCCCGGCTGCAAATGCTGAGCATGCAAATTAATCCTCATTTTTTGTATAACACGCTTGAATCCATTCGTTGGGTAGCTATCAGGCATCAGGTGGATTCAGTTGCCGATCAGCTGGAGGTGCTCTCCAACATGTTCAGATATTCGTTAACCCAGGAGCATCAAATCACCACGATTGAGCAAGAGGTAGAGCATGTGCGCAATTATATGATCATTCTCAATTTCCGGTTCAATCACATTTATGAGTTCGAGGTACAAGTTGAGGAGCACATGCTTCAGTACGAGTGCCCGCATTTTATTTTACAGCCATTGGTTGAGAACTCAATCAAGCATGGCTTTGCGGATAGGATTGAGCAAGGCTTCATCCGTATTTCGATTGTACAGGAGGCGGCTTTTACCCGAATTTGTGTAGAGGATAATGGAATCGGGGCAGATGAGAACCGTATCCGCAGGCTGTTTGACGGTGAGGAGTCACATTCAAGTTATGCGCTTAAAAATATACACAGCCGTCTACAGTTGAAGTATGGACCTGAATTTGGGATTCTTTTTAGCAGTGAGCTTGGCATAGGGACGAAGGTAGTAATTGTACTTCCGGCAGTTTTAAGACACGATGGCGTATAGGCATATAATCGAGGTGATACATACGTTATGAAAATGCTTATTGTCGATGATGAAATTCAAATTCGAACGGGTTTGCAGGAAGGTATGAATTGGAAATCATTGGGGTTGAATGAGGTGTATATTGCGGACAATGGGGTTACCGCGCTGCAGCTCTTCAAGCAGCACAATCCCGAAATCATTATCACGGATATTAGGATGCCGAGGATGGACGGTCTGGCATTGATCAAATCTGTGAGAGACTTATCGTCTTCCTGCAAGTTTATTATTTTGAGTGGTTATTCCGAATTTGAGTATGCCAAGGAAGCTCTTCAATATGGGGTCATCGATTATGAGTTAAAACCTGTCAATATAAAACGATTGCTCAATCTGGTCAAGAAGGCTATCGAAACGATCGACAAAGAAAAAAGTCAGGTCACCTGGTACCATGAATATTGGAGTGAACGCCTTGTTCGGGATATTGTAAGCAACACATTCACAGAGACACCGAATATATTAGAGCTGCTTACTCTCAATATCAAGTGGAAGCCTGGGATTCCGCTTCGGATTTGTTACTTGCAAGCGGATGCGGTGCTTGGAGACGTTCTTACTCATCATCAAGAAAGAATTCAACAATTGTTAGATACAGAAGCTCACAAAATACCAGGGATGATACATAGGCTTTCTTCCAGGGACTATATGCTGATTATGAACTCGGACAACCGTGCTTTTGAGCTGGAGAAATGGTGGAAGCAGGTTCAAACGGTGCTGCTGGAGCATTGCCATATTAGCATGACGATAGGCATCAGCAACGAAGAAGGAATAGCGCATCTCCCCAGATTATATGAGCAGGCGCTGGAAGCTATTCAATTGAGGTTATACGGTGGCCCCCGGACCATGTATTATTATTACGAGGTTCCTGACCGGAAAGAAGTACGGAGTAGAACCTATACACCGCCAGAGGATGAACTCTCAAGAGGATTCCATGAGCCTTCCTTCGCCTCTTTACAAAGCTGCATCAACAGGGAATTCGACGTGTTCTTGCTAGAACGGAACCGGCTGCTGGGGGAAGTACGTGGGATATGCAGACAATATGCTTGGATTGCTGAGCAGGAGCTGAAACGAATGCCAGGTGTTTCTATCCAGCCTAACCATGCAGAGTGGAATCGTGATCATTCATTGGAGCAGATCGAATCGATTGAAGGTTTTCGCAGCTATGTGCTCCAGCTGTATCGGATTTCTTATGAGCAAGTACAATATGTTCAACGATTCCCGAATATGAAAGGCGTAGCCAAGGCAATCAGCTATATGCACGATCATTTTCATGAAGATATTTCTGTAAAAGAAGTGGCAGCATATATTCAACAGTCTCCCAACTATTTTAGCCATAAATTCAAGCAGGAAATGGGCGTTTCGTATACGGCATTTCTGAATCGAATTCGGATCGAGGAGGCGTCGAGGCAGCTGCAAGCCAAGTCCACTGCGGCTCTGTATGAAATTAGCTGGAATGTCGGCTTTCGGGATTATAAATATTTTACACAAGTGTTCAAGAAGCAAAAAGGTGTTTCTCCCTCAGAATATCAACGAAAGGGATTGGGTCATCCCGATATATAGGGGAATAACTACATTATATTTTGTGAAATTTAAGTAAATTATTGGTACTTCTCGCAACTTATTGGATATGACTACCGTTTATGTAATAAAGTTGACGAGGAGTGTGAATAATGAATTTTTCTGCCCGAGGTTCTTTTTTTATACGATTTGTTGTAACTACGGGAATATGTTTGCTGGCATTTTCTAATTCCCCAAGCCCTGCAGGGGCAGTGATCAACGTAAAGCCCCAGTACATTACAATTGTGGCAGACACGGAGTTGTACAAGGACTACAACAATCCCAAGGAAGCTTTGGCAAGCCTGGGCCCGCTGCAATCGGTGAAGGTTGTTGACGTTGATCGAGAGTGGAGACCGGATGCGCCTGTTGATATTACTTGGTATTTAATTGAGACCACGTGGCTGGGCAACATGTGGATACGTGCAGATGATCGGGTAATGAACGGATTATTGCATGAGGAGGAACGATGGATTACGACGATTTTTGACACTTATTTGTATGATCAGCCTAATACGCTGCCAAACGGTTTAAAGTTAGCTCCACAAAGGCTGCAATCCGATGCTTCTATTACGTATTCGCAATTACGGGGCACTAATGCCATGTCTTTTTTGGGTGGTGGTGGCAGCTGGTATCGGATACATACATGGCTCGGGGATAAATGGCTGCTGAAACCAACGTTGGTTGAGGATATTCATGTAACACCGATTTCGTTTGATCTGAAGCTGGAAGCAGCGGAAACGGCATATCCATATCCTTATCGTATCGAAGCCGCTGCTGAGCCCTTGCTGCCGCAAACCTTGCCAATAGTGGGGACATGGGATACTCATGGCTTCCTGGGTCCAGGTGGAGAGCTGTGGTATAAATTCCAGCTGCCGCAAGGTGATCGTTGGGTAGCTCCCCGCAATCAAGCAGTCATTTCTTATAAGCCTGTTCAGGAAACTGTCCGATTGCCAGTCCAAACCCGTTATTTTGAAAAGCCTACTTTAGATAATAGTATGATTTATTGGCTTCAGCCTGGGGAGTACGAAGCCTTCGAAGCTTCAGGGGAGCAATGGAAGCAAGTAAAGACACCTCAGGGAGACAAATGGGTGAATCCAGAGCGAGCTTTATTAGAACGTCCTATCGGGATCGTGCCTACAGATGAAGAGCTACAATTGACCTTGGAGGATCAAACCTTTGACCATCCTATTGAAGACAAAACAGCTCATGCCAAAGGTTTCTATAGCCCACAAGCCGTACACGCGTTTGAGAAGTGGGACACAGGACAGAGTGCCGTCTGGTATCATTTTATCGGTCTAAATGGTAATGAATGGGTGAAGAGATAAGCATGCTAGGTAAGTAGTCGTTCACATGGATTCTCAGGGCTGTCTACATGGTCTCATTCTTTCTCATTATCAATCGCTTGCGCCATCGTTTTATCAGTCAAATGGGCGTAAATCTGTGTAGTTTCCGGCGAAGCGTGTCCCAGCTGCTCCTGAGTTTTGTATAAATCGTTTCGTAGGTAATAATCGGTAGCAAATGAATGCCGCAGCTTATGAACTGACAAATAAGGCTTGCCGAACCGTTTGGCATATTTAATGACCATTTCCTGAATGGCTCGCTTGGTCATCCGTTCCCCTTCTTTTTTGCCGTTTGCAATGGCAAGAAAGAGGGCTTTTTCTTTACGTGGAGCTTTATACTGCGTCTGCCGCATGTCCATATAGGCCATAAGATTCTCAGTTGCATCCTGACGAAAATATACTGGCGTTTTGAAAGTGTCATCGTTAGAGCCCTTGCGGTATACATAAGCAAGCTTTTTCTTAAGATCGATATCGTCGGCGTTCAGATTAACAACCTCCGAGACACGAAGACCCGAGTTCAGCACCAGTCTGATAATGCAGGCATCACGAACCTTGTTGATGTGGTAGGAGTACAGGGCCTGCTTATTCCCAGCAACCTCTTCACCATACCCATGCTCAACAAATGCTATGAATTCATGTATTTCCTGCTCCTGCAGCAGCTTGCCTTCAAGCTTGGCTGCCGTATCCTTCGGTTTATGGGTCCGCTTGATCTCGACTTTGGCCATCACATTTCTCTTTAGCAGAGGATAAAACTCTTCGTCCTCGGCGATTTGACTTAAATAATGAAATAACGAACGAAGCGAGGACAGCTTGCGCGAAATCGTAACGCGGCTGTTCGTATGCTCGGTACGGGTCATCAAAAACATCCGGAAGTTATCGATGCTTTCCATATGCAGCTTCTCCAGTGCTTCAATCGGTAACTGTTTCATCGAATCGGCTTCAGCCAGACCTTCCGCAAGCATCCACGAGAAAAAGGTTTCATAATCCCGCACATACTCCAGCAGTGAGGAAGGGGAGAGGTCTGGAAGCTTGAAATTGATAAATTTCTCTACGTACCAAGGCATCGTAGGTATTTTTTTATCCAGCTCCTGACGGTCTTTTACTTTCAAAATATTCATTAGTAAGCACCTCAAATTTATGTACAGATACGTTTAAGTATAGTACAGAGAGAAGATATTGCAAATCGGAATCAGTCTCTGCCGTCCTGAATCCAGCTGTTTATTAACAAACACGCAATTGATTGTTACCAATAAATCTTTTATTATGGCATAAGAGATAGGTAGTGGATTTCTATTCGATATAATAGGGAGTTAAATAATGGTGAAATCGTTGAGTCTTATGAGAGGCGGATCCGGCCATGAAAACGGCAAGGTTACGTTTATTGAATTGTTTTTTGACCTGGTCTTTGTATTTGCCGTTACGCAGCTGTCACATTATTTGCTGGAGCATTTTAGTTTAATCGGGGCACTGCATACCTTATTTTTGCTGATGGCGGTGTGGTGGGTATGGATATTCACCTCATGGGTCACGAATTGGCTGGACCCGGAGAAGCTGCCGGTGAGGATTGCGCTCATTGGTCTGATGCTAACAGGTTTGATTTTATCAACTTCGATACCTGACGCTTTTGGGGAAAGGGCACTGACCTTTGCTATCGCTTATGTGTTTATCCAGGTTGGACGAACTGCATTTATGGTTTGGGGAGTGGGGAAGGATCATCAGGATTTGCGTCTTAGCTTTGTCAGGATTCTGGTATGGCTTATTGTCTCCGGTGTTTTCTGGATAGCCGGAGGTATCGTGGAAAGCCAGATGCTTCGGTATATGTTATGGATATTGGCGTTGGTGCTTGAGTACATGTCACCGTCTGTAGGTTTTTGGGTGCCGAGGCTTGGTTGTACACCAACAAGTGTATGGAAGGTAGAGGGGGCTCATTTTGCCGAACGGTGTGGATTGTTTGTCATTATAGCCTTGGGTGAGTCGATTCTGGTAACCGGTTCGACCTTCAGCACGTTGCCCTGGACCTCTGTCAACTTGTTTTCATTCATGATTACCTTTGTTGGCAGTGTAGCGATGTGGTGGATTTATTTTGATTCAAGCGCACACTCGGGCCACCACAAGATTACACATTCCAACGATCCGGGGCGGTTGGCGCGCCTCGCTTATACCTACCTGCATTTACCGATTGCCGCTGGAATTATTGTAACAGCGGTTGGTGATGAGCTTGTTCTGGCACATCCCTTAGGGCATATGGACACGAAAACGATCTGTGCGATTGTTGGCGGTCCAGCGATCTATTTGATTGGCAATACCCTGTTTAAGCGTGAGGTAACCGGAAAGTATTGCTTACCCTACATATTAGGTACGGTAGCCTTACTTCTATGCATATTCGTGGCTCACAGTTTGTCTCCCCTTGTTCTGGGTTTACTTGTTACTGTCCTGCTGGTAGTTGTGGGCGTATCGGAAAGGTTGATTTTCAAAAGAAGGCGGGCAGCAGTGTAGTTCAAGTGAGCAACAGTTCCTGATTCAATGATTGCTCCATTGTAGCTCACTGCTATTGCCGCTTCTCATGACCTGTAACTTTGCACATCCTTTAGTTTCACATCGTCAGAAATTTTTAACTCTTTTTTCTTTATGTTAAATTCTCTTTCATCCATGGGGCCAAATACTTTCTTAGTGATCGATTCAATGATCCAGTAACTCACTTTTAAATCATCTGGAATCTGATACCCATTTGTGCTCTTTGGATCATTTTTTAATCCTACTGTTTGGCTAGGATATACTTCTCATCCCATCCGACCTCGACAACTTTTGTCGGAATTAAAGGAGCGCCCCAGCTCGACTCGGTTATCTGGGGAGAAATTGTAACCTGGTGGGCAGAGCTTCGAATTACAGTGAGCTTATTGGGGAGCTGCACATCATAATCCCCTAATCCAGCACATCCAGACACGATAAAAAATGGCAGGATCGTTATACTTATGAACATTTGCTTAATCTTCAAAGGTATCTTCATTAAACCACCAATTACCCTCCCCATCCTTCTTGTCACGATCTTCGCTTATCTACAATTTATGAAGCATTAATAATTGTATTATAATGTAAAATGACTGTCCATAACAGGATACGGTTAAAGGATTATTTATGCTGAGTGGACATTCATTATAAAAAGCATGTGGCAATAAACGAGGAAGGTGCACACCAGCGGCGCTTATGGTACATTTAAAATGCAAACGATTACAAAGGATTCATTCATGCTTAATTATCGATGGAGGTTATTTGTATGCAGCTTACGCAAATTAGAAGCTTGGCCCAGAGCATCAGAGATAATGTCAATCGGGTGGTTGTCGGAAAAGAGGATGTCATTGATAAGCTGCTCATTGCCATCATAGCATCGGGGCATGTGCTGTTGGAGGATGTGCCGGGAACAGGCAAAACGCTGCTGGCCAAAGCGATGGCAAAGTCGGTTCGGGCCAGCTTTAAAAGAATACAATTTACTCCCGATTTACTGCCGTCGGATTTAAGCGGTATCCATTTTTTCAATCAAAAGCTGTCTGAATTCGAATTCCGGCCAGGGCCCCTGTTCACTCATGTGCTGCTGGCTGATGAAATTAATCGTGCGACACCACGAACCCAGTCCTCTCTGCTGGAGTGCATGGAGGAAAGACAAGTGAGCATAGATGGTGAAACAAGAACGCTTACGCGACCTTTTTTTGTTATCGCAACACAAAATCCGGTCGAAAATCAGGGAACCTTTCCGCTTCCAGAGGCCCAGCTTGACCGCTTCCTGTTCAAGATCAAGATGGGATATCCCAATGCTGCAGAAGGCATCCAAATCCTGAAACGCTTTAAAGAAGCCAATCCGCTCGTTGCCATCCTTGGTGTGGCCGATGCAGAAGAAATTGTCGCCGCGCAGGACAGCTATTCCCAAGTGAAGGTGAGTGATGATATACTGGCCTATCTGATAGCTATTGTGGAGAAGACCCGGACTCATAGTGAAGTTTCAACCGGAGTCAGTCCGCGCGGGAGCCAAGCTTTACTTAAAGCTGCGCAGGTGCAGGCGATACTGAAAGGTCGGGATTTCGTTACGCCTGATGATATTAAAGCGATGGCAGAGCCTGTGCTTGCTCATCGACTGATCGTGAAGGGATCGCTCCGTTCCCGCACCGAGGCGAGTGAAGCCATTGTTGCCGCTATTTTGCGGGATGTACCCGTGCCTACTGAAGATAGCCTGATTTCCGGATAGGATGTGGTTGTATGGGAATCCATTGGTTTATATTAACGGCTCTTATCATCGTTGTCACGCAGGGACTTGTGTTCCGCTACTGGGGTCAGAAGGGGCTCAAATACGAGCGTTTTTTTGGTACCCAGGCCTGCTTTGAGGGTGAAGAGGTTGAACTGGTGGAGCGAATTGCCAATCGGAATTGGGTGCCAGTACCCTGGCTCAGACTTGAATCGTTGATTCATGCGGGTTTGAAATTTCAAAACCAGAGTAATTTGGATATTAGTGACGGTACGATGTTTCAGAATCACAAAAGCCTGTTCAGCTTGATGCCCTTTACGCAGATTACGAGACGACATCGGATTGTATGTAAGAAGCGGGGCTGCTACCGTCTGAATACAGCATCTATGACATGTGGTGACTTGCTGGGTGTGTATCGGAATACGATTAAGCTTGCGCTGAATGTGGAGCTGCTCGTCTATCCGAAGCTGGCTGATCTGGATGTGCTCAGTCTGCCTTCACACAGCTGGCAGGGTGATATCAGTGTTCGCCGCTGGATTGTAGAGGACCCTTTTATGATTTCGGGTGCACGGGAGTATCGCTACGGTGATCCCTTAAAAGGTGTGAACTGGAAGGCTACAGCCCGCAGTGGGAGCCTGCAGGTGCATCAGTTGGACTATACCGCCGATCATCGTCTGATGATATTGCTGAATGTCGAGGATCATGCCAAAATGTGGAGTCAGGTCAACGATGAGGAGCTGTTCGAGCAGGGCATTTCCTACGCTGCGGCCATTGCTGCCCAGGCTATTGATCAGGGGATGGAAACAGGCTTCGGTACCAATGCGCATCTGATTGATTTACCAAGAGATCCCGTATATATTGAAGCAAGAAACGGGCCTGCGCAGATGACCTTTTTATTAGAAACAATGGCCAAGCTCGTTGCAGGACGACGAATCCCGTTTGATGATTTACTTCAGGAGGTTGCGGAGCAAGGAGCTACCAATTTGGACATTGTCGTCATTTCAGCTTATATGAGCGAGAAAATGATTCAGCCCATTGAACAGCTTCGCCGCAGCGGGAATGCTGTAGAGCTGCTGATGCTCAATAAGGAATCAGCACCTAAGGAAGAGGCAGGTGTCGTCTGATGAATACCCATACGCGATGGACTGGCATCGGACTGGCCGCTCTTAGAGGCAGTACAGAACTGCTCATGGTTATTCCTTTGCTGCTGGTGACAGGTGTGTACTTGTTTCCTGAGAATGTCAGCCTATGGCTGTGGCTGATTACACTGCCCGTTTGTTATGCTGTCGGGTTCGCAGTGAACCAGCTTCTGAATATCGGTAAAATGTTTGCGATGCTGGCGATGGTTATCTGTCTCGGAGCCATAGCAGCTTACATCGTGTCTGGATCTACCTATGCTATTTTTATTACGCTGCCCATCGCAGCTGTATGTATGTACCGCGGCGCGCGCATGGTTACCATTCCGTGGAGTATGATGTTTCCTGTTACGTTATATGCTGTTGGTCTGGTCATCTATTTTATATCATCCGTTGTGCTCCAGTTTGTACCATCGTTTGAGCCCTATTTGTCCATTGTGACAGGCTTTGGGTTATTGGCATTGGCGATCACTTTTCTGATGACCAATCAGACCATGATGAAGCAGGAAACGTTATCCGGCAGCAAAGAGCCCGTACTTGCTGCTGGGATACTGCTGCAAAATCGTGTTCTGATCGTGCTGGTTTTAGTCATCGTCGTCCTTATTGTGTTTATACGAAAGCTGCAAGCCGCTCTGCTATGGCTAAGAGATCAAATAATTGCTTGGCTTCAGCAATTATTTAGTCAATCCAACGAGCCGCCTCCCGTCAATAATGAGGTGGCACCGCCGCCTTCTATGAATCTTGGAGAAACACCTCCTCCTGCCGCCTGGCTGCAATGGCTCGAAAAGGCTCTGATGATCATCGTGGGGGCAGCGCTTATTGTTGGGGTGCTCGTCCTGCTATATGTAGCAGCCAAAAAACTTCCTCCGTTGATCAAGCGACTTGTTCAATGGCTGATGCTCCGATTGGGTCAAAGGGGAATGCAACAGCAAGATACCGGATATGAGGATGACGTCGAAAGTCTGATGGATTGGAAAAGCTTGAACAACAGCCTAACCGGCAATATCAAGCAGTGGCTCCAAGGACAGTTTCATCCTAAAGGGAAGTGGGCAGCGATGGATAATCGCGAGCGTGCCCGATATTTGTACCGTGAATGGCTTCTCAAGCATACTAAGGAAGGCTACAAGCTTCAGAAGCATTTGACTCCGGAGGAAATCAGTCACGATATTCAGCGCTGGGGAAAGAGGCAATCCTCAACCTCATCCGGTCCGATTGTAGTCGTATACGAACAAGCGCGCTACAGTGACAAAGCTCTTCAGGACGCTGATATTGAAGCAATGAAAAAGATTGTTGAAACCAAATGACCTTATGCCAAGTAAGACTCATATAGATAGAAACAAGTATCGAATAATTCGTTAAGGGGAGTGTAGCTACAATGAAAACCGTCACTGTACAGGATTTGTTAAACCGTTTTTCTATGGAAGTACTAGCCGGCCATGGTCAGCTGCAGCGTATGATTTCCAAGCCCAAGACTCATCGACCGGGTCTCGAGTTTGTTGGCTATTTTGACTTTTTCTCTCATGCACACGTTCAGGTGTTAGGTAGGAAAGAAATCAATTATTTGCACACGCTAAGTGAAGAAGAACGGAACTTAAGGATTGGAAATGTGGTTAAATATCATCCACCGTGCTTCGTGGTCACACGTAATCAGGAAGGGTTGAAATATTTAAAAAAATACTGCGAGGAAGAGGGCATACCGTTACTTCGTACCCCTGAGCCGACCTATAAATTTGTGGATCTGATGGATACGTATTTGGCCAAGGCCTTGGCAGCCGAGATCGCGATTCATGGCGTTTGCGTCAACGTGTCTGGAATCGGTATTCTGCTCCGCGGCAAGTCAGGAGTCGGCAAAAGCGAGACGGCCCATACTCTAATCCATCGTGGGCATCGGCTAGTAGCAGATGATATCGTGGTATTGCGCAAGATCAGCTCCGAGACGATTGTAGGCACACATAATGGCAAAACCAAGGAATTCCTGGCGCTGCGCAGTGTTGGTCTTGTGAATGTTTCCCGTCTGTATGGGCGCAGAGCCTTTCAGGATGAAACCCGGATCGTGCTGGATATCGAGCTGACCAAATGGGAGGATCATCGGCTTAATAATGAGCTAGAGCTTGAACAGAAATTTACCGAGTATATGGACGTACGCATTCCCCATATCGAAATCCAGCTGCAGCCGGGGCGTGATGTGGCTGGGCTCATTGAAGCTGCAGCGAACAACTGGTATTTGCGTCAGCAGGGTTACAGTGCTGTAGAGGATTTTATGAAACGCTTAGAGCATGAATAAGGGTAGTAACTGAACAAAACATTTACACAACGGCAATAAAGGAATTGGTCGAATATTCATAGAATATGTAAGAAGGAGTGGTACCTACAAAGACAAACCATTGAGGTAGAGGTAGAGGTAGATAACTATGGAAATGAATGAGCAGCTGTTAAAAGAAGCGGGCCAGGTTATTACAAAGCAATCAGGTGAGGTTATTTTCCGTTCCGGTGATGCTGGTGAGGACATGTACGTAGTGCTTAAGGGATCAGTCAACATTTTTCTTGAGCAAAATGGCAGCAGCATCCCGGTAGCAAGGCTTCGACAAGGCGACTTTTTTGGCGAAATGTCTTTACTCGAAGGTATGCCGCGCAGTGGTACTGCGATCGTGGATCAAGCCAGCGAGCTTGTCATGCTTAGTGAGGATTCGTTCCGCAAGCTGATGAAGGAAGACATCGTTCTGGCTTGGCGCGTCATGAAGGGCTTATCCAGCCGGATTCGCAGTACGAACAATGAGCTGGCTAAGCAGATCGGGAACGATTTGCAAGAGGTGTCCAAGTTGCTGCACGAGAACGCGCAGGGCTTGTCGGGCAGCATTGTGCATATCGCAGCTTCTGCCGGGGAGATCGATACGAACGAAAGACAGCTTGCCCAACAGATCAAAGAGGTTCAGGTTATTTCCAAAGATATCGGAGTCATGTTGGAGTTCATACGCAATGTTGCAACGCAGACGCATATTCTCGGTTTAAATGCAGCGATTGAAGCGGCTAGAAGTGGTGAACATGGTCGAGGTTTTGGCGTGATTGCCGAGGAGATTCGCAAGCTGTCTGCCCAGTCCAAGGAAAATGCCGAGAAAATCGCCGATTTAACGGAACAGATCGTCCTCAATATGGATAAAATCACAAGCTCATCCGAAAATAGTGCACAGCGAATCAATGAACAAGCTGATGCTACGAATCAAATGGTTGCCTCTGTCGATACAATGGCCGGATTAGCCGTGCGGCTTTCCGCTATCGCCAGTACACTAACATAGCTCTTCCTACAGTAATGTGTTACGATTAAATGAATCACAAACAAAGAAGGATGATACTCTTGGTTGAAATATTGGAAGCAAGTATGGTTTATAGCAAAGAAGATGGACATGTAGGCAAGGTTGCTTTTGCAGTCGAGAATCACAAGCAGCCCTATGAAATCATGCTTTTTAGCAAAAAAGGCAAAGAGTGGAGCTATAGCTTGAACTTCCTGAACGAGCCTGGTGGCGAGGAAGATATTGAAGCGGTAGAGGAATTATTGGAAGATGATGATATTTACGATCAATTAATCGAAGCAGCGAAAAGCAAGCTGCAAAAAGAAGCATAAAACTGAAGTCCATAGTGTCACAAGTCCAGTCCGCAAACACTGCGGGCTTTTTGGGTTGGACTCTCCAAGCACTAATCTTGGAATTATATAAAGCTACGAAAAGCTTGTGCTGGAGCATTGACAATTAACTTGAGATGTGTGATATTATAAACTAATTAACGTTAGGTAGGATGATGACGTAAGAAGGAGAGGTTGAGATATGAACCGTTATTGGATTTATGTGGTGCTTTCAGGCATATTGGAAATCGTATGGGTAACGGGCCTTAAGCATTCAGAAACGGCTTTGGAATGGACAGCTACTGCGGTAGCTATCGTGATAAGTTTTCTGGTTATTATTTTGGCAGCAAGACGTTTGCCAGTTGGTACGGTTTATGCTGTATTTGCCGGTATTGGCACCAGTGGTACTGTATTGGTAGAGATGCTTATATTTGGTGAACCATTCAACGTAGCCAAGATTATGCTTATTGCAGTACTGTTAGCCGGAGTTATTGGCTTGAAGATCGTCACCACAGAAGAAACCGGAACTGAAGCAGAGAGGGGGAGCCAGTAATGCCTTGGTTAGCACTAGTTGCAGCAGGATGTCTTGAAGTGCTTGGAGTTATCAATCTTAAACGTTTGGCCATGAAGAAGTGGGATGCGGCCTTATATCTGATCATTACCTTTGGTATTGGCTTTGTGCTCTTATCTTATGCAATGAAAACTATTCCTATGGGAACTGCTTACGGGGTTTGGACTGGAATTGGCACGATTGGTGCCGCGTTAGTAGGGATGTTTATGTACGGAGAACCGAAGGAATGGCGGCGACTCTTGTTCATTGCGATGATTCTGTGTTCGGCTGTAGGGTTAAAATTAATCGGATAATCATAGATGGCCAAGCAGTTGACATGAAACCTTAAGGTGTCATATAATGATACGAAACCAAATAGTTTCGTATTCTTTTAAACATTGACATGGAGGTTATTGAAATGGAAGACAAACTTCAATCATTACCGGATATCGTTCAAAAAATGGTTTTTAATGCGCCTATTCAAAAAGTATGGAGTGCTGTAGCGACCTCAGAAGGCATTGCTGCATGGTTCATGCCCAATGATTTTCAGCCAGTTGCTGGACACGAATTTCTGGTGAATGCGGGGCCATTCGGGATGTCACCTTGTAAAGTGACTGAGGTTGAACCACCTCATAGTCTTGCTTTTCAATGGGGGAAAGACTGGACTATCAGGTTTGAACTGTTGGAGCTCGACGATAAAACAGAATTTACTCTGACGCATTCCGGCTGGGATGCTGAGAAAGTTACAGAGTTCGGGTTATCTCACACGATGATTCGAGACAATATGGCCCAAGGCTGGGTTGGGCTTGCCAAATCACTGGCCACCTATGTCGAAGCCTGATCATGCGATCGTTTCACCGAAGCATGATGTGTTTCAAGCGATAGCAGATCCTACCCGGCGCAGTTTGCTGCAATTGCTTGTCGACCAGGAGCTGTCTGTGACAGTCATAAGTGGACATTTTCCAATCAGCCGAACAGCGGTGTCAAAACATCTGCGAATTTTGGCAGAAGCAGGGCTTGTCCGGGAAAGAAAGGTTGGACGAGAGACAAGGTATCAGCTTGTTTCGGAGCCTTTAGTTGAATTAAAGAGCTGGCTGTCCTTCTATGAACGGCATTGGGAAAATAAATTGGCAATACTCAAGCACTACGTTGAGTCGGATAATCAGGATCAGGTTGATAATAGTCCATCTATTCGTCCTAAGCAAGAATATTGAACACTGACACCAAGCCCGCAAGCTTTGCTGGGTTGGTGTTTTTTTGTTTTGAGTCATCGCTCTTATAGGCATTCAATGAAATTCAATGAAAACGATTGCATGTACTTCTCATAACGGGAATTGTGTTGTAATATGGAGTCAATAATGATTGAACCTACTAAACAACGCAGACCTTTGAACGGAGGAGTCTTAATGAGAGTTCATGATATCGAAATTACTCACGACATGCAGCCTCAATATTTACAAATGGTAGCCCAGAAAGCGAGCACGTACCGTTCGGATATCACGATCAAGTTTGAGCGGGAAAACATAAATTTAGATGCAAAAAGCATTCTGGGAATGCTGCTGATCCCCATGCGTACAGGTACCCGAATTACGATTCAAACCAAAGGAAGGGATGAGCAGGAGGCCATTGATGCAATGAGCAGCTTGCTGGAGAATAATACTCCTTAGGTTCCACCTGAGGAAGCCCAAGCCAAACCAAGACCGCTGAAAAGTTCTTTTGCTATGAGAAAGGCACTGTCACTCACGACCAATGAGAAGACTGTGCCTTTTTTCTTTATGGTGAAAGCATTACAGGAGAGCAGATATGTTCATTGATTACCGTCCCGGAGGCGTCTGAACGCGCAAAAACGGGCTTGCGCCCGTTTATTGAGTAAGTCTCTTCATACGTTTGTTTAAATGATTTAAATATCGCTAAAAACTCCTGAATTTAAGCCAGCAGTAACACCAGTAGCTATAATGATGACAGCAATCACTGCGTAGATAACGAAAACAATAGCGGCTAGCAGTAGATAAGCTTTAAAAAAGCTTTGTTTGTTAGGATTCGCGTTACCGCCAAATGCCCATACAAACCACATCACAATGTTGACAATAGGAATAGCTGAAATAATTAGTGCAATAATCCATTCTTTGACGGGTACTACCGGTGCCTGGGGTCCATACGAATCCTGATAACCATTCGCAGGTTTGTTTAAAGGAATTTCTTGATTCATTTCATCCACCTCTTATATATGTAGTGTAAAAAATTACCTTATTACACTGTATCCCTTTAAACATAAATCGTCAATAGGTGACAAGCCATGAAAGATTTATATGAATTTTCAGATATATTAGTCCTACTATGTAAATAATTGGGTACAAAATAGAAGAAAATAAAACAGAAGAGCTCCAACGCAGCTTACTTGCAGCCAAAGGTTTGCCATAATGAATAAAAGAGCTCTTCTGGAGTGTATCAATAGGTCATGCAGCCTACTACGGTCAAACATAAAAACAAGGTGTTCTAAAACAATGAAAGCCCTACCTCTCTTTCATCCTTGCGGCTCCTAGACCGCGCCAGTGTGAATCAGTTAACACAGTTACAAATTCTTAGGGTTGTTGGAATTTGAATGATTTTTATGAGTAGAGAAACAATAAGTGAACCGAGGAAAAGCTAGATGGGGGTGCATTCATTGATACAATGATAAACTATACCATCTATCAGTTCAAATTGCAAGTTAATTTTGAAAATTCTACAAACATGCTAAAAGCAAGGGTGAGATAGGCATTTCACTTACTTGTTCTACGCCATCGGCTCTACATAGTACAAAAGCAATTTTAATAAGCTCATTGTTGCCATTGAAAATAGGCTTAAAGAACGCACGCAGTTTGATGCTATCTGCAGCATAGGAGCTTCCTGTTTGAAAAGTAACCTGCTTTTCCTGACGGTATTCCAGTACCTTGGAAATGCATCGTTTGACCTTCAAGCAATCTGTTTGCTCAATAAAGGTAAGCAAGGAGATTCCACCAAATCCTTGAGCGGGCTCGATAAAAGGCAATGGCTCATAATGGTTAGTTATTTCGGTGATGTCCAGATCCTCAGTCAATAGACCGGAGGCAACGACAGGCTTGTTGCGAATTTGGCTGGTAAGCCATTTTTTCTCGGAAATCTCTTTGACGACATGGAAGTATAGGTCCTTTTGCTCCCATCGAATTTTACTACTGTGAATTTCGACAGTCAGCTTATCTCCGTTATCTCCGCACAGGGTTTCTTCCGCGTACAAATACCCTTTTTGATTCAGGCGTAATTGTTTTTGTGGCATTTTTTTTAAAGATTCCGGCGCGAAAATATCGTTAAGCTCCATGCTCAATATTCGGGATTTTGGAATACCAAGAAGCTTGGTGAATGCATTATTGACCTCAATAAATTTGGATGTACCCTTTTCTTCAAAAGTATAAAACATGCCCTCAGTGGCATTGGCGAATTGCTCGTTAAGTGAACGCATTCTAAGTTAGCCTCCTATGTAAGTCAAGGTAATTGTGAAGTAGCGCAGCATTATCGTTTTTGCAGATCATTTTCCTGTATAATTAACCTATTCTTTCTCATATGAATCACTTTTTATACTATTCGTTGAATTCTTTGAGTTTAAGGGCAATAAGAAAAAAGAGGTGGGATATGGAAGAGGAACGGTTTGATATTTATGATAATAAGATGAATTGGATCGGAACAGCGTCTCGACAAGAAGTACATAGGGAGGGTCTATGGCATCAGACATTTCAATGCTGGATATTAACAGATTCAGAGGACGGTCCAGCACTGTTGTTCCAAAGACGGCATCCTGACAAGGATACGTATCCGGGGATGCTGGATATTTCTTGTGCCGGTCATCTCCAGGCAGGTGAACGTGTGGAAGACGGAAATCGGGAGCTGGAGGAGGAGCTAGGTCTGGGTGTACCGTTCGATCAACTGATATCGTGTGGTATATATCGTAGTGATAAATGTATTAAACCTGAATTAATAGATAGGGAGTTTTGTCATGTGTATGGGCTTCGAACGAATCAGGCACTGACTACGTATAGACTTCAGGGGGATGAAGTGACGGGATTGTATCGGGTATTCATTCATGATGTGCTGCGGCTTGTCCACGGAATAATCAGTCAGGATACCATTGAAGCTGTTGGTGTTGAGCCTGATGAATCAGGAGCTCTGCGAGTTGTCAGCCGCAGCTTTACATGTGACGAATTTGTTCCGCATCCTGCGGATTATTACGAAATGGTGCTAAAGGGTTTTGGGCTACAGCGATAGGCAGACTAACGTCTGCTTCGCTGCACATATTCGATAAGCATGTCTTTGGTAATGTAAGTCCGTGTTGGTGAGATGCCGTGCTTGGCATGCTCATTAATAGCGACAGCGTATCGATTGATCTCGTCAACAGTGAACGCTTCACCTGCTGCGTATTGGGCGACTGCTTGATCAATGGCTTGTTCACGCTTAAGGTCCAGCACTTGGAAAACCTCCAGGTGCGCGTGCATTTTTTGGGTATGGGAAGTAATGGCTTCGTGAACACTCATGATGGGCAGCTCCTTAATCCTTGTCGGACATGATATTATTGTGCTAGCTATCATACCATGATTTGAACCTCTCGAACAATCCTGGAGTTTAGGATTGCGAAAGCTTGCGTGTGATTTCCCTGATCTGCTGCGAATCAGGTATCCAGTACCACAATGGCATCCCGACTAAAGGATCGCGTTCCATACCTGGATGCCCCGGAACCCGAATATGACTGATTTGATCCCGTTCGATCTCTTTAAACAACCAGGCTAGGCTGATGAGGTCGCTGTCTGTAAAGTTGGTTTCAACGACTTCATCTTTTACTTTGGCTAGCAGACCGGGAAGCTCGGACAGATGCTCTGGCTGCAGCATTTTATGAACAACGGCTTTGATCAATAGAGTTTGATCCACCTGTCGTCCAAAGTCACCATCCTCAAGAGAGTACCGTTCCCTAACAAATGACAGAGCCTGCTTGCCGTCCAGATGTTGGGTGCCTGCTCGCAGCAGAATGCGAGAGTCCGAAATCAGCATATTGTGTGGTACATCCACATCAACACCGCCAACTGAATCGATCAAATGCTCAAACCCTGTGAAATTGGTCTTCGCATAATAATGAATAGGGAGCTGCAGCAAATCACTTACGGCTTGAATGACGGCTTCAGTTCCGCCCTTACTGCCGCCATGGGCTTGACCGAGGATGTGGGAATGGTTAATTTTGGTGTTGCCTATTCCCGCTATATGGACTTGCGTATCACGTGGTACTGAAATGATGACGGCTTTATGTGCTGAAGGTATGACATGAACCAGGAGAATGACATCACTGCGTGAGTTCTCGTTGCCTAATGCATCCACTCCAATTAACAGAGCATTGAAAGATTTCAGGTCGGGATCCGAAGTTGGGGACGAGGAGGTTGGAGCTGAAGTATCCATATAGGTATTTACTAATTGCTGTGCATAGTTCTGGTGTTTAAGCTGGAAGGTGTAGCTAGAGCCATCGTTCGGATGATGATTTGCAGTATAAGAGGTTGGCACAGCAAGTAAGGGAAAAGCTTTTGCAGTAAAATGCTTATCCGGATGCAAAGTCCATATCATCCAGTAGATGAGCCCGAGTCCTAATACAATGAATACGAGTAAACCTCTCAGCCTATTGAACATAAATCGAACCTTCCTTCATTTATTTACTTTATTCGTCATGATACATAATGTATCATAAAATGCATTTTATTGCTATGAATTCATACATTTTGGTCTGATTTATTTAAATATTTTTCATAATGATCCAAATTGGATCGAATGATTCAGTTATTTTCAAAAAAACGTTGTTTGCACAGAGTTAATTGTAGAACGATACGTAGCATTTCTGGTATGATATTAGAAGGAATGGATATGAATAGAGAGAATGGAGGAAATACCATGTCAGTGGCACGTATTCAACATAAGGTTATTTTTAATTTAAAGGTTGAGGCTGGGTCGGAACAGGCGGATCAATTTTTATCAAAAAGCAAAGCAATTCTTGAAGTTATTCCAGGTGTATACGATTTTCAAGTGCTACGTCAGGTGAGCAGCAAGAACGATTACGATTATGGATTTTCAATGGAGTTTGAGGATCAAGCAGCCTACGATGCCTACAATACCCATCCGGCTCACGTGGATTATGTGGAACATATTTGGAAAAATGAAGTAGTCCGTTTTCTGGAGATTGACTTCACCGTCGTATAATCAAGGAATAGTTTCAAAATGTTAGTACATATGAAGAGGAGTGAATACAATGATGGATAGAACTTTAACGGAATCCCATACAGGCAGCTTTGGACACATCATGCAGATTTTTGCGGTATCCCTGCTGGTCTCATTTGTTGGGACACTTGCAGGTGCTATGCTGATTCCACCTTCACTTATCGGCTTGTTCGTTGTGATTGAGCTGGTCATGCTCGTATCCGTGTTCATCATGCGTTTCCGCGGAAAAATGATCGGTTATCCGTTTCTGTATATTTTTACTGCAGTTACAGGGGTTACGCTGTATCCGATCATTGCGAATTATGGTGGCATCCTTGGGGCCAATCTGGTATCTGCCGCATTCCTGGCAACAGCGGGTATATTCGGAGGGCTTGCCTTGTATGCTTATCGCTCGCAAAGGGATTTCAGCTTTCTGGGTGGATTTTTGTTTGCCGCTACGATCGGTTTAATTGTAATGAGCCTGTTCTCGCTGTTTATACCGATGGGCTCGACTATGAATTTGGTATGGTCCGTGCTGGGAATTGTTATTTTCAGCGGCTGGGTATTGTACGATGTGTCCCAGTATAAAGGTGGAGTAAGCCCTGAGGCTGTGCCAATGGCTGCTTTGAATATTTACTTGAATTTTATTAATTTGTTTATATACATTTTGCGTTTTCTAGCTGCGATTGTTGGATTTAGCAGAAATTAAATTGCAAACCCCTGACTGTTGTTGGGAAACGAAGGAGCCTTGTTTGAGCAGGGCTCTTTTTTGTTGAGTATAATGTCATAGATGCTTTCAAATCCATGGTTGATACGCGGAAAAGAAGAGTGATATAGTGGGTATGTAATCGTTATCATACTTTCTTTTGATAGAATGGAGGTAACCCAATGACCGCTTATCACACTGTCATGATGAAACCGCAGGATAAGGTCGCGGTAGCGCTTACGGAAATTCCGGCTGGTGCTCAGTTGAATGTTGTCTGTCAAGGAATTGAGGTTCAGGTAGAGCTGGCGGAGGCGATTGAGTTCGGGCATAAATTTGCTGTCGTACCGATTGCGGCTGGTGAAGATATCATTAAATATGGCAAGGTTATTGGAGTTGCAGTCAGAGGTATTATCCGCAAAGGTGAGCATGTGCACGTTCATAATCTGGAAGGTAAAAGAGGGAGAGGGGATTTGCAGCATGACAGCTAATGTACAGACACGGACGTTTTGGGGATACCGTAGACCAGATGGCAGTGTAGGGGCGCGTAACCACGTGCTGATTCTGCCAACAATAGTATGTGCTACCCAAACGGCTCAGCGGGTGACAGAGCTTGTGAATGGAACGGTTACTTTTATACATCAGCATGGCTGTGCTCAGGTAGGAACGGATTATGATCAAACGTTCCGCACCTATGTAGGCACAGCCGCAAACCCCAACGTATACGGGGTGATTGTGCTTGGTCTTGGCTGTGAAACGCATCAGGCACGAAGTGTAGCGTCCGAGCTGCAAAAGACTGGAAAGCCAGTAGAGGTCCGTCTCGATCCAGGATCATGGGGGTACGCTGTACACAATAGCCGAGGTAGCCAAAATTGCCGCAAGAATGGTACAGGAGGCTTCGCGCCAGCGGTGGGTGGAATGTGACTTCGCGAGCTGATCGTAGGTACGGAGTGCGGGGGATCAGACGCCTGTTCGGGGCTGTCAGCCAATCCAGCAGTAGGCTTTTGCAGTGATAAAATCGTTGATCATGGGGGGACCGCGATTCTGGCGTAAACTACGGAGCTGATCGGGGCTGAGCATTTGCTTGCAGCGCGAGCGGTTAATGATCACGTAGCGAAGCGTGTGTATCAGGTCATTGAAGCGATGGAGAAACGGGCCTTCTCCATGAATATCGATATTCGTACCGGCAACCCAAGTCCGGGTAATATTAAAAGCGGACTTAGCTCATTGGAGGAAAAATCATTGGGTGCGTCGAACAAGTCCGGTTCGAGGCCTCTGCAGGAATTGATTGATTATGCCGAAAAACCGACCAAAAAGGGTCTCGTATGGATGGATACACCCGGCCATGATATTGAACAGCTGTCGGGGATGGCAGCAGGCGGTTCACAGATCGTATTGTTCACAACAGGCAGGGGCACACCAACTGGCTCTCCAATCGTCCCAGTAATCAAGATAGCGACCAATAGTGCCATATTTGAGAAAATGAACGATAATATTGATATGAATGCAGGTACGATTATTGATGGAACGGAAACGATTGAACAGGTAGGAGATCGGATTTTCGAGGAGATTATCGAGGTGTGCTCGGGAAAACTGACAAAGTCAGAAATCTTGAAGCAGAACGATTTTGGGATTTGGCGAATAGGTCCGACGTTCTAAATATTGAAGTAAACGTTTGCGTTACACGGCTGAGGTGTTGTTACGATCGATCCGCTTTCAAGAAAACCTCAGCATTCCGCTGAGGTCAGCTCAATTTTAGAAGAGAGATTGATAGAGAAGGAGAGAAACTCATGTTGCGTTCACTTGAAACGATCCAAGCCTACAAACAAGATGAGAGCATGTCCTTAAATGAGCATCCATGGCTGCAATATATCGTCTCGGCGGAAGAACGAATGGTCAATCTCGAACGGGTCCAATCGCTTCAGGATTTGGTTAACGCGAATCCGGTTCTGGATTATGTGGAGAAGTCGCTGGAAGCGCTCGACCGACTGCAGATGTCCTTTTGGATTCAAGAAGTTGTAGAAGAGGTGCTCATCTGGTCTGAGGTGGCCAAGGGCGGGACGGTACGACAGCGAGTGCTGTGGCAGAAGCAGGGCGTACATTTGATGGCTCATAATATCGGTTCCAGTGAAATTTACGAGTGGCATTCGAGTCCGTTGCATAGCGAGGCGAGGAGGCACGTTATCCGCACGCTGATCCAGACTCACGGGTTAATTGGCCAGTATTTGCGCGGGGAGGTTCCATTCGCGGTTCAGCGCCCATTAATGGAGCTTATTCAGAATGGATTGCTCGCGGCTAGTGAGCTAAAGGAACTATTATTAGTGTTAAATCAATGCATTCTTGAGGCAGTTTCGACGGAGCTGTGGGTAGAGATAGCGCAGCAGATTGCTGAGGTCATTGAGCTTATCATAGATCAGGAGGAAGATTGTGGGTTTTCGCTCCACAACAGGCTGAAGCGGCTGCGGGCCAGCTCGATTTCCAGAGGTGAGAATTTTGAGCAAGAATTTGCCAAGCTGTCAGTGCAGCCAGCGGTTATTGAGGCTTTTCAAGCGCTGGACAGCAAGACGCTGTGGTTCGTAGAGGCGGCTCTTCATGAGTTCTCTTTTGAGGAATTTACCAAGCTGTTTCTCATCATTCTTAGCTCGGATTCGACGCAGCAGGCGGACCATATCAGCTTCGAACGTATGATGAATGATATGTATTATGATTATCGGGGTCAAAAGAAAATCAATGTCTACAAGAAACGAATCATAGAAAAATATTTGCGCGAATGCTCCTTTGAAGACATTGCTTCGGCACGTTTTCCGAAGAGCGGGCATTTATCTCCACAGTTAAAGCAGGCAGGTCCACAATCGGATACAGTCTATTTTCATATGGAGTTCTCCGCGGCGGCGGATAAGCTGATCCAGTTTTGTATAGAGGCCGAAAAATCACCTTTGTATGAGAAAGCGGTACTCATGCTGTTTGACCTGTTTGAGCTGCGTCGTGATGCCTATGACAGGTTTCATAATGAAGAGGAATATTTATCGATGATGAATCAAACCGCTGATTACAAAAAGGTTATTCTCGATTTTATTGTGGGTAATCAAGTTGTCGACATTGGCCCTGGGGGCGGAGTCATGCTGGATCTGATCGAGGATATGTTTCCCGATAAACAGGTAATAGGCATCGATATTTCGCAAAATGTGATTGAGGCGCTTGAGCGAAAGCGGCAGCTGGAAAATCGCCAGTGGATGGTACTGCAGGGTGACGCACTCAATTTGAAGGAATATGTGAAACCCGGTTCCATTGACACTGTCATTTTTTCTTCGATTTTGCATGAGTTGTTTTCGTATGTGGAATATGAGGGTAAAACCTATAATCATGCTACAGTTGCGGCAGCGCTGCGCAGTGCCTTCGATGTAATCCCCATCGGCGGGAGAATCATTATCCGTGATGGCATTATGAGCGAGCCGACCGAACAGCAGCGGATCATCACGTTTTTGGATGGGGAAGGCATGCAATGGCTGGAGAGGTATGCCAAGGATTTTGCCGGAAGAGAGATTCAATTCGTGCGACTGGGTACTCATGAGGTGCAGATGCCGATTAACGATGCGATGGAGTTTTTGTATACATATACGTGGGGTGAAGAGGCTTATGTACATGAGGTACAGGAGCAATTCGGATATTTTACACCCTCAGCTTACGAAAGCTTCATTCATACGGTGCTCGGCCCGCAGGCCCGGATCGTGGTCAGCAGACACCTGCTTCAGGACGGTTATACGGAGGCGCTAAGTCCGAGAATCCGGATATTCAATGAGCAGCGCGAGCCTGTGAGCTTGCCGGACAGCACATGTCTGATCGTTATACAAAAGCAAATGTAGTAGGAGGTTTCCATGCATATTCAAAAGGGACAAAAGGTAGATATCAATCAGGACAATCATTTATCCAGTGTGATGATTGGTTTGGGTTGGGAGCATTCCAATTCGGCTATGGACATAGATGGGGCTGCGTTTTTGCTATCTGCCGCTGGAGTTTGTGAGCAGGATGACAACCTTATTTTTTATGGGAATCCGAGCAGTAAGGATGGAGCAATTACCCATACACAATCAAGTCAAGGGGATAAGGAGCAAATTTCGATAGCCTTTAACCGATTACCTCAAGATATTCAGAAGATTGCCATTACGCTGACGATCTATGAGGGTGAAAAGCTTAGCCAGCATTTTAGCCAGGTTTCGCGAATCTACATTCGGTTTCAGGACCCGTTAAATCATAAGGAGCTGTTCAGGTTCGAATTCGGCAGTGAGCTCAAGCTGGAAACAGCGATAGTTGTAGGAGAACTTTATTTGCATAAGGGTAAATGGAAGTTTAATGCTATCGGGAGTGGGTTTAATGGTGGCTTATCGGCGTTATGCAGCAATTATGGAATCAAGGTGATTGAGGAAGCAGACAATGAGCCGCAGCAGGCAGACACATCAGCCAAGCCTGTTGGTGAAGCACCAATAGTTCCAACAAAGCCTACTGTCGAGATTCCTGTTAGTCCCACAAAACCTGTCCCGGAGACAATTGTTACTCCCAAGCCTTCCGCAGCCCCAACTGCCAAGCCTTTTTTACTCGGAAAAATAGAGCTGAAGAAACAAGAGTCCGTTTCGATCGCGAAGACCTCCAAGGTTACAGCCCAGCTGAAGTGGGATAATCCGAAAAAGGATCTGGACTTGTACTGCTTTTATGTAACGAAAAAGGGCGAAGCGAATAAAATATATTACCGCCGGTTGGGCAGCTCCTCCAAGTCACCGTATATCGAGCTTGATAAGGATTCACGAACAGGAGGGATGGAAACCGTCACCATTCACAACACGTCGGATCTGAGGTATGTACTTTTTGCGGCTTACAGCGCACTGTCCAATGGAATTGGCAGCTTTAAATCCATGAAGGCTCGTGCTGTGGTGGATAATCATGCCGGACAAACAGTGACTGCTCCTCTATTGCAAAACAACAGATTTGCCTACTGGGTCGCCATTGCGCAAATTGATTTCAGCGATCAGGATGAGATGAGGATTAGCCATGTTGAAACGTACTCCAAGAGCGGCTCGGAGAATTCGCCGTTGCTCTACCCGGACGGGACTTTTAAAATGAATGTGGGTCCGATTGAATTTAAATAGCAAATGTTGCTTTGTCACCCGGAGTTGTGTAAGCTTTCTTAAGAACTTATTATGGTTAGGCTGAAATAGCTCTCCTACTAGGCTTAAGGAAGGAAGATTAACTTTGTCAACGAATCAGATGGAACAGTTCAAATTATTAAAAAATGAGATCACGCGATTTATGATGGCTTACAAATTTGCGTTGGATGCGTTCGATACGAAGCTGGAAATTTTAAAAGAGGAATTTCAATTTTTGCATGACTATAATCCCATTGAGCATACGAAATCCAGATTGAAATCTCCTGAAAGCATTATGAGAAAAATGTACAAAAAGGGCTTTGGCATTTCATTGCCCAGTATCAAAGACAATATTCGGGATATTGCAGGTATGCGGATAACCTGCTCATTCATTAACGATATATATCGAATCAGCGATATGCTGCAAAGTCAGAGTGATCTTACACTGCTTGAGGTGAAGGATTATATTCGCAATCCCAAGCCCAATGGCTATCGCAGCTTGCATTTGCTGATTGAAATCCCAGTATACATGTCTGATCGGCAGGAGCAAGTATGTGTCGAGGTGCAAATTCGGACGATTGCGATGGATTTCTGGGCGAGTCTGGAGCACAAGATTTTTTATAAATACAATCAGGCCGTTCCGACACGGCTTCTTCAGGAATTGAAGACGGCTGCAGATTCTGCAACTGCGCTGGATTTGCAAATGGAGCGGCTGCATAAGGAAATTACCGAAATCAAAGAGGATCAGGATCAAGGCTCTGAAGGGGAACTGAATCAGATTCGTGTCAGCAACCAGCAATTTCAGCTCCCGGAGGCACTGCTTCGTTTAATGGGCGGAGGTTAAAGAAAAATCTGGTTGACAAATGTTTTTAATATGTCATAATGAAAGTATCAAAAAGAGATAGTTGAAACCTTGTTTATAATATCAGAATGTATAAGTTTTCAGCGGAGCTGAATATTCTGATATTGCAAGAAAAGCTACATTTAAAACACGGATGTATCTTGACCGAATAGGCTTCGATCAGAAGCTTTTCTTATTGGTTTACTCATAACCCGCATATAGCCTCTTAGCTGCTGCGGATTTCTTTTTACAATCTGATAATGTCATAATGATATTATTGAGACTATACTCGTGGAAGGATGGTTACGATGAAAGCACTTATTGTCATTGATTACACGGTTGATTTTGTTGTTGGGAAGCTGCCTTGCGGTGAGCCGGGAATCGAGATTGAACAGCGGATTGCCGAGCTTACGGACAATTTTGTCAATCACAATGATTTTGTCGTTATGGCAGTCGATCTGCATGATGAGCTTGACGTCTATCACCCGGAGCACCGACTGTTCCCACCTCATAATATTAGGGGTACGGAAGGAAGGGCATTATATGGTAAACTGGATGAAGTATTTCAAACCCATCGCGACCAGATCTACTGGATGGACAAAACCCGGTACAGCGCATTTGCCGGAACGGACCTGGAGCTTCAACTGCGGGCAAGGGACATTAAAGAGCTTCACCTGATTGGGGTCTGCACGGATATTTGTGTGCTGCATACGGCTGTGGATGCTTACAATCGAGGCTTTGAACTTGTTGTGCATCGCGATGCGGTTGCGAGCTTTAATCCGGCAGGACATGAGTGGGCGCTGGGGCATTTTCAACATACGCTTGGAGCAACTATTTTATCATATAGGGGATGAAGATATTGACCAAACCAACTGTACAACAACACATTCAAGAAGTGCTGCATGTTCTTCCCAGGATTGATGCTGACCAGGAAATTCGCCGCAGGGTCGATTTTTTGAAAAGCTATTTGCTGTCCACCAAGGCGGAGGGTTATGTTCTCGGTATTTCAGGAGGGCAGGATTCGACACTTACGGGCAAGCTAGCGCAAATTGCTGTAGATGAGCTGAATCAAGAGATAACCGATCCTACTGGTATTGCCGGAGAAGGGTATCGATTCATTACAGTCAGATTGCCTTATGGCGTGCAGCAGGATGAGGCGGATGCACAGATGGCCTTATCCTTCATTCAACCTTCGAAAAACATTACTGTCAATATACAACCTGCTGTGGATGCATCAGCAGCCCAGTTTGAGCAAGCGACAGGTGAGAAGCTGAGCGATTTTCTGAAGGGAAATATTAAAGCCAGAGAACGGATGAAGGTGCAGTATGATCTGGCTGCCCACTACCGGATGCTGGTACTGGGAACCGATCATGCGGCAGAGGCCGTCAGCGGTTTTTTTACCAAACATGGTGATGGTGCCTGCGATGCAGCCCCTATATTTGGCTTAAATAAGCGTCAGGGTAAGGAATTGCTCAAGCATTTGGGATGTCCGGAGCTGCTCTATTTGAAGAAGCCGACGGCGGACCTTGAGGATTTGAAGCCGGGTCTGCCGGATGAAGTTGCCCTGGGTGTAACCTATGAGGAAATCGATACGTATCTGGAAGGCGGAGTGCTGTCCGATGCTGCCAAGGATATTATTGAACGACGCTATCAAAGGACCGAGCACAAGCGGAATGCCGCTGTCACTGTGTACGATGAGTGGTGGAAGGAGAGGTTGTAAATGTCGTATGATAACTTGACACTGCACACGGATAAATATCAGATTAATATGATGTATGCGCATTGGAAGAACGGAACGGATTCCCATCAAGCGGTATTCGAGGCTTTTTTCCGCAAGCTCCCTTTTGGTAATGGTTATGCTGTATTTGCCGGACTCGAGCGAATTATTAACTATATAAACCATTTGCAATTTGATGAGGAAACGATCCGTTATTTACAGGAGCAGGAGGAAGAATATGATCCGGCTTTCCTCGAAAAGCTGCGCGGCTTCCGCTTTACAGGCAATATTAGCGCAGTTCCTGAAGGAACGATTGTGTTCGCTAACGAGCCGCTGATCCGTGTGGAAGGAAAAATATTTGAAGCGCAGCTTGTCGAGACGGCACTGTTGAATTTTATGAACTTCCAAACCTTGATTGCGACCAAGGCTTCGCGGATTCGTCAGGTTGCCCCCGAGGATACGTTAATGGAATTCGGGACTCGCAGAGCCCAGGAAGCGGATGCTGCAATATGGGGGGCACGGGCTGCTTACATTGCCGGTTTCGATGCGACCTCGAATATGCGGGCAGGGATGCTGTTCGGGATACCTTCAAAAGGTACACATGCTCATGCGTGGGTACAGGACCATGATACGGAGGAAGAGGCTTTTCGCCATTATGCCGCAGCGCTGCCAAATCAGGTGACGCTGCTTGTGGATACGTACGATACGTTGAGATATGGAGTTCCCAATGCGATCAAGGTTGCCAAATGGATGGAGCAGCAAGGAAAAAGGATGTCTGCGATTCGGCTGGACAGCGGAGATTTGGCGTACCTCTCGAAGACGGCAAGGACGATGTTCGATGAAGCGGGCTTGCCTTACGTAAAGATTGTGGCTTCGAACGATCTTGATGAGAACATCATATTCAATCTTAAGGCTCAGGGAGCCCGGATTGATAGCTGGGGGGTAGGTACACAGCTGATTACGGCTGCTGATCAACCTTCTCTCGGAGGTGTGTACAAGCTCGTTGCGCGTGAAAAAGCGGGAGCTTTCGTCCCTGTGATCAAAATTTCGGGAAATCCCGAGAAGGTATCCACTCCTGGCATCAAGGAAGCTTATCGGCTTATAAGCAAGCAAACCGGTAAAGCAGAAGCCGATTGTGTGACTCTTATTGGGGAAACGGAAGTATTACAGGGTAAGAGACTGAAGCTGTACGACAAGCTGCATCCTTACTTATTCAAATATGTTGACAATTATGACGCGGTTCAACTGCTCAAGCCGATTTTTCAAGCTGGCAAACAGGTATATGAGCTTCCTGAACTGGAGCAAATTCGCGAATACCACCGTCAGCAGCTTACCCAGTTTTGGCCGGAATATTTGCGGAAGCTCAATCCGGAGGTGTATCTGGTTGACCTAAGCGCCAAGGCATGGCAGCAGAAGATGGATCTTATCCACGATTATACGAGTGCCAAATTGGAATAAAGCTCTGAATTCTTACTATAGGTCTATCGATCCAAGACTGATAATTACACCAATTGTTGCTTAAAAAAGGGGCCGAAATGGGCTTCTTTTTTATTGTGTCATTTTACACATTTAAGGACCTAGGAGGTTTGTAACTATGGGTAAAAATGTGTAGAATATAGGGTATTAGTGTCTTTATTTCCTCTACTATTGTGCCTGGAACTTACACATTGGATCGAACTGAAAAAGGAACTCATTTACCTGATTATAAATTTATGGATAGAAAGGACCTTGACAATGCCGGAGCAGGAATGGAATGGAGAATCGGTCAAAGATGTATTGGATACTGGAGAGCTTCTTAATGCGTTAATGGCACTGAAAAAAGGTAACTTTTCTTATCGATTACCTTATGATCACACAGGTGTTGCAGGCAAGATTGCTGATACATTCAACGAGATCATGGATATGCAGGAAAACCTTGTGACCGAGGTTCAGACCGTGGCCAAGGTTGTAGGTAAGGAAGGGCAGCTCTCCCGAAGATTCTCACACAAAAATACGGGCGGCTCATGGGACACCGTAGTCGAATCGCTTAATGGTCTCGTCATTGACCTGATTCAGCCGACCAGTGAGATGGTGCGTGTTATAAACGCGGTAGCCCAGGGAGACTTGTCGCAAAAGGTCGAGCTAGAGTTCGAAGGACGCGCACTGACAGGGGAATTTCAAAGAACGGCAACCAACATTAATATGATGGTGAATCAGCTCAGCACCTTTGCTTCGGAAGTCACACGGGTAGCGCGCGAGGTAGGTACAGATGGCAAGCTGGGTGGTCAGGCGGATGTTAAAGGTGTATCGGGTACTTGGAAGGATCTTACCGACGGTGTTAACAATATGGCTAGCAATTTAACGGATCAGGTGCGTAACATAGCTGCAGTGACCACGGCGGTTGCGAATGGCGACTTATCCAAGCAAATTACCGTTAATGCCAAAGGCGAGATCATGGAGCTCAAAAATACGATCAATACGATGGTGGATCAGCTGTCGACTTTTTCTTCCGAGGTTACACGGGTTGCCCGTGAGGTAGGTACGGAAGGAAAGCTGGGCGGACAAGCAGATGTTAAGGGTGTATCCGGCACGTGGAGAGATTTAACGGAAAGCGTTAACTATATGGCCTCCAACTTGACGAATCAGGTGCGTAATATCGCAGTTGTTACCACCGCGGTTGCCAATGGAGATCTATCCAAAAAAATAACAGCAGATGTACAGGGTGAAATCCTTGAGCTGAAAAATACAATCAATACGATGGTAGACCAGTTGTCTACATTTGCTTCCGAGGTAACCCGGATGGCCCGTGAGGTAGGCACGGAAGGGATACTGGGTGGACAGGCAGAGGTAAGCGGAGTTGACGGCACATGGAGAGATTTAACAGAAAGCGTTAACTACATGGCCAGTAATTTAACGAATCAGGTACGGAACATAGCGGAAGTGACCACAGCCGTTGCGAAGGGTGATTTGTCAAAAACGATAACCGTAGATGCCAAGGGTGAAATCCTGCAGCTGAAAAGCACGATTAATACGATGGTCGATCAGCTCAGTAACTTTGCCTCTGAGGTAACTCGGGTAGCGCGTGAGGTGTCCACGGAAGGGAAGCTGGGCGGACAAGCAGATGTTAAGGACGTATCGGGCACATGGAAGGATTTAACCGACAACGTTAACTTCATGGCGGGTACATTGACCGATCAGGTACGGAACATAGCGGAAGTTACGACAGCGGTTGCAAAAGGTGATCTGTCGAAGCAAATTACCGTTAATGCGCGCGGCGAGATTTTGGAACTGAAAAACACAATCAATACGATGGTGGAGCAGCTCTCGACGTTTGCCTCTGAGGTAACTCGTGTAGCGCGTGAGGTGTCGACGGAAGGGAAGCTGGGCGGACAAGCCGACGTTAAGGACGTATCGGGTACCTGGAAGGATTTAACGGACAACGTTAACTTCATGGCGGGTACATTGACCGACCAGGTGCGTAACATAGCGGAAGTCACAACGGCAGTAGCGAAGGGTGATCTATCCAAGCAGATTACCGTTAATGCGCGCGGTGAAATTTTGGAATTGAAAAACACGATCAATACAATGGTGGAGCAGCTCTCGACGTTTGCCTCCGAGGTTACGCGTGTAGCCCGTGAGGTGGGTACGCTTGGGATGCTGGGTGGACAAGCTCAGGTTACAGGCGTTGCCGGTACATGGCGCGATCTGACAGAAAGCGTTAACTACATGGCGTCCAATTTGACGAATCAGGTGCGGAATATCGCAGTCGTCACCACAGCAGTAGCGAACGGCGACCTGTCGAAGAAAATTACGGCAGACGTTCAGGGGGAAATCCTTGAGTTGAAAAACACAATCAATACGATGGTGGATCAGCTCTCAACGTTTGCTTCCGAGGTTACGCGTGTAGCCCGTGAGGTAGGTACGGAAGGGAAGCTGGGCAGTCAGGCGCAGGTTAAAGGCGTAGGCGGCACCTGGAAGGACTTAACGGACACTGTTAACTACATGGCGAGCAACCTGACCATTCAGATGCGCAATATTGCCGGAGTGACGACAGCAGTTGCCAATGGCGATCTTTCCAAAAAAATTACCGTAGATGTTAAAGGTGAATTGCTTGAACTGAAAAACACAATCAATACGATGGTGGATCAACTGAATTCTTTTGCCTCCGAGGTTACTCGTGTGGCCCGTGAGGTAGGTACGGACGGCAAGCTTGGCGGTCAATCCCAGGTGCGTGGCGTAGGCGGGATCTGGAAGGACTTGACGGATAACGTTAATATTATGGCGACGAACTTAACCGATCAGGTGCGGGGAATCGCGAAGGTCGTAACCGCCGTTGCCAATGGTAATATGAAGCAGAAGCTGACAGTGGAAGCCAAAGGTGAAATCGCAGAGTTGACGGATACGATCAATAATATGATCGATACGCTCGCTACCTTCGCCGACCAGGTTACGACAGTTGCTCGTGAGGTAGGCGCGGAAGGTAAACTGGGTGGGCAAGCGAACGTTCCGGGTGCCGCGGGAACCTGGCGTGATTTAACGGACAACGTTAACTATATGGCGAGTACGCTGACTACACAGGTTCGAGCGATCACTAACGTGGCGACGGCCGTTACGAAGGGTGATTTGTCCAGAACCATTGATGTCGCTACAGCCGGTGAATTAGCAACGCTGAAAGATAACATGAATGAAATGATTCGCAATCTGAAGGAAACGACCCGAATCAACACGGAACAGGATTGGCTGAAAACCAACCTGGCGAAGTTTTCCCGACTGCTGCAGGGTCAACGTGACCTGTTTGCCGTGTGCCGGATGATCTTGAGTGAGCTGGCTCCGTTGGTATCTATGCAGCATGGTGTCTTTTATATTAACGAGCCTGTAAGCGGCGTCCCTGTATTGAAGCTGTTTGCGAGCTATGCCTATCATCAGCGTAAGCATCTATCGAATGAATTCCGTGCAGGCGAGGGTCTTGTCGGGCAGTGTCTGATCGAGAATCAACGGATTTTGCTAACCAATGTACCATCTGATTATGTGATGATCTCCTCAGGCTTGGGAGAAGCGACACCGCTTAATATTGTGCTGCTCCCGATTATATTCGAGGAACAGGTCTTGGCTGTCCTGGAATTGGCTTCCTTCCGTGCCTTCAGCGAAATCGATCTGGCTTTCCTGGATCAATTGACGGAATCCATCGGAATCGTGATTAACACGATGCAGGCGAACCAACGGACGGAGGAGCTGTTGATGCAGTCGCAATCTCTGACCGAAGAGCTTCAGAAACAGCAAAATGAGCTGCAAACGACTAACGAAGAGCTGGAGGATAAAGCCAAGCTGCTCGTTATTCAAAAGGCAGAGGTGGAAAGCAAAAACAATGAGGTCGAGGTAGCGAAGCGCTTCCTGGAGGAAAAAGCCGAGCAGTTGGTGCTGACTTCCAAATACAAATCGGAGTTTTTGGCCAATATGTCGCATGAGCTGAGAACACCACTTAATTCGCTGCTGCTGCTCGCCGAACAGCTTGTCGATAATCCGGATGAGAACCTGACCGATATCCAGGTGAAATTTGCCAAAACGATTCAGGACTCTGGATTCGATCTGCTCAATCTGATCAACGATATCCTGGATTTATCCAAGATCGAGTCGGGAACGGTTACACCTGAATTCAACGAAACCTCAATTAAAGAGATTACCGACGGATTGGATCGTACCTTCCGCCATATGATCGATAACAAGAGACTTGATTATTTGATCAAGATCGAACCCAATGTACCTAAAACCATATTGACCGACTCCAAAAGGCTTCAGCAGATTCTGAAAAATCTATTGTCCAATGCGTTCAAATTCACGGAGCAAGGTCAGGTCATGCTGCTGATCCGCAGAGCATTGAATGATTGGAGTCCTGATCATGATCTGCTGAATCGAGCCAAAATGGTATTGTGCTTCTCAGTTAGTGATACAGGAATTGGAATTCCGAAGGAAAAGCAGCAAATTATTTTTGAAGCCTTCCAGCAAGCGGACGGCAGTACGAATCGGGAATACGGGGGGACAGGTCTGGGGTTAGCCATATCACGGGAAATTGCGACCATGCTCGGCGGTGAACTGACTCTGTTCAGTATAGCAGGTAAAGGAAGTACCTTTAACCTCTATCTGCCTTTGGATGTCGATGTGCCGGATTCCGATGTGAAGCAGAAGTATATCCCGGAAGTCATAGATGTAACTCCATTGAAGCGGAACCGCAGCTACCAGAATAATATAGAGGAATTGATTATCGATGATCGGGACGACATTCAGCCTGGAGATCGTGTATTCGTAATTATTGAAGATGATCAGAAATTCAACGAAATTTTGCTGGATGTACTTCACAAAAAAGGGATCAAAGCGATCATCACTAATAAAGGCTCAAATGTACTGGAGCTTGTTAGTCAGTATAAGCCAGTCGCTATTACTCTCGATTTGCATCTGAAGGATACGGACGGGTGGCTTGTCATTGAGCATCTCAAAAATGATATGAGTGTCCGTGACATTCCGGTATGTGTCATCTCGGTCGAGGAGGATGTCATTCAACTGATGCAGAAGGGCGTCTTTGATTACATTTGCAAACCGGTAACGAAGGAAGATCTGGACAATGCTCTCGATAAGCTGAACAGCTTTGCGGATAAAACGGTTCGTCAGCTGTTAGTAGTGGTACGTGATGAGCAAAGACGTAAAGAATTTGTAAGCATGATTGATAATAAGGACATTAAGATCACGGCAGTGGACACGTCCCGTAAGGCACTTAATCAATTTAAAACGAAAAGCTTTGATTGTGTGCTGGTAGACAATGACTTGACGGATATGAAATTCATTCAGCTGGTTCGCGAAATGCAAAAGAGCTCCAAAAACAAATATCTTCCTATTGTTATCAATCCAAGCAGAAAACACACAGTTGAAGAAGCAAACGATCTGGAAGATCTAATGAAAACAGCCGTTGTAAAGGAAATCAAGTCACCGATCCAAATCTTGGATGAGACAAGCTTGTTCCTGCATCGTAAGGCCGAGAACCTTCCAGAAGGGCCGCGGGAAACGCTCGTAAAGCATTTACAGTCTGATGCGATGATCGAATCCAAAAAGGTGCTTGTTGTCGATGACGATATACGTAATATCTTTGCCCTGACCACGATATTGGAGCGTCACAGCATGAAGGTGTATGCGGCGGAGAATGGTAATGATGCCATTACTATTTTGCAGCAAAATCCCGATATTCAGATCGTATTGATGGATATTATGATGCCAGTAATGGATGGATATGAAACTACACGAGCTATACGTGAAAAGCCTGAGTTCAAGGATTTGCCTATTATTGCCTTGACAGCCAAAGCCATGAAGGGAGATCGGGAGCAGTGTCTGGAAGCAGGAGCCTCTGACTATATTACGAAACCGGTAAATAGTGCCCATCTCTTAACGATGATACGCAACTGGTTAACTGGGGATGACAGCCTGGAAGAGGACTCCAGATCCCAGCCTCAAGGTTATCATAAAATTTTCACAACGTAAGCATGTAACATAGCTCTGCAATTAAGCTCTAATAACTGGAACAAGTACCCTGGGACACTGCTCCTGGGGTACTTGTTCGCTTATATCATCTATAAAATCTGCGGGGGGACGGTCATATGCTGCTTTCAATGGAAGGGCCAGCCTATTTGCCACTGGGTGACCAGGTTGTTCTTCTACAATTTGGTCAGGAAGTGTTGATGGAGCTGAATCTTTATATTCATCAGTATGTACAAGTCATTCAGGCAGCCAGGATTAAAGGAATCCGACAGGTTGTAGCTTCTTTTTGCAGTATTTCGATCAGTTATGATCCCATTCTAATTCGTTATCGGCAATTGGTAACTGAGTTGCAGCAAATGGATACGACTAAGCTTGATTCGGTGGGTCCCAAGGGTAGAGTGCTGCACATACCCGTTGTGTATGGTGGAGATTACGGGCAGGATCTGGATTACGTAGCTGATACAGTAGGGCTGAGTCCTGAAGAAGTCGTTCGTATGCATTCCGATGAAACCTATTTGATTTACATGCTTGGTTTCATTGCGAGTTTCCCTTATTGTGGAGATATTGATAGCCGGTTATCGCTGCCGCGGCGCACAAATCCGCGTGTAAAGGTGGAGAAGGGCTCAATTGCTATAGCTAATCGGCAAACGAGTATTTATCCCGTCTCTTCACCAGGAGGCTGGCATATTATTGGAAGGACACCACTAAATACGTTTGATCCTTACTCGAATCCACCCAGTTTATTCAGGGCGGGGGATTATATCAAGTTTGAAGCCATAACAGCTTCCGACGCTGAGGGCTGGAATGAACTTACACGAAAAGAGTGGACTGAACAATGGCAGGAATAGAAATCTTGAAGTCGGGATTACTAACTACCGTACAGGACTTGGGCAGAACGGATTATCGGATGTATGGTGTGAATACGTGTGGAGCCATGGATAGGTTCTCCCTGCGATTAGCCAATCTTCTTGTGGGCAATGGGGAGAATGAGGCGGCATTGGAAGTTACGTTGATCGGTCCTCATTTGAAATTTCTAGTCGACGGCGTGATTGCAGTAACGGGAGGAGACCTTGCCCCAAGACTTAATGGTACCGCAATTGGAATGTGGAAAACGATCCTTGTTTCCGAAGGGGATATTCTCCAATTTGGTCATATGAAGCATGGCTGCCGCTCCTACGTGGCAATAAAAGGCGGAATCGATGTGCCTCTGATTATGGGGAGCCGTTCAACATTCATTCGCGGTGGCTATGGAGGATTGGAGGGAAGAAGTCTAAAGGAGGGGGATAGGCTGGATATAGGTGAAGGGGAGCCGCGTTTAGATCGGGCTTTGGTTACAGGGAGAAGCTTGCCTGCAGCTTATAGACCTGATTTTGTGACAGAACGTCCTATCCGATTTATTCCCGGTCCGCAATCTGATCGTTTCATCGAGACGTCATTGGATACTTTTGTTTCTGATTCCTACGGCATTCTGAATGAATCGGATCGTATGGGTTACAGGCTCAAGGGCCCGCAGTTGACGCATAAGTCGGGTGCAGATATGATTTCGGGTGCAGTTACAATCGGCTCCATACAGGTGCCAGGCGATGGCCAACCGATTATATTGATGTCAGATTGCCAGGTGACAGGAGGCTACACCCAGATCGGTGTCGTAATCGGCGTAGATATTCCATATCTGGCTCAAAGAAAACCAGGTGATCGCATACAATTTCAACAAATCGGGATTGAGGACGCTCAGCATTTCTGGAGGGAACAGGAGCGGCTCATTTCTTTGATAAGGATGCACAATGTTCGCTGAATGTACCTTTTGGGCAGAATGATTTAAAGAAAAGAGGAAAGCAATGACTATATATATCGCATTATTGCGCGGCATTAACGTAGGAGGCAAGAACAAGATAAAGATGGCAGAATTGAAATACTCGTTTGAAGCATTGGGTCTGGAACGTGTGAAAACCTATATTAATAGCGGGAATGTTTTGTTCGAATCTCAATTAAGTGAAGCAGTCTTGCGTGAACAAATCGAGCAAGCAGTTCACAGGGATTATGGTATTGCGCTGACAGTAGTATTGAGGACGGCTCAGGAGCTGGAACAGATGATTGAATATTGTCCATTCTCCCTAGATACCTTGCTGGCAGGGGAAAGTATTCATGTCTCTTTTCTGCTCCAGGCACCTACCGAGGACCAAATTATCTACTTATCCCGAATCCAAAGTGAAAAAGATGAATTCCAGATTCAAGGCCGAGATCTTTATTTATGGTTCCGTCAAAGCATATTGGATTCCAAGCTTGCAAGTCATATTCCAAAATTTGAAGATTCTGCGACAACACGCAATTGGAATACGATCCTAAAGCTCGACGCGCTGGCAAAAGCGATGAAATCCGATTGAGAACATGCAGTTTCCCTTTTTATTCATTCGTTTCAGCTACATGCTGAGCATGGGGCAATGTGCACATAAAGGCATTCAAAGCGCTGCTCACAAATGAGTCCTTTCGTGTAATGAACTCGGTTTGCATATGACGGTACGAATCGGGAATAGCATGTGTACGGACAGTGCCTTCCGTTTCGTGCTTGTTTATGACGGATTTGGGCAGCAGAGAGACACCAAGCCCTGCCGATACACCACCAATAATCGCTTCCAGTGTACCAAACTCCATAATGATCGGCTGCGTTATGCCAATGGACTGAAGCCACTGATTCAGCACTTCCCGATAAGAGCATCCGGTGCTGTACACGAGAATGGGTTTGGTTACAGCTTCATCGAGCTGGATGACTGCAGGAGTAGAGACGATAACGAGCTCCTCATCAAATGCCGGCACCGATTGCAAGTCAGGATGATTACATTTGCAGCCTATGAAGGCTCCATCCAGCTCATAATGGAGTACCTTCTCCATCAAATATTGCGAATGCCCGGTCGTTAGTGACAGCAGTACACCAGGATACTGCTTGTAATAAGAGGCTAACAGCTTTGGCAGTCTGACGGCGGCAGCGGTCTGCGTGGAGCCAATGACGAGCGGACCACTCGGTTCACTAGACGAGGTGAGTGCCAATGTCACTTCATCCAACAGACCGACAATTTTGTCTGTATAGGTGAGTAAGGTCTTGCCGCTCGAAGAAAGTGTCATCCCCCGATTGTGACGAAAAAACAAGATGGTTGCCAGCTCCGACTCCAGCTGCTGAATCCTTGCGGTCACATTGGATTGAACATAACCGAGCCTTTGTGCCGCTTTGGTAATCGAGCCCTCCCGGGCGACCATTTGAAACACGCGTAAATCTGAACTCTCCATAGCTACAAACCTCCCAATCCGATTGATCTATTTTCAATCGGATTCTTGATATCATAAATTGTGATACCCAGTATCTCTAACAATCATTATACATAAAATCAATCCTCCGTTACAATCATTCTAAACCGATTAAGACATTAGGGAGGATCCAAATATGAATGTGCATAATAAAGTCGCTTTAGTTACTGGCGGAGGAACAGGAATTGGCAGGGCAACGAGTATAGCATTGGCAGAACGGGGAGCCTGGGTAGCAGTGAACTATTCGAGGTCCAAGACAGACGCTGATGAAACGGTGCAAACGATTCTAAGCACGGGTGGTCGTGCCATGTCTGTTCAAGCCGATGTGTCCAATGACCGGGAAGTGCGCGCTATGGTCGTAGCCATTGTCCAACAGTTCGGAACTGTTGATTTGCTTGTTAATAATGCGAGTATTACTCAACACATCGCGCTTGACGATCTGGAAGCAGCAACAGATGAGGTATGGGATGAGCTGTACGCGGTTAATGTTAAAGGCATGTTTAATTGTGCACGTGCTGCCGCTCCATGGATGAAGCACAATCATCAAGGAGCAATCGTCAATGTTGGGAGCATCGCCGGACTAACCGGTTCAGGCTCATCACTCCCCTATGCAGTATCCAAAGCAGCTGTGCATGGACTTACCAAATCATTGGCTCACGCATTGGCTCCGCAAATTCGAGTAAACTGTGTCGCACCCGGAGCTGTCGCAACCAGATGGTGGGAAGGACGGGAAGAGAAGATGAATCGGTTAAGTAAAAACGTGCTGCTCCAGCACATCTCCACCCCAGAGGACATTGCCAGGCTGATTTGTACGGCTTTAGAGCAGGAATCAATGACTGGGCAAATATTAACCATCGATTGCGGACAAACCTTATAACCGCAAACATGCTTTTGAAAGAGACGATAACCCAACTCAGCAGCAAAGCAATTGGAGGCTTGTATTATGAGCAAAATCAAATATATCGGACTTGTGGTATTGACAACTTTTATAATGGGGATTGCCTTTCCGGTTGGCAAGCTTGGCATGGCTTATGCACCGCCTTTTTTCCTTATGGGCATTCGGTTCGTATTGGCAGGAGTGCTGCTTGCACTTATCATCAGCAGGAAACCACGGCCGCGTGGAGGCAAGCAGTGGCTGCAGGTGTCTATAATTGGTCTGTTCCAGTCCGCAGGTGTGATGGGATGTGCCTATTTCAGTATGCGATGGATTACCTCGGGCGAATCCTCAATTATTACATGTACGAATCCACTGCTTGTCATTATACTCGGGACCTTGTTTACCGGCGCTGTATATCGTGGTCATCAGTGGATAGGCGTTGCCATTGGTTTTATAGGTGTCGTGTTCACTTTTGGACTGCATATGGATATTCAACCAGGATCGTTTATTAGCTTCGCGGGAGCCTTGTTCTTTGCTGTGTCCACACTGCTGGTAAAACGATGGGGGCCAGCATTCGATATCAATGTCCTGGCCGCTTATCAGATGATAGCGGGTGGAGTCGCTTTGTTTATTTTAAGTGCACTCACGGAGCAGCCTTATTTTCATATGACCTTTACATCGGTATCCATTGTGCTATGGCTTGCGATTATGGGCTCAATCGTTCAGTTCTCGTTATGGTACTACCTGCTGCGCAATGGTGATCCTGCCAAAACAAGCACTTTTCTGTTTCTCGTACCCCTTTTTGGTCTTCTATCCAGCTGGCTGCTGCTCGGCGAACAGGTTCAGTGGTATGTGGGAGTCGGCGGTGCGCTCATCTGTGTGGGAATTGTGCTCGTCAATTGGGAAAGAAGGAAACGGCCGGGATTGCTAATAACCAAACCCTTAATGAAAGGTTAATTGCGTATGTGAATAGAAGCAGGGGTGGTGATCAAATAGATCGCCACCTTTTTGTTGTTGCAATGAATATTTGATCAAAGTGTTAAAAATCAAACTTTTCCCAGCACCTCAAATCGGTTATGTTAAATATAGCTATGATCATTCATAGAGGGGGAAAGCTGCTTGAATCTAAAAAGAATGCTGTCAAACCGGAGAAGTGTCATTATAACCTGGTTGATTTCGTATATCGTCGTGTTATTCGTACCCGTATTATTCAGCGCTGCGCTGTATTGGGAGGCACAAAATACCATTGATGAACAGATTCAAAGAGCTAATGATACACTGCTGAAGCAGATGCAGGATGCTATAGATAATGAAATTGCGCAGGTCAATCGCTTGACTAATGAAATGTATTCCAATGTAAAGGTGCATGATTTATTTTATTCCAACAAGTTTGCGCGTGACGATTTTCGTTATGAGCTGTACGGGATTACGCAGGACTTGGGCAGATACCGCTCAACCTTTTCCAATATTGATGAATATTACATTTACTGGTCAACGGGTGATATTGTGATAACTCCAATGGTCTACAAGCCTTCGAGCTTGCTTTATGCGGATTTGTACAGCGGCAGTGAGTTGAGCTTTGGGGCGTGGACCCATAAGATCAGCAATTTAAAGCAGCGGCAAACGATGTATACAAGTCGTATCAATGAAGCAGGACGTAAGCAGAGCTATGTAAGCTTTATAAGTCCTTTTCCTGCGGATAGCAACGACAAATCGGTAGGTTCTATTGTGGTGATGATTGATACGAACAAGCTGTTACATACCATTTCCAGCGTGGGTCAATTTAACGGCGGGGATTTATTTATACTCAATGAAAATAAACAGGTCCTGGTCTCGAATACGACAAAGGAGATCGATTTATCACCAGTCAGCCAAATTCTTGAAACCTCAGGCAATGTATATGGCAACTATCACGGAATCAAATCGCAATTTTTTTATATTAAGTCTTATAATTCAAAATTATCCTACTTGATGGTTGTTCCCGGTAATCTGGTGTGGACAGCTTCTGCTTATGTAAGAAATGTAGCCGCTTACAGTATTGTATTCAGTGTGCTTGGCGGTTGCATCCTCACTGTATTTTTCTTGCGCAGAAACTATAAGCCGTTGGATTCGATCATGCAATCGATGACGCTGTACTTTGGAGCGGAGCAGAAATCCGGCAACGAGTTCCATTTCATTCAAAACGCCTTTGTGGATACAGTGAACGAGAAAGAGCAAACGAATGTCCGTTTGAAGCAGCAGCAAAATCAGCTACGGTCACACTGGATTTCCAGATTGCTGAAGGGACGCATGGATGCCCAGCTTTCCCTGGAAGAGGCTGAGCCTTCGTTTGAGCTTGAATTTGACTCGGAAAATTTTTGCGTGATGCTGTTTTATTTGGAGGATAGCGAGCTGTTCTTTAAGAAGGCTCATCATCTGAAGGTTGCCGATAAATATAAGCTGCTGCAATTTATTGTGACGAATGTAGTCGAGGAACTGGTCAATCAGCAGCATACGGGATACATGGCTGAGGTGGACGATATGATGGCTTGTTTAATCAATATTCGCCAGCAAGATTCGAAAGATACGGCTGATCGACTGGAACCTATAGCACGAGAGGCACAAAGCTTTCTGAAGAAGCATTTTGAGATTGAGGTTACCATTTCCATTAGCGGCTTTCACACCTCGAAGCTTGAAATTCCGGAAGCCTACAATGAAGCACTCGATGCCATGGAATATAAGCTGATACGCGGCAAACATGAAATTATTAGGTATGAAAAGATTCGAAAGGGTGACCCCTCACAATTGAAGGCGGGTTACTATTACCCTCTGCAAATTGAGCAGCAGCTCATTAATTATGTTAAAGCCGGCGATGTGAATAAAGCAAGGGCGTCATTAAATGAAATCATTGAACGCAATTTCCATCCATCGGTCATGACAGTGGAGCTTGCCAAATGTTTATTTTTTAATCTCGTGAGTACGTTTATTAAAACGATGAATGAAATCGGGGATATGGATATACAAGAGACTTTTTTTCACAACAATCCGCAGGCGATTGAAGAGTTGACCCATTCCCAAACTGTAGCCGATATGCACCAGCAATTACTGGTCATGTTGGAGGAGGTTTGTCGTCTTACAGCCGCGAAGCTGGAGGCTAATAAGTTAAGACTGAAGGACGATGGATTGGGTGAGTTTCTGCAAAAAATTATCAAATTTGTGAAGGAAAATTATGCGGATGCCAACTTGAATATATCGATGATCGGAGACTCATTTCAAATGAAGCCGACTTATGTATCCAAGCTGTTTAAAGACCATTCCGGTGAGGGGTTATTGGACTATATTAATAAAATTCGAATTGAGAAGGCGAAAAGCCTTTTAAGAGAAGGGAATATTCCTTTACAGGAGGTTGCCAATCTGAGCGGGTTTAATGATCTTAATACCTTTATGCGCCTGTTTAAAAAATTTGAAGGGATAACGCCTGGTCAATATAAAACATTTTGAGCATGATTTTGGATATATTGAGGGTTCCATGACCTGCTGTATAGAGGCATAATCGGATGGTAAGTCTTAACAGGGTTACCAGTAAACAAGGAGGTCATTGTATACATGAACAACAAAGTGAAAAGGTCTTTTGCTGTACTCACAACAGGGCTTATGGGAGGCAGTTTGCTGCTTGCTGCTTGTTCCAAAGAGGCGACCCCAGCACCGGGCAGTACACCTGCAGAAACGAAAACGCCTACAACGACAACGGCAACAACCGCTGGTACGTATCCCATCAAAACGGATAAGGTCATTACGCACTGGTACGTTGCTGGAGCCGGACAATTGGCGGCCATTCCGGATGTGAACAACTGGCCGGTCTTTCAGGAATTAGCGAAAAGGACGGGAATTAAAGAAAAGTATATTTCACCCGCCGTCAATCAGGCCAAGGAGCAGCTTAATGTGATGTTTGCATCCGGTGAATACGCCGATATCATCGAATGGAATTTTTTGAACGATTACCCCGGCGGACCCGAGAAAGCGATTAAAGATGGCAACACCTTAAAGCTTAACGATCTGATAGACAAATTTGCACCTAACCTGAAAAAGTATTTGAAAGCGCACCCAGATGTGGACAAACAAATTAAAACAGATAACGGTACCTATTACGGTTTTCCCTTCATACGAGGTGATGATTGGCTGAAAACATATGGTGGGCCGATTATCCGTAAGGATTGGCTGGATGATCTTGGCTTACAGGTACCTACGACGATTGACGAATGGTATATCGTGCTGAAAGCTTTCAAGGAGAAGAAGGGAGCAGCGGCTCCACTGACCTTTATAAGCGGTGTTCCACGCGTATTTGATGACCTGGGCACGGGTGCTTTTGTTGGAGCTTACGGGGTAACACGCGGCTTTTCCTTGAAGGATGGCAAAGTCATATTCGGACCTGCGCAGCCGGGCTACAAGGAATTTTTGGCTACCATGCGCAAATGGTACGTTGATGGCTTGCTGGATAAGGACATCGCAACCATTGAGGGGAAAATCAGGGATGCCAATATGACATCGGGTAAATCCGGAGCGACTTATGCCTTGGCAGGTGGAGGTATCGGCAAGTGGCTGACGGCAATGAAGGACAAGGATCCCAAGTATAATGTCATTGGAGCCCCGTATCCGGTACTGAAAAAAGGCGATATTCCGATGTTCGGCCAAAAGGATTACACAGCACCAAGCGGCGGAACGTATGCGATCTCACCAAAAAGCAAAAATCAGGAGCTGGCGGTTCAATTGCTCGACTACGGCTTTAGCGAAGAAGGCATGTTATTCTATAACTTCGGAGTTCCAGGCGTCAGCTATGATATGAAAAATAACTATCCTACATATTCGGATATGATTAAGAAGGATTACAGCTTGAATCTCGGTCTCTATACAAGGTCAACAGGTGGTCCGACCATTCAGGACAGACGTTATTATGAGCAATTCGCAGCGCTTCCACAGCAGCAGGAGGCTGTTACGACCTGGTTCAAAACCGATGTGGACAAATACATGCTGCCTCCGATTTCCCCGACACCGGAAGAAAGCTCGGAGCTGGCCAAGATTATGACCGAAGTGAATACGCTGGTCGACGAAACCACGATCAAGATTGTGTTGGGGACAGATACGCTGGATTCCTACGATAAGTTCCTTGACAAATTAAAAGCACTCAAGATTGATCGCGCCATTCAGATTGAACAGGCTGCATTGGAACGCTATAACAAGAGATAGGAAATTTACGGAGGGCAGAGGAGAGAAGATGCTATTCATCTCTTCTGTCTTCTTCATCAAGTCTTGGTAGGGAAGGTGAGTATCATGCAGAATGTCATCAAAAAAACGAATTGGAGGAAGTTCCTCCTTAATGATCTGATACGCAATAAGCTTCTTTATGTCATGATGCTGCCTGCATTGATATATTACATTATTTTCCATTATGGTCCTATGTATGGTGCTATAATAGCGTTTAAGGAGTACACACCATCGAATGGAATTATGAACAGCGAATGGGTGGGACTTGCGAATTTTCAGGATTTTTTCAGCGGCTTTTATTTCTGGCGTATTTTCAAAAATACGTTGCTCATCAGCTTGTATTCCCTTATATTCGGTTTTCCCGCTCCTATTCTCCTGGCTCTGTTCATTAATGAACTGAGAAGTCAGGGCTTCAAACGTATCGTTCAGTCGGTAACGTATATGCCTTATTTTATTTCACTTATCGTGGTTTGCGGCATCATCAAGGACTTCACGAATAGCGGAGGTCTGATTAATACGCTAGTTAGTTATTTTGGCAGCGACGGTAAGACGATGCTGCAAAATCCGAATTATTTTCGACCGATCTATATACTATCCGAGATTTGGCAGCATTTTGGTTGGGAATCGATTATATATTTGGCAGCCTTAAGCGGCATTGATCAGGAGCAATATGAAGCAGCCCGAATCGATGGAGCTGGACGCTGGCGGCAGATGCTCAATATTACGATTCCGGGCATCCTGCCAACGATTACCATCCTGCTCATTCTGCGTATGGGGAACCTGCTGAATGTTGGCTTTGAAAAAATCATTCTGCTCTACAATCCTTCGATTTACGAGACGGCAGATGTCATTGCCTCTTATGTATATCGGAAAGGTCTGATTGAGTTCAACTGGAGTTTCAGCGCAGCGGTTGGCTTGTTCAATTCGTTAATCAATCTGGTTTTGCTGGTCACAGCTAATTATATTAGCCGCAAAACGAGTGAAAACAGCTTGTGGTAAGGGGTGTCCAAACATGGGTAACCAAAAGTCACTTTCGGATTCGTTAACCGACGGCTTCATTATTATCGTTATGCTGGGTCTGATGCTCATTACAGCCTATCCGATCATCTATGTCATCCTTGCTTCGGTTAGTGATGGGACGGAGCTGATGAAGCACACTGGCTTTCTGTACAAATCATTCGGCTTTCATCTGGACGCCTATTACAAAGTGTTCGGAAATCCGAACATTCTTATCGGCTATGGCAATACGATCTTTGTGGTCATTGCCGCTTTGGCAGTCAGTATGAGCATCACAGCAATGACCGCTTATGTACTGTCGCGCAAGCAGGTATTTTGGAACAAAATCTTTATCTTTGTCATCGTGTTGACGATGTTTTTTAACGGAGGCCTGATTCCTTTTTATTTGATCGTTAAAAATGTCGGACTGATGAATTCTCTCTGGGCGCTGATTTTGCCCTTTGCCGTTAATACCTTTAATCTGATCATTATGCGAACCGCATTTATGAGTGTGCCTGACAGTCTGGAGGAATCCGCCAAGATCGACGGCGCCAATCATTTTGTGATTTTAACCCGTATTATTATCCCGCTATCGTTACCTGTTCTTGCTGTGATGTCACTGTATTATGCGGTGGAAAAATGGAATGGATGGTTTTATGCCTCCTTGTTTTTGAAGGACCGCAATCTGTTCCCGCTGCAGTTGATTCTCAGAGAAATCCTCATCTCGAATTCCACGGACAGCATGCTCGGTGGTGGAAGCATCGACACAGCGGTGCAGATCAGTGAATCTATCAAATATGCAACCATAGTGGTCGCAACCTTGCCCATTTTGTGTATGTATCCTTTTGTACAGAAATATTTTGTAAAAGGGGTTATGGTTGGAGCTTTGAAAGGATGATGGTTACGACAACTCTGGAAACTGAAGTTGAGCATCGGGGGCAGATCAAATTAACGGGTAAACATCAGCAAATCGTAGATACGATGCTGCGCCATATCAATCAGCATTATATGGAGCCTAACTTGTCGGTTGAGACGCTTGTTGACATTACCGGGTTGTCTACCAACTATGTTCGGAGGGTTTTTAAAGCAGCGACCAGCCAATCGTTCTCGGAATATACGGCAAGGCTTCGGTTTCAAAAGGTAAAGGAGCTGCTGACAGAAACCGACCTGCCAGCAGTCAGAATCGGTGAGAGGGTGGGCTTCATCAATTCGAGCTACTTCTATGTTTCCTTCAAAAAGTTCACAGGAAAAACACCGGATTTATACCGTAAGCATAACAAGAAAGCAACGAACTGAAACGATGATTGGGGAGTTCTTTTGCCCACCTCGTTATAATTTGACCGGAAACTTAGGTCAAAAAGAAGACCCGAACAACGCTGTCAGAACAGCGTTGTTCGGGTTTTTGCGTGATAAGTCTCCTTCAGTTTACTCCGATCGGCATTAACAACCCATGTGATGGAAAAAAAGCGAACGATACAATCAATCGATAGACTTAAGTTACAATGATGATCTGCTCCTGTAAAGCGGCTGCTGGGCATTGGACCGAAGCTTCGGTTTCAGGAAGGCTGCGATTCTTTAACCGGGATGCCGGACAACTGCCCGCGTCCTCCCGATTTGTTTCCCATTTGGCGGGATTGGTCGTGTCCGGGATGCGGCGCTCCAGAATGGCCTGATATTGGAGGGCTTTTTCTTCCAAATGGGCAACGCGGCGTTTGGCTTCTTCGAGCTGAACCAGCGCCGCTTCCCTATACTCCATCATAAGTGCGAAGCGCTGCGAAACGGTCGAATCACCTTCGAGGCAGAGGTCGACGTACGTTTTGATGTTTTCAATCGGCAGCCCAGTCTGCTTGAGGCATTTGACGCCATACAGCCAATTGATCGATTCTTCGTCGAACAGCCGAATGTTGTTCTTATTGCGTTGTACGCTCGGCACCAGGCCCTTATCCGTGTAAAAGCGTACGGCGTGCTCGGTGAGTCCTGTTATCAGGGCGGCATCTTGGACCGTATACATGTGCAATCCTCCTTGGAAAAAAATTATTGAAGACGGCTTGACTTCGTGTTACACGAAGGCGCTAGGATTATTGTAACGCAAATCGGACAGAAGCGGAATCCCCGCTGTGGTGCCCGATTCCCGGGTAACGCTACCGTTTGCAGATTTACATTTGATTGGGAGGAATTAATATGCAAAACGTAACCTTGAACAACGGAGTGAAAATGCCGATCATCGGCTTCGGTGTCTACCAAGTTCCCGATGCTGAAGAATGCGAGAACACGGTATATGAAGCGCTGAAGGCCGGTTACCGCCTGATCGATACCGCCGCCGGTTACCTGAACGAGGAAGCGGTTGGACACGCAATCAAGCGCAGCGGCGTACCGCGCGAAGAACTGTTCATCACGACCAAGCTTTGGATTCAGGATGCCGGCTACGAGAGTGCCAAGCTGGCTTTTGCCAAGTCCTTGCAGAAGCTGCAGCTCGACTATCTCGATCTGTACCTCATTCACCAGCCGTTCGGCGATTACTACGGCGCATGGCGCGCGATGGAAGACCTGTACCGCGAAGGCAAGATCAAGGCGATCGGCGTCAGCAACTTCCTGCCCGACCGTCTGATGGACCTCATTGTGCATAACGAAATCGTGCCCGCCGTCAATCAGGTTGAAACGCACCCGTTCCACCAACAGATCGACAACGCTGCTTTCATGAAAGAGCAGGGGGTGCAAATCCAGTCGTGGGGACCGTTCGCCGAAGGACGTAACAACATGTTCGGCAACGAAGTGCTGACCTTAATTGCAGAAAAACACAACAAATCCGTCGCCCAGGTCGTGCTGCGCTGGCTTGTTCAGCGCGAAGTCGTTGTTATTCCGAAATCGGTGCGCAAAGAGCGGCTCGTCGAGAATTTCGATATTTTCGATTTTGCACTGAGCACTGAAGATATCGTACAGATTTCCACCCTTGATACGGGGGAAAGTCTTTTCTTATCGTACCACGACCCGGAAATCGCCAAGATGCTGGGCAGCTTGAGAGTCGATCTGTAACCTTTGATCGAACCGTAAATTCATCACGCAATCATTCGGTCCACAGCTCGATCCATCATGGCTTTACGATGAAAAGGTGGCACTAGGCTTTCCAGTATCTGAACGCGGTCCACCCTCCAATCTCGTTATAATTTGTGTAGGAATTCAGGTTGTATACCAAAATTCCAATTGCTTTTAAGCAGAGCCCTCTATCCTTCGGGGGCTTATTTCGTTTTCATGGCGATACTGAGCAGCTGCCATAATTTATGATATACAAGCCAGAAGAATATCTGAAACATTTATTATCCACTTCACGTTAATAAGATTGTTATCGAAATATACACAAAAAAACATACCACGAGGAGAGAATTAATATGAAAAGAATAGCAACTTTAGGATTGGCATCACTGTTGATAAGCAGCAGCTTGACCATGAGTACGGCCTTTGCTTTTTCGGATTTGGAAGATGGACAAGCAGCAGCTGTAAATGCTTTAAAAGATCGTGGGGTTGTGAGTGGAATAGACAGCGAGCATTTTGCACCTAAAGTACAGATCAGTTATGCGCAAAGTGTGCAAATGATTGTCAAAGCTTTGGATTTGAACATCGATATGATTCGTTTTAAGTCGCTGCCTGTAGCATCAGGGACGTATACGAATATTGCCGATAACGCTTGGTATGCGAATGCTTTTGTTATTGCTTATTATAATGGCTTGGAGATTCCTAAGGATGTGAATCCCAATGCAACCGTTACACGTGAGCAATTCGGTGATTTACTAGTTCGCGCCTTAGAAAAGAAAGGCAATTTTCCAAAGTTGAAAATTGTACCTGCTACGATCAACGATGAGAATCAAATTACTCCTGAATACCAGGGCGCATTGCAGCGTATGCTTCATTACAAAATTGCTGAGCTGGACAAAGATGGCAAGTTTAATCCAAAGAGTCAACTCACGCGTGGTGGCGCTGCAATTTGGGTATATAATGCTATCCGAGTATTGAATGATCATGCGCAAACACCGGCGCCAGCACCAGCACCTGTAGAAGCTGTATCAGTGACTGTTGAAAAAGTAAACGACGATGTGAATAAGGTCACGTTGTCTCGGGGTGAAAAACCAAGCGCAGGTTACAGTATCGACATCAACAACATTCGATTTGATCAGAGCGGACAGGCAGTCATCACCTATACGCTGAGTGATCCGCAGCCTGACTCGATGAATGCAAGCGTGATTACGGAAGCCAAAACAGTCACATATCTTCCTGTTAAATACAAGGTTGTGACAGAACTCGCTACTGTTAGTCCTGACTCTCAAGTAAACTAATAACTTACAATCAGGCTATCCCGCAGGGTCGATAAGATCTTGGGGATAGCTTTTTATATTTTGGGGTTTATTGAACGGACTTTGGGTGCGACTGCCCTGTTACAACGTCAAAATAATTATGTTACAATTCAAATTGGGTTATTAGAACAGGAATGGATTGTTAAATCATCAATTGGGGGAATGCAGGTGAGTATGAGTTACGTCAATCTTCGAGCCTTTGAATCAGAGGATATGAAGGAGCTGCACCGCTGGTTCAATGACGCGGATTCTATTTCCATGATAGGCCGAGTTCCCAGAACCTACGAAGAAACGGTACAGCACGTCGAAAAAAACGCAAAAACGGTGATCTGGTTCTGGCAATTGAAAATGAAGAACTACATACGGTTGGATGGATTTTTTTGCAAAATATTGAATATGAGCACGGCAGGGCAAGTATCGGTATCTTGATTGCACCGGAGAGTCGCGGAAAGGGTTACGCGGGGGCAGCAATGAGGAAGATGATCGATATAGGCTTCAAGCAGCTTCGGCTGAATAAAATTTATTTAACGACAAGAGGAATTAATGAACAAGCGATAGGCTTGTATCAAAAGACGGGTTTTGTCATTGAAGGTCAGTTGAGAAATCATGCCTATAGCGACGGTCGTTATTATGATACTTATATCATGGGAATATTAGCTTCGGAATGGAAAGACTGATCAGTGATCGTAGCGGCCTATTCAAGTAAGTTAAACTACAACATATTCAGGAGGAACATCATGCAAACGCTTTTGCTGCTTGGCAGCCTTAACATGCTTATTTCAGTAATTTTGGGCGCTTTTGGAGCCCATGCGCTCAAGAAGAAAATTTCAGCGGAAATGTCCGCAGTGTATCAAACGGGTGTTCAATACCAAATTGCCCATGGTCTTGCATTGCTAGGGATGGGGATTATATCCAATGGTATTGTGAAAAGTCAGCTCGTACATACGGCAGGCTGGTTCTTGTTCGCAGGTATTATTTTGTTTAGTGGCAGTCTTTATGTACTAAGTGTTACAGGTATTAAAAAGCTGGGAGCGATCACCCCCATCGGTGGACTGGCGTTCATTGTAGGCTGGTTATTACTGATTGTTGCCATTATTCAAGGGTAAGATATGCATCAGAGAGAGCTATAGTTCCAACTGTCCCGAATCCGCCTGAATGGCGGATTTTTTGTTGTTATATTCACTTCATACATACAGATCGACAGTTCGTCTAAATAATAATCAATAAATAAATAAATATTGAAATAAAATAGATTATAACATAATATATCTATAAATAAACAAACATAAAATATACTATCTATTTTATTTGCTTGTTTATATTTATCGTTTCAAGGAGGCCTTTTTGTGTGGAACAACCGTTACGTCCGAACCATTATTATGTCCCGTGTGCTATTGCAGCTGGGGGTTTGGATAAGAAATTTTGCGATTTTGCTATACGTGACAGATTTGACGAACAATGATCCGTATGCTGTGTCACTCATATCTGTCGCGGAATTCGCACCTATTTTTATTTTTGCAATTATTGGGGGAACCTTTGCTGACCGTTGGCAGCCTAAGCGAACGATGGTAGGGTGTGACCTGCTATCAGCTATATCCGTTTTTATCGTGCTGCTTGCGCTTATGTATGGGTCCTGGTATTCCTTATTGGCAGGTACATTGGTATCCGCTATTTTGTCGCAATTTTCTCAGCCTTCTGCAATGAAGCTGTTCAAGCAGCATATACATGCCGATCAGATGCAGGGAGTTATGGCGATGTTTCAGTCGCTGATGGCGGTTTTTATGGTCATTGGACCGATCATTGGCACCTTTGTTTATCAACAGTATGGAATAGGGGTATCGCTTTCCATTACAGGAGCTATGTTTATGGGTTCATCGCTCGTGTTATCATGGCTTCCCCGTGATATGAAGACGGCGAATGAGACAGTCAGCCAGAGCTTTAAAGCAGAGCTGATAGCTGGTCTACGTTATGTTGTATCCAACCGGGCGTTAAGAACATTATGCTCAACCTTTGCTGCAGCAGGGCTCGCAACCGGATTAATCCAACCGTTAATGTTGTTCATTTCGGTTGAGAATTTGGGATTGGATAAATCGTTTCTGCAATGGCTGCTCATGGCTAATGGTGCTGCTATGCTCATCGGTGGAGGCCTGATTATGGGAGCAGCCAAAAAGGTGAAGCCGCATACTTTGCTGGCTGTGGGACTGCTTATTAGCAGTATTTGTACGATAGGGACAGGCGGATCTACAAATATTGTACTGACTTTTATTTTGCAGATATTCAGCGGTTTATTTTATCCATGTGTTCATGTGGGTATTCAAACACTGATTATGAGAAATACGGAAGCGGCATTTGTCGGACGGGTTGGAGGTACGATTACACCAATATTTATGGGTTTGATGGTGCTTGGTATGTCCTTATCGGGTTATATGAAAAATTTATTGACTTTGTTTGGTATTTATTGTGTAAGTGGAGGCTTACTGGTGATCGGTGCGCTGCTTTTAATTCCGCTTTTTCAGCAACGGGATACGACGGATAGCAGAATAATCAAGCACAACAGTACAACAACGGGGTAGTGACTCGAGCCTGATAAACAAGAGGAATGTGGTGATAAAGATTGGGTATCCGATGTAATGGGTAAATAGTAAACAGGTACAGGAGTGGATATCAAACTAAACTATCAACAACGATGGAAGGATGATCAGAATGAATACGACATACGATTTGCATCAAACGAATGAAGTAGTGGGCGAAACAGGTAAGTATGTATGTGCTGCTGGCGAAACCAAGGAGCTTCAAAAGGGAGAAAGATTTCCGGCTTGTCCCCAAACACAGCAGCCTACCTCATGGAGGCACGCTGATCATCAGCATCGATCTGGAGAAAAGGTTACAGAATCAGGGCATTACAAAGACAAGGATGGAGAACGCATAGAGCTGAAGCAGGGCGATGTGTTTCCGAACTGTCCAAGATCCGGGCAGCCTACCTCTTGGAAGCATAATTAACTTCATATAAGTACGATTTGAAGCAGCCACATGGCTGCTTTTTTGTTTTTGGGATAGCTGACGCAAGTACTCATTGCCAAAAGATAAATGTGTGAATTATAATAAAAATAGAACAAACGTGCATTTAAAGAACATATGTACATGTTGGATAGGAGGATACGATGTCGGATATTCATCTTGAACGTAACCGTCTGCTCGTCAAAATAAGTCAGCTGTATTATGAAGAAGGGCACAATCAGCAAGAAATTGCTCAACGTTTGGGAATTTCGCGACCCCATGTCAGTCGGATGCTCACAGCAGCGAAAGCAGAAGGCATCGTGCAAATTCATATCAGGAATCCTTATTCCATTGAACAAGAGATTGAGAAAAGGCTGATAGAAACCTTCGGAATCCATGACGCCTTGGTTGTTCATATTCAGGATGCGGATGGAGCCACAAGAAATCTTCAGCTGGGACGTACCTGCGCTGCACTTCTTGAATCGGTTCTCAAGGATGACGATCTCGTTGGCGTGATGGCAGGTCATACGATCAGTTCGTTGTGCAATGAAATTGAATACTTTTCCAGGAAAAACCTGCAATTTGTATCACTTATTGGAGGGTGGGGCTCTGAAGGTGCGACATGGCATGCGAATGCCAACACCAGCATGCTCGCTGGAAAGCTGCGCTCCAAGCATTGGCTGCTGCATGCACCAGCCGTAGTCGGCTCCGAGGAAGCATGTGCTTATCTCCATCAGGAGCCGCAAATTGCCGAGGTGCTGCAGTTAGCTGGGCGAAGCCAGCTTGCTGTGGTCGGGATAGGCCAGGTTTCCGAGCAGGCAACAATCGTGGAGTCAGGTTACTTTAGCGAAGCGGATTTTCTGGATGTACAAGGCCGGGGAGCGGTTGCTAATATATGCGCCTCCTTTCTGGGCAAGCAGGGCGAACTGCTCGACTTTGCAGCCAGCAAGCGGATGATCGGCATTACGGCCTCCGAGCTGCGAGGTATCCCTAATGTGATCGGTCTTGCAGGCGGTTTGGAAAAAGCTGAAGCGATAACCGCTGCACTCCGCGGCAAATGGATCGATATTCTGATCACGGATCTGGATACTGCACAAGCCGTGCTTGCTCTGGAGGATCAGAAGGCTACTACGAAAGGATGAGTGAGATGGAGCAGCAAGGATACTACGGAGCGTTTGGAGGCTCTTTTATTCCGGAAATATTGGTTCCGGCATTTGCTGAGTTGAATGAGCATTTTGAACAAATCAAGCAGGATTCGGCATTTTGGCAATCTTATCTGAGCATGCTGGCTGATTTCTCGGGAAGGCCAACTCCTCTAACGTATGCGGAAGGGCTGACCAAACATTATGGTAAGGCACGTATCTATATTAAACGGGAAGATCTGAATCACTCCGGCGCTCATAAAATTAACAATGCACTCGGACAAGGCTTGTTAGCCAAGCGTATGAACAAAACACGTGTTATTGCCGAAACTGGTGCAGGACAGCATGGTGTGGCTACCGCAATTGTGGCTGCCAAGCTTGGACTGAACGCTACCATTTATATGGGACGCGAGGATATGGAGCGGCAGTATGCCAATGTATTTTGGATGAAGCGTTATGGGGCTGAGGTCGTGCCTGTTGATTACGGTTCCCGAACGCTGAAGGATGCGATTAACGAGGCTCTCCGCGATTGGGTTTCATCGTTTGAGCATACCCATTACTTGCTGGGAACGGCTTCCGGCGCACATCCATTCCCAAGCATAGTCGCTTATTTCCAGTCGATCATCGGGAAGGAAGCGAAGGAGCAAATCATGCAAGCTGCTAATAGACTTCCCGACCGTGTGTATGCTTGCGTGGGTGGAGGCTCCAACGCCCTGGGTGTGTTTCAGGCATTTATGCCGCATCCTGAAGTCGAGCTTATCGGTGTGGAGGCTGGAGGTAAAGGAATGGCTTCGGGCTTACATGCTTCTCGTATTGCTTATGGACAGGGGACAACCGGGATTGCACAGGGCTATAAAACATTATTTCTGCAAAATAAGGACGGCCAGATGCGGGATACTTACAGTATCGCAGCAGGACTTGACTACACAGGAGTCTCGCCTATTCTTGCAGATCTGGCCGAACAAGGCCGCGTGCGATTCGAGGCAGCTACCGATGTCGAGGTGATTGATGCATTGAAGCTGATTATGACGAAGGAAGGCTTGGTTCCTGCACTCGAATCAACGCATGCATTCGCCGGAGCCTTTCGGGAAATCGAGCAAACAACGAATCAGGAAATCGTTATTATCAATATGTCCGGCAGAGGCGACAAAGATATATTTAATATAGCGGAGGGGTTGCAGGATGACGAATGGACAGCATTTATCGCACGCAAGAATGAGCAATATGCCAACGCCACTAGCTGAATACTTGTCTCGCCAGACGGATAAAAAAATCCGCATTATGGCTCATCAAATATTAGGCTATCCCGATTTCGAGACCAACTATAAGATGATTAGTTTGCTGCATCAGTATGGTGTTGATTTGATCGAGCTTCAGATTCCGTTTTCTGAGCCAATAGCGGACGGACCGATTTTTCTTCGAGCGAATCAAGGTGCTCTGGAGCGGGGCACGACGGTTGAACAATGCTTGGCTTTTGCCGAGCGTGTTGTCCGGGACTTTGATATGCCGTTTATTTTCATGACCTACTATAATGTGCTCTATCAATATGGCGTGGAGCGCTTTGTGGAAAAATGTGCAGCTATTGGAGTCAGCGGTTTAATCGTCCCAGATGCTTATCCGGAAGAAAGTGAAATCTTCTTGAGGGCATGCCGGAGTTATGGTGTGGAGCCTATATTACTGGTTACGCCTTATACGACGGAGGAAAGGTTCGCCTATATTGCCAGTCAAACCGGAGGCATGCTGTATTGTGTGGCCCGCAAAGGACTTACAGGCACGCAAACCGTATTTGACGAAGCAACAACACAATTTTTAGGTTATTGCCGTGAACATGCTTTAACTCCGATCGGGGTCGGCTTCGGCATCCAGCAGCGCAGCGATGTGGAATATTTAATCGGCAAGAGCGATATTGCGATTATTGGGAGTCAACTGCTTAAGCTGCTTGAAGAAGGCGGGCTTCGTCGCGTAGAGGAATTTCTGGCTTCCTTGGCGGAGCTGTAATATAGCTTGTGATACATGACAAATTATTTTTTTCTTGATAAAATTTAAACACTTATGGTAATATGCTCAAAAGGAGATGATCAGATGAATTCTAAGGTAACATTTCAATCACTGAATCGTCCCAAGCTGGTTGACGACGTTGTCATTCAACTGCAGAAGAAAATATCCAGCGGTGACATCAGGCAAGGCGATAAAATTCCTACGGAGCCCGAGCTCATGGAGCAATTCGGAGTGGGCCGTTCCACGATTCGTGAAGCCGTAAGAGTGCTCGTTCATGCAGGATTGCTGGAGAAGAAGCAGGGATTTGGTACGTATTTGACGTCCAATTCTGTTATTCAGGAGCCACTCGTCCATCGGTTACGGCGAGCGGAAATATTGGAGGTGTATGAGGTTAGAAAAATGCTGGAGCTGGAAATATCCAGATTGGCCGCTAGCCGCCGCGACGAAGACGATCTTGAGAAAATGAGAAGTCATCTGGACAATCGTTCAGCTGCGTTGGACAGAGGGGATACCGAGGCCTACTTGCTCTCTGATATCGATTTTCATTTATCGGTAGCTGTCGCAAGCAAGAACAGTGTCGTTATCGATTTGTACCGTACGTTCTCAACCGTTTTGCTGGACGCCATTCAGAAGCTGGCGAAATATCAAGTCGGACATGATCCACATACGTTGTTCCACGAACGACTGTATCAATCGATTCAGGAAAAGGATGTACAGGCAGCAGTGCATTGGACCTCACAAAATTTGGATGGCACCATTGCAGAGCTTCAAAGGTATTTGGGAATGGAGTAATGGCCTTTCCTTGCTTTTAAACATCAGATGATAAGATGAAAGGTATGAATTTTATGATAAAAACGCCTGCGGCAAGCAATCCACAAAATACGACGGTTTTCTCCGTTTTGTTCGCAATCAGTCTGGTCCATTTATTAAATGATTCGATTCAATCCGTTATTCCCGCTATTTTTCCGATTCTACATGAATCCTTGAAGCTGAGCTTTTCCCAGATTGGCTGGATTGCCTTTACCTTGAACGTAACCGCATCGATGTTTCAACCGCTGATCGGTCTTTATACCGATGCCAAGCCCAAGCCCTTTTTGCTTCCAGCCGGGGTAGTGTTTTCCCTTCTTGGGATGGTCGTATTGGCTTTTGCAGGCTCATTTGCACAGGTGATTATATCGGTAATACTGATCGGGCTCGGCTCATCCGTACTGCATCCTGAGGCATCCCGTGTCGCCTATTTGGCTGCAGGGCCACGTAGAGGCTTGGCACAATCGATTTTTCAGACGGGTGGGAACATTGGTCAGGCGCTAGCACCTGTATTTACAGCACTTATATTTGTACCTCTCGGTCAATTCGGAATCATCTGGTTTACGATAGCAGCATTGGCCGCGATATTGGTTCAACTCTTTGTCGCCAAATGGTATCGCGGTTATATGACCAGGCAGTCTACAATCAAAAAGGCAGTCAAAGTCGTTAGAAACAACCTGCCAAAATCGATGATTGCTTATGCGATGTGCATATTAATTCTGCTGCTTTTTTCCAAATTCGTGTATGTAGCCAGCATGACAGGCTTTTACGCTTTTTATTTGATCGATCATTTTAAAATTTCTACGGAGTATGCACAAGTATTTATTTTTGCTTTGCTGGCGGCGGGTGCGGTAGGCACGTTTCTTGGTGGACCGATGGCTGACCGGTTTGGAAGACGTAATATGATCTGGTTTTCGATTCTCGGGACAGCGCCATTCTCCTTACTGCTTCCTTATGTGAGCTTGTTCTGGTCCGCAGTGCTTTGTGTGATAATCGGGTTTATCTTATTGTCGGGATTTTCCGTTATTGTCGTATACGCGCAGGAGTTGCTGCCAGGTAAGGTGGGGACGGTATCCGGATTGTTTTTTGGATTGGCGTTTGGTCTAGGCGGTATCGGTTCTGCTGTGTTGGGTACCGTTGCGGATGCGACCAGCATTTCCTTTGTTATTCAGCTGTGTGCTTATTTACCGTTGATCGGCTTGCTTGCTGCTTTTCTGCCTACGGATGCGCGGCTCAATCTCGTTTCTGTAGATTCCAAGCAAGCGGTGACTAATTAAAGTGCAAGTGAACTGACAAAGCAGCAAGCAGGGTTGTTAGGTTCATGTCTATGAATACCCGATCGAAGATAGGTTGGGGTAAGGAGTAGAAGACCAAACCAAAAGAAGGAGAGAGGATATGGGTGTGGACTGGAACCCCATACCCATACCCAAGTCCTCTCCAACGAACCAAGGAATGGGTTTAGATAAGGACCCAGCCTCTGTCTGGGTTTTTATTCCAGCATTTAACGCTGGGCATGCTTTATTGATTGGTTGCAACAAATGACTCTGCCGCAGCAGAAAGATAATAAGCCAACCCGGTTTGCTGATCTTCCAGCATCTTAAGATGAAAGTCATCATTTAGGAAAAATTGAGTCTGCGCTGCAAAATCTTTAGCCGATGTTTGATGGCCATGCTTATTCATAAACTCTAGATGGTATCCAATCAAATTACCTATTTCCTCATCGTTATGCTTTACGCCTGCTCTTAATGAACTTGCCATTGTATTCATGAATGTCATGGCTTCAACTGCTTGCTCATTGATTTCCTGAACCTTCTCTGGGGCAACCTCAAGAGAATCCATCCCATACGTTTCCTTCAAATATTGATTTTGCTCGGCCAGCGCTTTGTTCCATTCTTCCTCGCTTTCAAAACCTTTGAACATCTCCTTGTTGTCCATGGTTTCCCCTTCCTTTATACTTCCAATGGATTTACGTAATGTTTGAACGATGGTATCCAGCCTGTCTTTGCGGCTAAGGAGCAATTCCTCCTGCTGCGATAGAATGGATAGCCGGTCTGAATGATGTTCCATCATTTCCTTGATTTGATCTAAGGAAAAATCCAATTCTCTGTAAAAAAGAATTTCTTGCAGACGTTCCAGCTCGTTGATTCCATACAGCCGGTATCCCGCCTCACTTTTCCTGCTGGGCAAGAGGAGACCGATCTTGTGATAATGATGAAGCGTTTTGATCGTAACCTTGGACAGTTCAGATACTTCTTTTACCGTGTACAATATTGCTCATTCCTCCTTTCTTTACATAGCTTAATGTCTTCCCTAAGAGGAGAGTCAAATGGCAATTTTATCAGTAGTTCAGGTTCGAAGCAATTGTCAATAAAAATAGATTGACAATAATTGTACCCTGTTTTATATTTGTTGTACATACAAAATAAGAAGAGGAGCTGTTACTCATGAAAGATCAATTTTTGTTGGATTGCTTGTTTTTTACTGCGAACCGTTTGAGCAGGGCGATTACAAAAATGGCTGAAGAGGAATTTGCTCCGACCGGTTTGAGTCCCATGTACGGTTATCTGATTCGTCTCGTTATTGGTGACCCGGGAATATCTCAAAAGGAATTATCTGAAAAGCTGCATATCACGCCCTCCACGCTTACACGTTTTATCGATAAATTAGAAGGCAAGCAATTAGTGGAGCGCAAGGTGCAGGGTAAGACGGTATTGGTCTATCCAACAACTAAAGGGAAAGAGCTGGAGGACTCGATTCGTCAATCGTCGCGAAACTTGCACAATAGATATGATGCTATTCTCGGCAAAGAAGCCGCAGATTTGTTATCAAAGGATATCGTAGCAAGCAGCGAGCTGTTGGAGAAATAAATTTTTTCGAATCAATATTGTATGTACAACAAAAATTGAAAATGTCGGGAGTGTCCAGCAATATGACAACAGAGCTTAAGTCTTCAAAAATGTATTACGGATGGGTGGTTGTCCTGATCACTTTCGTAACGCTGCTTGTATCTGCGGGTATTCGTTCCATGCCAAGTATCTTCATGCTGCCATTTGAAAAAGAGTTCGGATGGAGCCGCGGAGGCATATCCAGCGTCATCTCGATTGGTATATTTTTATACGGATTAGTGGGACCATTCTCGGCAGCATTTCTGCAGAAGTTTGGCATTCGAAGAGTGATGGTCGCATCACTGGCCGTATTGGCTGGCAGTCTCCTGATTACGCCTTATATGACTGCACTCTGGCAGTTTGAGCTGTTATGGGGATTGGTCGCAGGACTTGCTACAGGCATGATGGCGAACGTGTTGGGTGTAACCGTTACGAATCAATGGTTTGTTAAACGCAGGGGACTCGTGGTTGGATTGCTTACGGCAAGCGCTGCTACAGGGCAGCTGCTATTCCTTCCCATGTTGGCTCAAATTACGGTTGCAGTGGGCTGGAGATATGCGATTTATACAGCTGTCGCGGCGCTTCTAGTCCTGTTGGTCATCGTTGCTATATGGATGCGAAATTCTCCGTATGATGTGGGGGCAGCGCCCTATGGGACAGAGGAACTTGTCAAGCCCGTTCCGTTCCAGGGGAATTTGTTTCTGACACCTCTATTGGCACTTCGTTCTGCTTTAAAGAACAAAACTTTTTGGCTGCTGGCGGGAACCTTCTTTTTCTGTGGTTTTTCGACCAATGGCTTGATTGGTACCCATCTCATCCCGGCGTGCGGTGATTATGGGATACCAGAAGTTATGGCAGCGGGCTTGCTCGCCTTGATGGGTTTGTTTGACCTGGTCGGTACGACATTGTCCGGTTGGCTGTCAGATCGCTACGATAATCGCAAGCTGCTGTTTACGTATTATGGTCTTCGTGGACTTTCGTTACTATTCTTACCGTTTGCTTTGAATGCAAGTCCTGCGGTACTCATGATTTTCACTGTTTTTTATGGTCTGGATTGGATTGCTACCGTACCGCCTACCGTTAAACTGGCATCCATGGAATTTGGCAAGGAAAAAGCGGGGATGATCTTTGGCTGGATCGTGGTGGCGCATCAAATCGGCGCTTCGGTGGCTGCTTATGGAGCAGGTGTGATGAGAGAGCTGCTGGGCAGCTATACAGTACCTTTTGTTGCCGCTGGTTTCGTCTGCTTATTTGCCGCGCTCATGGCGATACGTATTTCCCAAAGCACCAGCGCAGCGCAGCAGACTCAGGCGTGAGCAGCCATGTATCGGGTATTGAAATAAACAGATTGCTACTTGGAGCCAGCTTAAGTAAAATAGAAGGGAATTTGAAGTTTTTGAAAAGAGGGTAACGAATGAACAAGGAATCCATTTTCGGATTAACATTTGATCAACTGACTGCGTGGCTTCTGGAGCACGGGCATAAAAAATTTCGAGCGGCACAAGTCTGGGATTGGCTATATAAAAAACGGGTAACTGACTTTTTTGAGATGACGGATGTCAATCCTGATTGTGTTCAAGTATTGGCGGATCATTTTGTAATCCACACTTTGCAACAGCATATCAAGCAGGAATCAGCGGACGGTACGAGAAAGTTTTTGTTCAAGCTGAAGGATGGCAATCTGATTGAAACGGTTATGATGCGGCACAAATACGGCTTATCGGTTTGTGTTACCACGCAGGTTGGCTGTAACATCGGCTGCAGCTTTTGTGCGAGCGGCTTGTTAGCCAAAAAAAGGGATTTAACCGGCGGGGAAATCATCGAGCAAATTATGAACGTACAGCATCATCTGGACATGGAAGAACCAGGTAAATTCGTGAGTCATCTTGTGGTCATGGGAATTGGCGAGCCCTTTGATAATTTTGAGAATATGATGAATTTCCTGAAAATCGCCACGGATCGAAAAGGACTTACGATTGCGGCCAGACATATTACGGTATCGACGAGTGGACTTGCTAACAAAATTGTAGAATTTGCCGACACGAAGCTGCCGGTCAACCTGGCAATTTCCTTGCATGCACCAAATAATGAGCTTCGAACCCGTATTATGAAAATCAACAAAGCCATTCCGATTGAAAAATTAATGCAGTCCGTTGATTATTATTTGGAAAAAGCAAATCGGAAAATTACATTTGAATATATTTTGCTCAAAGATGTCAATGATCACAGGCAAGAAGCCGAGGAATTGGCCGATCTGCTTGGTAACAGAAGACATTATGTGAACCTGATCCCCTACAATCCTGTGGATGAGCACAGTCAATATCAAAGAAGCGATCAGGAGTCGGTGCTGGCTTTCTATGATACCTTGAAGAAGAGAGGCATTAACTGTGGTATCCGCCATGAGCATGGTACGGATATTGATGCCGCTTGCGGACAGCTGCGAAGTAAACAAATTCAAGTGGCGCAAGCACAGTAACACTACACTTATCGAGCTTGGCAGCATATCGAATCGTAAGGCCCACATCAACTTGATGTTGGGTCTTTTTGTTATGGCTGCGGGATAAATGTTGGAGGTATTGGAATAATAAACTAAGCTTCTTATGAAATGGGGGATCAGGCATGTTTACTAATTTTTTAAAATACAAGAAATCATCCCGCGCCGAAATCCAGGAAAATCAAGACTTCCAGCCATTCCAGAAAGAAAATCTTCATCCCAAACTGCACAATAATATGGACACCATAAAAACCGTATTAGGCAATAGCTCAGATGTCATCTTCAGGGAATTTCAAATTGCCGGGGGGATTCAGGCTGCTATTGTATGTACCGATGGTTTATGTGACCCGGTTTCTTAGCGCACTGGTGCTTAGAAATGTAGGCGGATTTATTACCACACATGTACTCATAGAAACACCGATGCAATTTGTCCATATTATATTTATGGTCGCCGTGGTTTATGGCTGGATGCCACTCATAAAAGCGATGTATCCGCTGCTCGGATTCCCTATGAGCGAATTAGTTATATTTTTGCTTCTAATACCATTTGTTAACAGACAAGGACAAGGTGAGGAAGTACTTCAACCTGTTTATGATGATGAATATTGCATTCGGTGCTATTATCGTGTTGATAACCATATCGGTTTTGGGTGCGGACATTACAGCAAGAAGCACTTTTGCCGTCTTTGACGTAGCCAAAGAAATTGTCATTGGCAAATTTTTATCGCAAGTTGAGATTATGGTAGGAGGCATCTGGATTATGACCATATTTGTGAAATTATCCTTTTGTTTTTATGTTACCAATCTGGCAATTGCGCAATTTTTCAAAATGAAAAGCTATCGTGTAACCATTCTACCATTCGCATTCATCGTGGTTGCTTTATCGATGATCGTTTATAAAGACACAGGTGAATTTTTTTGGTTTTCAATGGGAGCTTATCCGATCTACAGCCTGTTTCACGGATTGATTATTCGATTCATCATATATTTACAATTTCAATTCATATATGCTATAATGCGAAGATGTCTTAACTTATAGTGGTGATTTCTGTGAATATCCGAATAACAACAATACGAAAATGTCCTTAAACCTTGACCGGAATCGGTCAAGGTTTTTTGTTTCCTTAGGGAAAAAGTTCTGGTGGGGGGAATAAATGATGGTGCTGGGTAAGAAGGATGCTTCAATGCTTGCTGTTTGGATAAGCTTGATCAGCAATGTGCTGCTCACTGTAATGAAACTATTGGTAGGTCTATTATTTAACAGCCCGGTGTTACTGGCCGATGGAGTTCATAACGCGGGTGATGTTATTGCAACTATAGCTGCGTTGAGCTCCATGCGTATATCCAAGCAGCCTGCCGATGAGGATCATCCTTATGGACATGGAAAGGCAGAGGTACTGGCTTCTGGCATCGTGGCGGTCATTATGGGACTAGCAGCTGTGTATATAGGTTTTGAGGCGGTATCCGCTTTTTTTGAAGAGCCATCACAAGCGAGTATCATCGCCTTAATTGCAGCGGTTCTCTCTTTAATATGGAAACAGGCCCTGTACGTGTACACCATCCGAATTGGCAAACAGACGAATAGCAAAGGTTTGATTGCAACCGCATATGATCACCTTGCTGATGTATATGCATCACTTGCCGCGGTTGTCGGAATCGGTCTCGCATATATTGGAGAAGCCTATCACATTCCTTATTTATCGTATGGAGATCCCGCGGCGGGTATCATTGTGTCGATATTAGTATTAAAGCTGGCCATTGAAATGTCGCTGGAAACGGTAGGTATTCTGATGGATAAGACTGTAAGTATCGAAAAATTGAATGAATATGCGGCTTTGATCCAGACCATCTCACAAGTGAAACGAATCGACCGCTTGCGCGCCAGAGAACACGGTCACTACATACTCGTGGATGTCAGGGTAAGCATTCCGGGTGAATTAAGCATTCAAGAGGGTCATGATATTTCCCGCAAAATTAAAGGTGCCATTATCGATAGCCACAATGATGTGGATGAAGTGTTAATTCATTTGAACCCGTGGTACCCAGCAGAATCCAGATAGGCTGACGTTATTTTCATTATTTTTTCATAGGAATTAGGTATTATAAGAAGCATCAACCATAACCTCAGCGTTATAGTAGGAGCATACTTATGAAACCAACAGATGAACGTCATTCAAGACCATTAACGTGGATACCGGAAAAAGAACGAGTCTGGTTGTTAGCGGCAGCTATGGTTTCCCTATTTATTATGATATGGGGGCTTTGGAGTATGATTCATTTATCTGCTTCTGTGCTGCACAGCAAAAGATTCGAATTTACTTATAAAAATTATGGTTCGAATGCGCGGCTTGCGCTTTTCGTTGTTCTCGCAAACTATGTGCTTATGTTGGTTTTGCAGAAGCGGTTGGTAGATCGTTGGAGCAGCCTGAAAAAATGGACAATCACACTGTGGCGATCCATTCGGTCTTTGCATACGCCTATTGCCATCATAGCAATCGGATTCATTGTACTTCATGTGGTTGCGGTATTCATGTATGGCTTCAAGTATAATTTCAATAACATTAGTGGACTGCTAGCTTTGTTAGCCCTTCTTCCGGTTCCGGTCTCAGGTTTATTCAGATACAAGAAGCTGGATCGAAAGTGGCATTTGCGATTTGGACTAGTGTTTGCGGTACTATTTCTAATTCATTCTTTTGTATAGAAGACCTGGCCAGAGGCCAGGTTTTTATTTTTAGATAAGGTACTAAACTTAACGGTTTCTTACTCTATACAGGCTATACCCCAGATTAGCTACCAGCAGCCCTGCGAGTAAAAAGGACAAGCCTCCGATCCATACATTCACAACGACACTCGTGATAGCAGCTGCCATTCCAAACAGGATTTGCTCGCGGTATTTGCCGGGTGAGGTGGGCGGATCGCTGAGCATGAAAAACGAGAGGAACAACACAGCGTTAATAAAAGGGATACGAAAGATATCGTTAACATCGAGCGCATGATAGAACGATATTGCTGTAAATAAGGCAAAGTACGTGCCGAGAAAACCGAAAATTAGTGGAAATTTATTCACTTTATTAACGACCAGATAGCCTCCGACAGCAAGAAATACAAGGGTCCATCCTGGAAGTGCGGATAAGCCACCCCACCATTCGTGGCCGCTGGAAAATAACAGCAGGACGGCGAGAAGACCCATCGCGGCAGGATTAAAAATAGGTTTTTTCTTTATACGGAGTACATGCTTGGAAATAATGGCGATAGCCGCTGCTGCAGCTGTGATCAACCAACTGGAAGCGGGGCTTAATACCAACGCGATAATAAGGCCAGTGAGTATGGCACCATCTGGTACCCGTCTTCTTCGTTTCAGCATGACCATCAAACCGTAATCCAGTACTCCGGCCGTACTAACAGCGATCACGATATTCACAATGCCTTGGAAAGACAACGAGCCGAAGGAAGCGATGCCGGTTAAAGCGAGCAGAGTAATCAGTACATAGCCCTTGGGAGTTTTCAAATAAGGATGTTTTCGATTCATCGGTTTATTGTTTTCATGGATTTCACTCATACCAATACCTCTTCATGTCGTTTGTCATATATAACTGTAAAGAAGAAGTAATCCACAGACCCTGAAGCTCTGCTTCGTCGAGCCATTGCCTTCCTTGTTCATATCCCAGCACAAAAGCAGCCGTAGAAGCGCCATCAGCAAGCATTGCGAAGGGTGCCACAACCGTGCAGCTGTACAAATCTTCACGGGAGGCCTGATTATAGGGATTAATAAGATGGTGGCTCCCACTGTGTTTGCTGATTCGTTCATAGCTCCCCGAGGTGCACACTGCCATATCGCTGATGCTTAGGGTACAAATCGTAAGATCTTTTTCAAGGGGATGACGTATCCCTACTCGCCAAGGCTGACGACTCTCATTCGTGCCCCCAGCATAAATGTCTCCACCCGCATCGATATAAAATCCCTCGAAGCCTTCCAATATTCGTTTGGCCAAATCGAGAGCCATACCTTTGGCAATGGCTCCCAGATCGAGGACGAGGGGCTTTGATAGCTTCACAGTCCGACGAATTTCATCGATTTCAATATCCTTATAGCTCGCCGTGGGTGTTGCATCCGTTATAGGCAGAGGGATACTACCATTCAAATAATGACGGGCGAACCCTTTTTCCTCCATAAGTCTTCCTATTGTTGGGTCAAAAACTCCATTCGTCATCTCTGCCAGCTCTATGGAGAAGCGTATCGCTTCAAACAATAATGGACTGACCGTAACGGCTGAGCCTATATGGTGGCTAATTTTTCTAATCTCGCTGTTCTCATCAAAACGGCTGCAGGTTGCTTCCACAAAGGTAAACAGATCAAATACCTGATCGATGCTTTGATGCATGAATTGCTCTGAATGGACAGAAACTACTTTTACCGTAATCAGGGTATCCATACATATCGCAGTACGCACTACGCTTTTCATCTTCATGACAGCTGCTGTGCTTTATTTAATGCTTGTTGAACAGCTTCGATAAAATCTTTGGAGCTATTGGTAGCTCTGCTGACGGTATCAATATTGGAACTTTGCTTATCGATGACTTGCTGCGGTAAGCTCTCGATGTAGGTGACGGGGTAACGCGTAGCGCTGCGAGTAATTTCCACATTGGCGATGCTGCCCTTTTGAATCGTTACCGCCACCTCTACGGTACCAAAACGGTTAGTTCCTGATCCGGTGTAGCTTCCATCCTTGTATTTGGCGTTCGTACCTGAAGGCTGTACTGCTGTCGGGGTGGAAGGTTTGGGGCTTGAGTTTGAGTTCGAGCTTGAATGTCGCTGCTGCCGATCTATAGGTCGAACCTGCTCACTTGAGCTTGAGCTTGAGCTTGTAGCTGAGGTCATGACGGACTCTGTTGGATGCATGGCCTGAAGGCTCTGCGGTTCCGTAACGACATAACCGGCTGCATACACAATACCAATTGCTGTAGAACATAATGCTATGAGCTTCTTTCCGATAATAGCCATAGTTGATTTTCCTTTCTTAAGTACCTAAGTACGCTCTTATATATTGATCATAGGATAAGTGAATGAAAAAATCATGAAAGTTTGGCTGCTAGCATATCGGACAAGTCGTTCTATTTCTTCATTATTTTTTCATGGAATTTTGCTATGCTTATAGTTAACTATAGGAGCGTGAAAGAAGGGCGGGGCCATGAGAATATTACTGGTGGAGGATGACATCAAGCTCGGCTTTTTAATTGAATACAAGCTTAAACATGAAGGCCACCAAGTAGATTGGGCAAAGAACTCGGAGGAAGCTGAGAGTTTATTTGCAGCAGAGGCGTACGATCTCTATATCTTGGATTGGATGATTCCGGGAAAAACAGGAATTGAGCTATGTAAGGAGCGGAGGAAGCAGAAGGATAGCACGGCCATTCTGATGCTGACTGCACGCGATGCTGTCGAGGACAGGGTAAAGGGCTTGGTGGATGGGGCAGACGATTATTTGGTCAAACCGTTTGCTTTTGAAGAGCTGTTTGCCCGTATGACTGCGTTGGATCGTAGAAAACAGACAAGCGGATACGAAGAAAGTTGCACATCCCATAGTTTGAAGCTGAACTTGCAAACGCAAGAGGCAAGTCGTGATGGGTCCATGATCTATTTAACGAAAAGGGAATTTCAGCTGCTATCCTTCCTGATGCGCAACCCCGATCAGGTACTATCCAGAGAGCGAATTTTGAATTATGTGTGGGGAACCGAAGCTGATGTGACATTAAATGCGGTAGATGCTACTGTAAAGCTGCTCCGTAAGAAGATCGACGATCCCTACACGAACAAAGTTATTCAAAGCGTTCATGGACGGGGCTATCGTTTTTCGGATTCAGGGGCTGTATCCCATGATTAAAAAAACACGTAGAAATCTCTTTATCATTTATAGTGTGATTATCGGGCTAATTCTGATTATAATGGCTGTAACCTTTTACTTGATGCTATCAGGTGTGCTTGCAAGAGATGAACATACACGACTTGAAGCAGCTTCAGCAAAAGCGCAAATGGAATGGCAAAGAAGGATGACGAATCCAATCGGCGGTACGAATGACAATAGAGATATGAAGGATAATCGTCCACCACATAAAATGGAATGGGAGTTTTTACAAAGCAACCAAGCTGCCGTTGTTACAGATATGAATGGTCAAATCCTGTCGCAATCCTTAATACGAAATCCATTAGTTACGGAAGGCTTCGTAAGAGAAATCCAGATTCAGGCTGTCAACAATAAGCCTTATGTCCTGCAGCATATAGAGATTGACAACCGAAGCTATGCAGTCATGAGTATGGATATGAACAATCTACGCGGAATTAGGTTGTATATTGCCGAGGATATCAGCAATCAAAAGCACCTCCTTACAGAAATGCGATGGCTGCTGGGCGGCGTATCGATTCTGCTGCTGGTTGTGGCCTCGATCCTGGGTTATATTTTGGCTGGACGGGCGATGATTCCAATCACTCGTTCTTATGAGAGGCAAAAAGCCTTTACTGCTGACGCCTCCCACGAGCTGCGAACGCCGCTTAGCGTGCTGCAAGCATCTATGGAAATATTGGAGGAACAAAAGCAGCAGCTACCGTCCATTCATCAATTGGTTATGGGACATATGAAGGATGAAATCCATCGGATGATTCGGCTCACAGAAAATCTGCTGCTGCTGGCTCGAATGGATTCTACTATGCAGCTAAGCCAGATGGAGCTATTCGACCTTCGTCAAACCATTGTGAGCACAATGGATCGTATGCGGCTTGCCGCACAAGCCAAACAAATCTTTATTGAGGCTCATGTTGACAGCTTGAAAGAAGGCCGCTCCTACAAAGGGGATGCCGATCAGATCAGTCAGCTGTTATATATCCTTCTCGACAATGCCGTAAAATTTTCAGATGTTGAAGGATCTGTGATTGTACGATCACAGTCCTACACTAAAGGGGGAATCGAAATTACGATAGCCGATAAAGGCTGCGGAATTCCGGCGGAAGATCTTCCTCATGTATTCGAACGTTTTTATAGGGTTGACAAGGCAAGGTCACGCGAATCGGGAGGAACAGGGCTGGGACTATCCATTGCAAGGCGTATTGTTCATAATCATGGTGGCGAGCTGTTGGTCAAGAGCGATGTGGATCAAGGTAGTGTGTTTATCATCCGACTCCCTGAAATGGGATGACTATTCACTCCTTCAGGATATTTTTTCTGACATAAACAATTAGGCTGAATCATAAACTGTTCTGTTATCAGAGCTGAATGGTTCAGCATTTTTGTGTAGAGGAGTCTGATGCATGGATAATTTATCTGTGAAACAAGCGGCGAGCGCAAGCATACCACAGCCAATAAGAAGCGACGGAGCGGGCGCTACCGATCCTGGCCCGCGTGATGTGATGCGGGACATGGAAAATCCGGATATGCTCGTTCCACCAGTCACGGATTCCGGGCTGCTGCCGAACCTGAAATTCTCATTCTCCGACACCCATATGCAATTAAATCAGGGGGGGTGGTCGCGTGAAATTACAGTCAGGGATTTACCGATAGCCAAAACTCTCGCAGGTGTCAATATGCGGCTTACACCAGGTGGTGTACGTGAATTGCATTGGCATCAGCAGGCAGAATGGTCGTATATGCTAATAGGACGGGCGCGAATTACTTCGATTGATCAGGAAGGACGGAATTTTATTGCAGATGTCGGTCCTGGCGACCTTTGGTATTTTCCAGCTGGCCTTCCTCATTCCATTCAAGGATTGGAAGAAGGCTGCGAATTTTTGCTTGTTTTTGACGATGGCAGCTTTTCCGACTTGAATACGTTGTCGATTTCCGATTGGTTCGCACATACTCCCAAGGAGGTGCTTTCAGCTAATTTTGGTGTAACGGAAAGTGCCTTCGCCGACATTCCTTCCAATCAGGTTTATATTTATCAGGATCAGGTTCCAGGTCCGCTTACAAGCCAGGCCGTTCAATCTCCTTATGGTACCATTCCACAGAGCTTCAAGCATGAGCTGCTGGCCCAAACGCCGATTAAAACACCTGGCGGGAGCGTAAGAATCGTTGATTCCTCGAATTTTCCGATTTCTCAAACAATTGCAGCCGCACTTGTTGAGCTCGAACCGGGGGCAATGCGGGAGCTTCATTGGCATCCGAACAATGACGAATGGCAATATTATTTGACCGGACAGGGACGAATGACGGTATTTGCAGGCAATGGCGTAGCGCGCACCTTTGATTACCGGGCAGGAGATGTTGGTTATGTTCCGTTTGCTTTTGGTCATTATATTCAGAATACAGGCAGCCAAACGTTATGGTTTCTGGAAATGTTCAAAAGCGACCGTTTTGTCGATGTATCACTCAATCAATGGATGGCACTGACCCCGAGAGACCTGGTCCGTGATAATCTGAATGTAGGCTCCGAGCTATTGGATAAGCTGCGCAAGGAAAAATGGCCTGTTGTCCGCTATCCCGGTTTTTCTTATAAACCCAAATAATGAGTTGGAAGTAGGAAGAGGCAGAGACCCTGAATAAGGTCTTATGCCTCTTTTTCGCATACGTGACTATCTGCAGGGTGTTGACAAAAGCAAGGCAAGTGTTTATTGTATTAAGTGTATTGCATGTAGTAGTACACATAGTTCTTTGGAGTGTGCTGCAGCAGAGAAAGGAAGAGAGCCTTGCACATACATATAGATGAGCGAAGCACGACCCCTATATGGGAGCAAATTGTCCAGCAAATTAAAGAGCTAATCCTCAAAAAAGTACTCAGACCCCATGACAAGCTGCTATCTGTCAGAGAGCTTGCCTCTATGCTCATCGTCAACCCGAACACGGTAAGTAAAGCATATCAGGAGCTTGAACGACAGCAAATTATTGAGACTCGACGTGGAAAAGGCACTTTTGTCACAGAAGCATTACCCGTCCAGGGGAACGAACAGAGGATCAACGAAATTCGGCAATCGTTACAGCTGCTTGTAGTGGAGTCTTCTTACATCGGAGTGAGCCGGGATACGCTGGTGCAGTGGATAGACAGCTATATGAATGAATTGGGAGGCGAGGGACTTGTTAACCGTCCAGAATCTAAGTAAAGCGATAGATGGAAAGACGATCCTTGAAGATATTAACTTTGAACTCAAAAGTGGATCTATTACAGGACTGATTGGTCGGAACGGAGTCGGTAAAACGACACTGCTGCGGATCATGGCAGGTATTTTGGACCCTGACCAGGGTGAGGTGTTATTAGAGGGTGTAAATTTGAGCACCTATCCTCTTATTAAACAATCGATGTATTATGTGCCTGATTCGATGAATGTGATGAATAGCTACAGTGTCAAGGAGCTTGTTCGGTTGCATCAGAGCATGTACGAGCAATTTGACCAGGAAGCTTTTTATACATGGCTGGACCGCTTCCAACTGCCAACAAACCGGACACTACGTTCATTTTCCAAAGGAATGAAAGCATTGTTGGTTATCATATTGGCCCTTTCTACTCAGTCCAAGCTGATTATTTTGGATGAACCGACGAACGGGTTGGATGTTATCGTAAAAAAACAGGTGATGCAGCTGCTTGTTGAGGAAGTATCGGAACGCCAGCTTGCCCTGATCATTTCCTCGCACCATTTGCAGGAGCTTGAAAAAATAGCCGATGTTGTCATGTTGATGAAAGACACCAGGATCGACTCCATGATCAGCATAGAAGACGTGAAGCAATCCTTCAAAAAAGTGCAGGTTGCATTCGCGGATGTATCGACCCACTCTTTATTCGATAAGGAATATGTGGAAGTGCTATCACAGGTTGGACGCGTGACGACCCTGCTGATTAAGAGCAATGCAGTCCACACGATACGTTTATTACAGGATAATCAGCCACTGCTGCTGGAGGAGCTTCCTGTGACAATCGAGGATCTTTTTATTAGCAGGCTGGGGGGGAATGGATATGTTTCATAAAGGATTATGGTTTCAGCACTATAAGCAGTCGAAATACATACTCTGGGCTTTATGGCTGGTAGCTGCATTTAGTGGCTTCCAAATGTACAGTCACGCCAACAATGTCGTAGCGAACCTTGAAAGTTCACTGAAAAATAATTATAAATTTCAATATTATTTCAATGCCGAGCTGGATACAGTTTCGATGCTGCAGTTGTTGATATGCATAGGTTTACCGGCCTTCCTCGTTGGTTTCAGTCGTTCGAATCAAAGTCTGGAATACATGTATGCGATGCCTGTGAAGCGGGAGCATATATTTTTATCCAAATGGATGCTCGGTATTGTTCATATCATCGGTGCTTCTACCTTCGGCTTGCTGCTTCAGCTGATTGTTATACATACGACAATCCTGAATAATTATTTGACAGATGGTATATTCTGGGTCTATTATCTTCACCAATTATTGATACTTTGTGGGGTGTTCAGCTTTTCGTTGTGGCTCGGTTTTATTGGCGGCAGCTTCTTCTCACAGGTTGCGTTTAGTGTCATTTTTCTATTGCTTCCTTATCTATTGTTCGGTCTGATCAAAGAGGCGATTTCCTTGCATTTTTTTGCATTCGGTGTGATGAAATTAACGGACTCCTGGGTTTTTAGTCAGGCTGCAAATCGCTTTTTTGAAAATATTTCATTTCCTATAAAGCTGCTCAATATCAGTCAGTTGATTAATATGAACAGCGATTTACAAAGGGGGGGCTCAATGGAATATATAGAGTCGCTTCGTCTAACCTATTATGGCATGATGTCCTTCTTGGTACCGCTGCTGGTTACGCTCGGAAGTGTCTGGGGCATGCTCCGTATGGCAGTCACAGCCAGAAATGAAAACAATGGGAAGGTATTGTTGAATAACAAGCTTCGTCCCTATTTGGTTGCAGGGGTAGTGGTATGCGCATTTCTATTTGGCGGTGCTGTGCTGGAAGGTACGTTGGGTAATCATTATTATGGTTCGGACGGCACGGAGCATGGGCGATATCTGGAAAATATAGCGATTTACTATGCGGCTGCGCTGGGATCAGCAGGTATCGGCTATTATTTAATTAAAAAATGGCTCGGAAGCAAGCAGCAGCTGTCAAAAAATTAACTCATTCCTTGATGGAATAACGACTTAGTGGAATGCCACCCGGCGATTTAAAGGGTACTAGAAAAAGATAGTACTAACGAGATCATCCTTCACCCTTTATAATAGTGGATAAGTCATAAGCAGATGAAAAAAATACGTCGGGAATGATTTTGGTGGTGGAAATCAAGGAACGCATATTGGTATTGAAGAAGCACGAGGACGTTTGTTACAGCATCTGTTTGTATATATTGCAGTGCGAGACCATGGCTTGTGAAGCTGCAAAAACTGCATTGTGCAACCTGATGAAATGCGACTCATTTTTCGTTGAGGATTCTCATACTAAAAGTATTCTGCTCCGTAAGGAATCGATGAAATGTGCCCTACAACTGGTGAAATTGAAATCATAATATGGATTTGGAACCTTGATGGGCTTATGCCTTCAAGGTTTCTTTATTATGCAGTTGGGTATTTGGTTAACATGTGTGTCAAAATGACAAAAAACGCCCAATATTGTGGGCGCATTCAATACAACATTTAATGTGGTAATCCCAATCTTTCCAAGTCACTGCGATTCAAATAAGTGGTTCCATCTTTGACAAGCATTTGGATATTGCCTGGATTGCTAATGGCAATTTTCTCATCTTCCGTGCTATTTGGCAGGTTAAAAATGAAGTTTTGTTTACCATACTCGAGATTAATTTGAGGGGTACCGGGTGAGATGGTTACCTTAATACCAGGAACTATCGTTAATTCTCGCAAAGCCACCCATTTGGCCGTATCGACGGGCTCGCTTTTGACTGCCGGCTGGTCCAGAGCAATCGTCCTGCTCTCGGTCGTATACTTGACGTTATAACCTAACAAGTCCGCTATGGCACGCACTGGCAAATAAGAAGTGCCATCATAAACCAATGGGGTCGTGTCCATCTTCTTTTCCTGTCCATTGATTTTAAATATGAAATTGGCAAATACAGCAGTGACTTCGCCCTGAGTGGCAGCAACGGCAGTGGTAACGGAACCTATCATCATGCCGATCGTTAATCCGAGAATTATCTTTTTCATGATCCAACCTCCATCTGCTGGTTAATATTAGGATTATAGCATATTTCGACCGTTGAAGTTTCATCGATACCGTCAAAAGGTTTTATAGGAAAAGATGACCCCTAAAGTGATTTAGGAGTCATCTTTTCAGAGTATATTGTTGTATGGATAAAAAGTGTTGCTCACACAGTGTATCAACTGCCAAGTCGATGCCTGTTAGTTTATGTAATAAGAGCCAGTTGGCAGAGCAGTCGATTTGTCGACCACAACAAGTCCTACACCATTTAGAACATAAGCAATTCGCGTATCTGCGTTAAAAATGAAAATCCCAGGTACATAAATGCCTCTAATGTTCGTTTCACCAATCGACTGAGAGGTCGCCGCTGTTGGGGTGTTGCTCACATTTGGCGTGTTCAGCAACGGATCGGTTGTTGCCTCTGCGGCACCAACTACTGTCGGAAGCATTAAAGCGGCAGCAACTACTAACACGGATAATTTCGTTTTCAAAGACTTCATCATCATCACTCCATCTATTTTTTGTTATGTAACTATAACTTTCTGGAGCATCTTCCCCAGTTGAGTATAATTACCCACGTTGAATTTATTCGAAGCAGGTTATATGAATTATTTTATAAAAAATTGTTAACGGGCAGTTGCGCTTAAACATTTCATTAAATCCTACTATACCGATTGACATTTAATGATATTGAGTTAAAATAAGTATAATAGCTAGACAACGAGCAAATGAATGACTACATGAAATGGGGAAACGGATATGAAAATAGTTGCCATCATCGGAGGAAGCCAAACGGATACGTTCAAAAAAATGGGTGAGAAGCGCGGGGTCATAGTGGAGCATCACAATGGTAAAACGGGCGGCGGTTCAGTGGAAAGCTATTTCCTGCGTATTATTAATAAAGCAGATGTTATTATTATTTTGAAAGGTGCGATCAAGCACACTTCCATGTGGGCTGTTCGGGAGCTTGCAGAAAAGAAAGGGAAGAAGATCGATTATCATGATGGCTTTGGTGCTACAGGTGCTTTGGAAAAGGCATTGCAAATTGTAGGGTAATGTCGCTGAAAATCGAGAATCATATTGAATCATAAAGGCTGGTGGCACCAATAAAATACGATGAACATCCGTAAACCCTTTTCCAGATTTAATTGGATAAGGGTTTATTTATAATAAAAGGGCCGTATTTGGCGTATCCTAACCAATGAGGTGATCAGGATGAATGAAGAATCTAACAAGCCCAATTATGAACAAATTTATCAGGAGTACCGACAACAAGGTGAATTGCAGGCGACGCAGGAGCAATTAACTAACCAATCAACTGACGGTAAAGAGTCCATCGTGGCTGTGCGTAAAAATGCTGATGGCGATATTATCGCGATCCAAACGTCAGCAGGGCGTGAGTTGGATTATGTAACTGCTGTTAATGAGGCGAAGGCAGGAGCGCTTGCCCAAGTGGACGTGTTCCACCGCTACGGCCGTGATATTTTACGAAGTGAGCCAGATGGTGTACAATCCAACAATTTGGATAATCTGCCTACCTTTTAGGTATGTGAGGGCTCTGCAATTTCGAATATGAGATTTTGACCGGAAGAATTACTCTTCCGGTTCTTTGCGCTGTTAAGGCTGGGAGTAGGCGTAAAGACAGCAATCGGTAAGAAATCCGTACATAAAACGCACTAGGGGGGACTTGCTTATCCGTCATGAATAAAACCTAAGCTGTTAGCGAAGATATGTAATGTTAAGGAATGTCTTTATGATTTTTTACATAACTCTAATATAGGTAAATGTAATGAATGAATTTCAGGTTGCTAATGAGAGAAGGAACTCACGTGAATCAGATCCATGGATATCATACAATCTTAAATTCACAAATGATATCAACTTTTAGGGCGTTGGTGGAAGCGATTGTTCCGCAAAGCGTATGGGATATGTAGTGGATTCGAATTGCGAAGCTTTTCAAGTCAAGCGTCTATATATTGCCGACAACAGTGTGCATGTTAACGGAATCGGAGGCCCTAATCCGACACTTACGACTCAGGCGTTGGCCACACGCATTGCAGAAAAGTTAGTCAAAACTTATTTTAGTTAAACAAAGGCAGGTCGGGAAGCAAATATCCGACTTGCTTATTTTTGTTACTCAGTTGAAACGGACAAGTACAGTACAAGGCCAGATAAAACAACAATAAACAAAAAAACAATTATTTTCCATGCAATTCCGCTGTTCATCTTCCGAACACCCTTCTCTCTTGTTGGTATTAAATATGAACCATTTTTGAATGATTTAATCATATTTTGGAAAAGTTAATTGACACACAAAGAAATTACGGGAGGTGAAACAAATGACTTATCACAAAATCCTACCTTGGCGAAAGAAGTCAAAGCAGAAGAAGCTTGATGTTGAAATTGATCTGCTAGCTGAAGGTGAAATTGAAGCAGGGCTGTCCGATAATCTGGATGACAATGAAGCCTGGTTAAAGCAGCTATTCACCAATTGCTCTGATCTGGTTGTGAGAAAAGTACATCTGTTCGATTCGATTCCTTGCATGCTGGTATTCTTCAGGGAATTGGTAGATACCCAGCTATTGGATAATAATTTATTGAAATCGCTTTTGACAAGTAAGGTGCATGACTCGGATATATCTACGCAGCTCATTGAGCAGATGAAAAGTGAACTACTGTCCATCGCGCTGACTACAATCATTAATACAAAGAAAGAAACGGTTAAGCAAATCATCAGAGGTCAAATCGTTCTGTTAGTGCAATCATCAAACCAGGCTCTATCCATAAGCATGAAGGAAAAATTGCATCGTGAGCTGCAGGAACCCAGTATGGAGACTGTGATTCGCGGTCCAAAAGTAGGTTTTATTGAAAATATCGACATAAATATGGCATTGATCCGTCAGCAAATCCGAACTCCTCAGTTGAAGATGGAACAGATGCTGGTTGGAGAGATTTCGCAAACGGAGGTCATTCTCGTATATATAGGGAACTTGGCTGCTCCCGAGGTGATTGTGGAGATGAGAAAACGCATATCGCAAATCAATATGGATACAGTTCTGGAATCGGGCTACATTGAAGAAATGATCCGTGACGCGCCTTATTCGCTATTTCCTGTGATCCAAATGACCGAACGGCCTGACAGCGTGTCGGCTGCACTGCTTGAAGGGAAGGTCGCCATCCTGGTGGATGGAACTCCGATGGCCCTCATCGCTCCCGTTACTTTTTGGCATGCCTTTCAAACGGTGGAGGATTATTATCAGAGCTTTATTACAGCTACATTTTTACGATGGCTTCGGTACTTGTTTGCCTTCATATCCTTAATCTTGCCGTCCATGTTTATTGCTGTGGCAACGTTTCATTCCGAAATGATTCCCACCAGCTTGACTTTGTCTATTGCGGCGGCTAGGGAACCGGTGCCATTTCCGACGTTAATGGAGATCTTGATGATGGAAATTGCTTTCGAGGCGATTCGCGAGGCGGGCATACGTCTGCCCAAACAGGTTGGTCAGACCATCAGTATTGTAGGCGTGCTAGTGATCGGACAAGCTGCCGTTCAGGCAGGAATCGTATCGGCGCCCATTGTCATTGTCGTATCTTTGACGGGAATTGCTTCTTTTCTGATTCCAAGTAACAATATGAGTCAGGCGATTCGTATTTTACGATTTCCGTTTATGCTGTCTGCAAGCATCTTCGGCTTGTACGGTATAGGAGTTTCCATGATTGCCCTGCTGATTCATCTTGTGAATCTTCGCTCCTTCGGCGTTTATTATATGACGCCGCTTGCTCCGTTTCAGGCAACTGGATTGTGGGATATATTGGGCAGAGCCCCTTGGTGGGTCTTACACAAGCGTCAAAATCGTATTCACTCGATTCGGGAGCTTGAGAAACAATGATCAGGTTGAAATGGTGGACCATGATAGCTCCACTCCTTTGTCTCAGCCTATTGACAGGCTGCTGGGATCGAACCGAGATTAACGATCTTGCATTTGTGCTTGCCGGTGGCTTCGACCTTGCGGAGAATGGACAATTAGAGGCTACGCTGCAAATTGCTCTTCCTACAGAAGTGCCCACTGCCACGTCCGGTGGCAGACAGACAGGAAAAAAAACGATTTTGGTCGTTTCGGAGAAAGGAAGCGACGGGGCGGATATTTTGCGCAAATTGCAGCAGCGCTTGTCACGGCAAATCTTTTTGGGTCAAAGGGCGGTCATCATTATCGGTGAAACATACGGCCGACATGGTATAGATCAGGGATTAGATCAGTTGCTGCGCTGGCCCGACAGCCGATATAACAGTTTTATTCTGACTGCTCATGGAACAACCGCAAAAAAAGTACTGCATACACCGTACTTGCTGGAAGCCATACCAGCCATCGCACTTAAAAAAATGCTGATAAACGACTCCACTCTGTCCGTCAAAATCGATGATTTTATGGATGCTGTATCTTCTTATGATAGATCCCCTGTAACCGGAGCCGTTAAGCTGTCCGCCGGAAGGATCGAAGACGGAGCATTCGATCTTGGTGAAGCGGCCGTATACCAGGAAAATAAATTAGTCGGATTTTTACCGTCAAAGGAAAAGGAAATATTAATTTGGTGGAGAGAGAAACTCCAAAGTAATACAATAACCACGCAGGTTGAGCCCGAAGTGAAAGACTTTAAGGGTACTGTTGGCGTTAATGTATTGAAGTCAAATGCGCATATAAGCACAAAGCTGAATCATGGAATGCCCGAGGTCACGATGAGCTTCAAAGCAAAGGTAATAGTGGCTCAAAACGACACGATATTGGATTTGAGCAAGGCCGAAAACTTGAAACGCGTTGAAAGCAAGCTGTCCAGTGAGACAGAAAAACAAATCAAAAATACGCTGCATCATGTACAAAAGCAGTTAAAGTCAGATGTTTTCGGTTTTGGGGAAGAAATTCATATCAGACATCCCGCTTATTGGAAGCAAAATAAGGAGCAATGGACACACATTTATCCTGATGTTCCGGTTACTGTAGAAGTTGACATCAATATTCAACGGATCGGCCGAACGCAGTCGCCAGCACACGAGAAAAAGGTGAATTGACCCTACACAAAGGATGATAATATTGAGAGTTAGCGGAATTCAAGTATTCTGGATGATCACTATCATGGATCTGGGCATGACCCTGCTGATGACGTTCACTCCCGGTTTGCAGGCTGCAAAGCAGGATGCATGGGTCTCTGTTCTTGTTGCCGGATGCATAGCATTACTAATTTCCGTAGTGACAACAAAACTTGTGCTTCTTCATCCGGAGCAAACATTCATCCAGTTTAGTCAAACCATTATGGGAAAATGGCTCGGAAAGCTGGTTATCATTGTCTATCTTGTCCAATGGTATACCATCATTCCTATTGTTTTGCGCCAATTCAGCGATCTGCTCCAGATTCTGCTTCTTCCTCAAACTCCGGGAATATACATCGAATTGGCCATGGTCCTGATCGTTATCTATGTGACTTATTCCGGAGGAATTGATGGAATCGGCCGCGTCAGCGAAATATTGGGCCCCCTGATTCTTTTGATGATATTGCTGGTTTTGACAACAAGCATCAGCAACATTCATTGGAAAAATCTGCTGCCCTTTTATGCGGACAGTGGTGTCGCTGCTATCGTCAAGGGGTCGCTTCCTATCGCTTCCTACCTCGGCCATGCGGTTGAATTCGTTATGATTTCACCGTTTCTCGCTGCTCCCCGCAAGGGATCTCCGTACGTGATTTGGGCTGTTGCGGTTGCAAGTTTTATTGTATGGATATCGATGGTCATGGTCATTTTAACAATAGGAGTCAATCTTTCCTCCAAAATGTGGTATCCATTTTTTGAAATGACAAAGAAAATCTCTATTTTCGGGTTTATTGAAAACCTGGACGCCTTGGCAGTTGTCATCTGGGTTGCCAGCGTATTTATTAAATTGTCCATTTATTTTTTTGTGGCCAGTTACGGAACAGCCCAGTTTTTACAAGTGAAAAATTGGAGGAACATGATCTGGTTTATTTCCATTGTTGTTGTAGTATTCTCTTTAATTCCCAAAAATGTTTCTGAGGCGACCGGAAGTTACTTGAACCATTATTGGGTTCCCTTTGTACTACCTGTCAATATGATCGGATTACCTCTATTGCTACTAATAGTAGGAAGCATCAGACAGAGAAAACAAACATGTTGAATAGGGGACAATTAATTGCAGCGGATTTCTTCTGATCTTGTTGGCTTGGCAGGGATTAGGGACGGTGCTATCCAAAGTGGATGAATTTTCTTTACTGAGGGAACACGGAAAACCAGTATAGATAGCTTCAATGCGGGAGTAGGAATGACTATGCGTTTATTCAACAAGTTAAAAAAGAAGAGCCAGTCACTCACAACAGATACACTATCGGCTTCTGCTGATTTGAGTAAGAAGCTTTCCACTTCTCTGGACGATAATCTTGCCTATCTACTTTCCGTTTACGAAGACTGCGGTGACATCGCATTCCATTCATTCGATACCGTCAATTCAACGCATGCAGTGGTGATCTACGCCCAGGGGTTAGCAGATGAAGCGCTGCTTGAACGCCATGTGCTTGCTCCTCTTATGTTCAGTGAGGAGAGTCATGCGCTTTATGATTCTCATTTGCTTGCCAAGTCACCGTCCGCATCGGAGCAGGTTCATGATTGGTCCATGATTGTTGAGAATATTGGCAGCGGTCATCCTGTACTTTTGATAGATGGTGAAAACACCGCTTTTGTATATTCAATGACGAAGGTGTCCCAACGCAATGTGGAAGAGCCTGTTGCAGAATCGACCATTCGAGGTCCTCGCGAAGGATTCACTGAATCATTGGCCGTAAACATACCGCTCATCCGTAGAAGAATTAAAAGTCCCGAATTAAAAATGGTTACTCTAACTCTGGGAACCTATACGAAAACACAAGTTACTCTGGCCTATATCAAGAACCTTGCTGATCCGATCCTGGTTGAGGAAATGAAATCGCGTATTGGAAAAATTCAGATCCAAGGAGTTCTTGAGAGCGAGATGATTGAGGAATGGATATCAGATAACCCTTATTCACCTTTTCCTCAGGTTTTACCGACGGAACGCCCGGACGTTGTGTGCGCTAACCTGCTGGAGGGACGCGTGGCTGTTCTGATCGATGGGACGCCGTTTGTTTTGGTCGCTCCGGTAGGTTTATTTTCCCTTCTGCAATCGGCAGAGGATTATTATCAGAATGTGATTATGAGCACCTTTATTCGTTGGCTGCGTTATGTGTTTTTTATCATGTCCTTGCTGCTTCCCTCGGCTTATGTAGCTATCACCACCTATCATCAGGAAATGATACCCACTGTGCTGCTGCTTAACATTTCAAAATCAAGAGAAGAAATTCCATTTCCCGCTTTAATTGAAGCGCTCATTATGGAAATTACATTTGAAGCCTTGAGAGAGGCAGGGGTTCGACTCCCCAAACAAGTGGGTGCCGCTGTCAGTATTGTTGGAGCTCTGGTCATAGGCCAAGCTGCGACTTCTGCAGGCATTGTGTCTGCCCCCATGGTCATTGTCGTTGCGATTACAGGAATCGCTTCATTCATGATTCCACGTTATAACCTTGGAATTGCCCTTCGCCTGCTTCGCTTTCCTATCATGCTATTGGCGGGGACATTAGGTTTGATCGGTGTTATGCTTGGTTTTATCGGAATTGTCATCCATCTATGCAGATTGTACTCATTCGGGGTCCCATACCTTGCACCCATCGCCCCAACCCGCTTTCGCGAGCTTAAAGACGTCCTCACTCGTGCTCCGGTCTGGAAGCAGGAACATCGTCCTGAACTCAGTGTATATACTAAAAAACAACAGCGAAAGCCTGGTGTTGTGGATGATAAAGGAAGGGATGAAATTGATTGATAAAGACAAGATATCCTCTATGCAGATGGCTATATTCATGTATCCGGCCATTCTCGCCACATCGGTACTTGGAGTTCCAAGCATCACAATGAAGTTTGCCGGACACGACATGTGGTTATCTCCGATCTGGGCTTCCACAATGGGGCTCGTGGCCATTATGATTGCTTTCCGTTTAAACCATGGGTTTTCCGGCCAATCGATGATTGAATGCAGCACAAAGATATTAGGCAATATCGGTGGAAAGCTGTTCGGCTTGCTCTATATGTTCTACCTCCCTCATTTGAGCGGAATTATTCTAAGAGAGTACGGGGAGTTCGTCCTGAGCACCGTCCTCCACCACACGCCGCTATTTGTTGTTATGGGGTCGCTTTTGCTTCTCTGCGCTGTAAATGTCAGGAGCGGTATTCAGGTGATAGCGCGGAGCAGTCAGATTCTAATTGTTCTGACCGTTCTTCTCCTTTCCTTCATTTTGATTCTTCTCATTCCCGAGATGAATCCGAGCGAAATACTGCCTTTTGCCGAGAAAGGGTTAAAGCCTTCTCTACTGGGTGCTATTGCACCCGCCGGCTGGTTCGCAGAGTACATACTTATTTCCTTTTTTCTGCCGAATGTATCCGACCGCTCCAAAGCGCTTAAAGCTAGTTTGTTATCCGTAGTTTTTGTGACGTTGACTATGGTCGCGATTAATCTATCCTGCTTGATGCTGTTCGGAGACTTGACGGACACGTTCCTTTACCCTGTGATGATTGCCGCCCGATACATCAACTATGCCGACTTCCTCCAGCATTTGGAAGCTTTTATTGTGGCGATCTGGGTAACGGGCATATTTGTAAAAGTTTCGTTGTTTCTGTACGTACATGCACTTGCAACCGCACAATGGTTAAATATGGACGATTATCGTCCTCTTGTATTCCCGCTAGCTTTTCTCACCCTGGTGTATGCATTCTGGGTAGTGTCCGATCAAGCCGAGGTTAGCGCATTGCTTGGAGCAGGAGGGAATATATATACCATCTGCATGCTGGTTTTCCTACCTGGCTTGTTATGGGCTGTCGCAGGTTTGAAGAAGCTTTTAGTTCCGGTCCAGGGAGGGTAAAGCCATGAATGGACGTCTGTTTACACAGCGGACCACTCTGTATCTTATCTGGCTTGTTTTGTTTTCTTTGGTTGCAACAGGCTGCTGGGATCGCAGGGAAATCAATGATTTGGCCATCGTGCTGGCAGTCGGTGTGGATCGAAATAGCGACAACAAAATAGTGCTCTCAGCACAAGTTTTTTTCCCGAAGGTTGCCGGTGGCGGGCCTCAGGGGAATACAGGAGGCAGCGGCAGCAATGCTACCGGACAGACCATTATGCAAAGCGCTCAGGGAGTAAGCATAGCAGATGCCATGACTCAACTGCAAAGCAAGCTGCCTCGTTCCTTGTTTTGGGGACAAGCTGAGGTCATAGTCATTGGTGAGGGCGCTGCTGCCAAGGGGATTCGATCTTATATAGATTTTTTCCTGCGTTATGATCAATTCAGAGAGCATGCTTATGTCTATATCAGCAAGGAAAAGGCAGAGGATATTCTGAAGCTGCAGCCACCGCTGGAACGGAGTTCAGCGGAGGTGCTTCGTGAAATGGGCAATCTCAAGCTTGGCGCTCAGATTACCCTGAAGGAATTGGCCCAAAAAATAGATGGGGCCAGTCAGGGAGCCGTACTTACACGCATACATATTACCCCTTTCGCAGCTGCTGTCGATCCTGTACACAATAATATTCAAATATCCGGACTAACGGTCTTAACGAAAGACAAGTACGTGGGGAGCCTTCAGGAAAAAGCTACATTGGGAACACTGCTCATTTGCAATGAATTGGAAACCATAATATTTTCCTTTCCCATCGAGGGAACTACAGGGGAAATATCCGTAAATCTGCTGCATGCCAAAACAAAGCTTACACCTCATATCGACAAGAAAGGGGTATGGAAAATGAATCTCCTTATTGAGGCGTATGGTGACCTTGTCTTGAATACAACCGACCTATCGAACATCTCCCCGGAGTTTATTGAAAAAGTAAAAACGGGCTGGAGCAAAGCGTTAAAGTCTGATGTTGAGGAGAGCCTGCGGACCGTTCAACGACATTTAAAAGCGGATATCTTCGGGTTTGCCGAAAAGTTCTATCAGCACTATCCAAAGGAGTGGAATAAAGTCAAAGAACATTGGAATGATCAATATCCCAAATTGAAAATCGATGTAACTATTCACACTAAAATTAACCGACTAGGAAAATCTGTTGTCCCTCAAGGCATCCCGGAAAGCCATATCCGTCAAAAATAGGAGGCTGTGCTGATTGAAGCTACTTTCCATTATTGGGATAATACTCGTGGCCCTGTTCATTTATTTCATCGAATCACGTCACCAAAAAAGTCTTAAAGTAAAGGCTGCAATAGGAGGCATTACAGTCATAGCTTGGGGGTTAGGGACGATGCTTGTGTATTTTCCGGAAATGTCAGGACCGACAGATTGGGTCCTCCCTCTATTCCAACCTTTGAATCATATGTTAGGCAATGAATGAATCTATCGGAGAAAATAATGCAACGCTGGGGTAACACTTGATAATGAGAGCGCTCTATCCGTAGGGGACAAAGGGCTTTCAATAGCTGTCCAACTCCAGCGTGGCGAGATATCCGGGATGGTTACGCGGGTCAGCCGTAACCGCCGACAGCTATTGGACATCCGCTTATCAAGCGATCGATGTCTACGACAGTTGAGTTTAGTATCACTTTCCAAATTGATAGTGTACCTGAGTCACTAAGTATTTATTTTCTTTGAACATTTACAAGCATTCTGTGTTAATATGGTTTAATATTTTCTGTACATATGCTCTTATTTGAGATGCTGCTACCCATGTATTAAAGGAGATTGATATTTTGCATTTATTAGCCAAGGAACATAGTATGAATCATGAAATTTCCGTATACGAGTCTACTCAGTTATACGGAGAGATAGGAAAATTTCGTTTTTTACAGTTTTCAGATCATGCTGTACAAGGTGCAATCGATTTAAATGATCCACAACGTATCGTGCTTGAATACCCAAGGGCTATTATACATATGATGAAGATTAATCAACCATTATTCAATAATGTGTTTGTTATCGGGCACGGAATCGGGACGATCGCCGGTCACTTTTCAGATAAGAGATTTTCAGTAGCAGAAATTGACGAGAAGGTCGTGGAGTTAAGCAGATCGTTTTTTGGTTACCTCCCCAATAATGTTACAGTGGGAGATGGGCGTCAGCTTCTTGAGAATGAAGACAACCACACGTTGGATTATATAATTCTGGATGCGTTTACCAAAAAGGGAACGCCGTTTCATTTCACAACGACTGATTTTTTCGAATTAACTAAGCAAAAGCTTACCTGCCAGGGAGCACTCTTCATGAATTTAATGGGAAAATCCAGAAATGATAAGCTGATCAATGCCATACATACCACGCTCAAAGAAACGTATGCGTATTCAAAAGTATTTTCACTACCCGCAGAGAAGGGTACTGACATCAGGAATATGGTCGTTATTGGCAGCAATAAGCGTATCGAATTCCAACCACGCGAAATGGCTGGTTTTATTGAGATTGAGCTCAGTCAGGGACATATCATCCGGGATCATGATTCCAGAAGATCACTGTAGCAAAATGGACAACATTTAGAATTATGGATAATTGACACCTTTAAGATTAAAGGCGATAATCTTTTTTGAATAGGCACAGCACCTCAATGTTGTGTATATGAAGTTAAAATTGGCTGGATGAAGGAGTGTTTACAATCGAAACGAATGGCCGCGAAATTTATGGAAGGCTGGTTACGACCGGCGAATACGTTTATGTTCAGACAATTGGCGAACGCATTCATCGTATTATTCCTGCTGAGAAACAAGAGATTGACGGCACCAAGGAGGAGCTGTGGATTGCCCCGGGTCTGATTGATTTACAAATTAATGGTTTTGCCGGCTATGATTTAAATATGGCTGAAGCCGATTTGGAGCAGCGTGTGAAAGCGATTGGTCTCATGACAAGAGAGGTGTTGAAATCCGGTACGACATCTTTTTGTCCCACGGTCATTACGGCCGGATTTGAACAAATTCATAGCAGCTTGACAGCCATTCGATTGGCTTGTGAGCGTGATCCTTTCATTGACAGCTGTATATTGGGCATCCATCTGGAAGGGCCTTATTTATCTGAGCAAGATGGACCGCGAGGCGCTCATCCTCTTGAACATGTCAAGGATCCTGATTGGGAGGAATTCTGCGCTTGGCAGGAAGCTGCCGGCGGGCGCATTCGTATGGTTACTTTGGCACCGGAACGAAGTGGAGCTGTTCCCATGATTAACAAACTTGTCCAAGCAGGTATTTTGGTATGTATCGGACATTGTGCGGCAAGCCATGATGAAATTACGGCAGCTGTAGATGCAGGTGCAAGGATGTCGACTCATCTCGGAAACGCAGCTCATTCGCACCTGCCTAGGCATCCAAACTATATTTGGTCTCAATTAGCTGAAGATCGTTTGATACCGAGTATCATTTCCGATGGACATCATTTGCACCCATCTGTGGTCAAAGTCATGGCGCGAGCCAAAAATAATCATATCGTGCTCGTCAGTGATGCTGTCCATTTAGCTTATATGCAGCCGGGAATTTATAAGACGCATGTAGGGGGAGAAGTCGAATTACTTCCTTCGGGACGATTGCAAACTGTGGCTAATCCACTTGTTCTAGCAGGAGCGGCGGTCTCACTTGCGGAATGCGTGCAAAATTTTAGGCAATTTACGCAATCTGACCTACAGACAGCTTTCAAGTTAGCTACGTTGATCCCGGCACGTCTAATAGGTGAACCGCTCATTGGTGATGTACAAACAAATGGACTTGCGGATATTCTAACGTTTACCTGGAATGAAGCCGAGGACAAGCTCAACTTGAAGACAGTTATCAAACGAGGAGAAATGATATTTTCAGCTGCGAAGGCATGATGAATTTGTAAAAAACATCTTATTGACGAACAACAACATAAGAGCTATAATTTCTAATTGAAACGGTTCAAATATGAGTGGCTGTTTCAATTAGATTTTTTGCATAGAGGTTAACTTTTTTATTTAATTCATTTTGTAAACGCTTACGGTTTGATTTTACTTTTTGGAAAATCATTATGATTAACCATGCAAACAACAAACACAACAACATCTCGATGTTAGTCACTTATTATGATATGTGCATGTTATATATTTGCTAAAATAAAATTAATTATTGCATCTTTTCGAGATTTAATGTTATTATAACTAACATAAAAGTTTCAACTTAAGAAACATTATTTTTTAAATAAAATTTGAACCGGTTCAAATTATTTGACCGACTCAATATATCATGTATTCAGAAAAAGGAGATGTGATCCAGAGCTGAGATGAGCAGCGTACACCGTGTTCGGTACCTTAGTTTCCTGGAAGTGCCGGAAGTTGGTTACACCAATAACTTAGAGGAGTGGTCGTAAATGGCATCTAAAAAATTAGTTTCTGGTGGTCTCGCAGGCATGTTGGTTTTAACAGCTATGCTGTCCGCATGTTCTAGCTCAAGTAATACTTCAACTGGAGGAACTGCTCAGCCTGGCACAAGCGCCGCCGACGGAAAGGCAGTAAGCTTGTCGATCTGGACAGGGTGGCCCGAACTGGACCCATTTTTCAAAAAAATGGCTGAAGACTACAAAAAAACAAAACCCAACGTTTCGATCGAAATCTCTTCATTCCCGCTTCGCGATTACGAAAAGAAAGTAGCAGCGGCTCTACCATCCAAAAGTGCTGCAGATATTCTTCCATTAAATCCAAACCTGGCGCTTCGCTACATTGAAGGCAAAATGCTGCAAACCACCCCGGATGATCTGGTGAAACAAAATAACTCAGGAATTCATCAAAAATTAATCGTGGATACGACAGTAGTCGGTGGCAAGTCATACGGCGTACCCTCCTTCATGGGCTCCGGTGCCATTTATTATAATAAAGATATGTTGAAGGAAGCGGGCCTTACAGAACCGCCAACCGTAGATAACTTGCTGGATTATGCTCAAAAGCTGGCAAAACGTGACGCTTCCGGGAACCTCGAACGTGCGGGCATGAGTCTTCGTCTTAGTGGTGGGGGCAGCGGTACCGGGGAGAAGTTCTGGAATATATTAGCACAGCGCGGAGGCAGTATCGTTAAAGAAGTATCGCCTGGCAAATTCAAGGCTGATTATAACACGGAAGCTGGCTATCAGACCTTGAAGCTGTACGTAGATATGGTGCATAAGTTAAAAACAGACGATCCGAAGGTAAAGCACGATACGGAAGCCTTCCAGACAAAAGCGGCAGCATTTTATATTCGTGAATCCAATGTGATCGCAGATACCAAGAAAAAAGCACCTGATTTGAACTATGATGCGGCTCCTTTGAAAGCGAATGTTATCAGCTTGATCAATTATTATGTTTCCAGTACAGATAAAGCCAAAGCAGATGCTGCATGGGATTTTATTCGCTTCGTTACCAAGCCTGAGAATCATAAGCAAATGGTTGCAATGAGTGGCTGGCTGCCACCGCGTGACGATTTGGATCTGAATGATTTGTACAAGGAATACCCGCAATACAAAGCATTTTTTACAAAACAGGAATTACAGATGTACCCGGCCATTGCCGAGTTTGATGAAATTTTGACCAAGTTTGCAGACCGTATCGCAACGAAAGGTTTCACCGATCCGTCATTCGTGGATAATCCTGATAAGATGAAGGCTTTCCTGAATGAAGCGGCCAAAGAAACGAACGACATTTTGAAAAAAGCAGGTCATCTGGCTGAATAAGCAATTAAAAACAGCATGCTTACCCGGTTATGCAGGCCGGGTAGGTTGCAACATGAGGTGATAATATGCCCGATACAATCAGATTCGCCATTGTGGGTGCAGGAAGTATAGCAAGGCATCATGCCGAATCGATCCGTCGACATCCCGATGCACAATTAGTGGCCATTGCTGATAATAGCTTGGATAGAGCTCAAGCATTAGCAGAAGAGGCGGGCTCGACCCCTCAATTGTTCACCGATTATGAGGAACTGCTGAAGCTTGCGGACATTGATGTTGTCTGTGTATGTACGCCAAGCGGTGCACACAGTGAGGTGACTATTGCTGCAGCGCAAGCAGGCAAACACGTTCTTTGCGAAAAACCGCTGGATATTCATGCTGATGGTATGACTGCCATGATTAACGCTTGTCGTGAACATGATGTGAAGCTGGGTTGTGTATTTCAAAGACGCTTAATGCCGGCTATGCTGCATGCTCATAAGGCGATACGAGAAGGCAAGATAGGCAGACCGGTGCTTGGCAATGCGTATTTGAAATATTACCGGAGTCCCGAGTATTACAAGAGCGGCGGTTGGCGTGGAACCTGGAAGCTTGATGGAGGCGGGGCTTTGATGAACCAAGGTGTTCACGGTGTGGACCTCATCCAGTACCTGATGGGTGATGTAGAGTCGGTTTTCGCGTATTCCGCAGCGCTGTCAAGGGAAATTGAGGTAGAAGATACAGCTGTCGTGGCATTGAAATATAAAAGTGGTGCGTTCGGCATCATCCAGGGCACAACCTCGGTATATCCGGGCCAGGAAACAAGATTTGAGCTACACGGAGACCAAGGCACCATCGAATTCGGAGACGAGGGGATCAGGCAGTGGATTTTCAAGGGGCAGGAAGAACCGGCTCCGCAGTATGAAGATACATTGGGCCTGTCGTCGAGCAGTAATCCGTCGCAAATTTCCACAGCCGGTCATTACTTTTACGTTGACGATATGATACAGGCCATCCGGGATAACCGTGAGCCTCGTGTAAATGGAGAAGAAGCCAGAAAACCGGTTGATTTGATACTTGCAATATACGAGTCGGCGAGGCTCGGTATAGAAATCAAGCTATAGCATTTGTTAATGAAGTCTTCTTGTACTCATGAGAATTCTAAGGAGCGAACGAAAATGACCCATTTAGCAATAGACGGAGGAACACCTGTCAGAACGAAAGCTTTCCCGGAGTGGCCGATTTTTGACAATCTGGAGGAAAGGCTGCTGCTTGAGGTACTGCATTCCGGTCAATGGGGAGGAGCCAATCGCAACAAGCTGCCCGAAGCCGAAAAGCTGTTTGCCGAGCTTCATGATGCCAAGCATGCAGTAACGGTTGTGAATGGTACCGTAGCTATTACGGTAGCGCTTCAAGCCGCTGGTGTCGAGCCGGGGGATGAGGTTATCGTGCCTCCATACACATTTTACGCTACAGCTGCAGCACCGCTGATGTTCGGTGCGATTCCGGTATTCGCGGATGTGGAAGAGAACACCTTGCTTATCGATCCTGACAAAGTGGAAGCCTTGATCACTCCAAGGACGAAAGCGATCATACCGGTTCACATTGGTGGGGCTGTGGCTAACATGACGAAGCTTAAAGCCATCGCGGATAAACACGGTTTGCGAATCCTTGAGGATGCGGCGCAAGCGGTGGGCGCCCGCTATAAGGGTGCAGGTGTAGGGACGATTGGCGATTTGGGCACATTCAGCTTCCAGTCTTCCAAGAATATTAACTCCGGTGAAGGCGGAATGATTTTAACCAATAATGAGGAATTGGCAGATAAGGCCTGGTCTTTGATCAACGCAGGACGTATTCGTAAAGGTGAATGGTATCAGCACGAGGTCGTAGGCTGGAATCTGCGCATGACAGAATTTCAAGCCGCTATTCTTATCGGTCAGCTTAGCAGAATGGAACAGCAAATGGTCACTCGCGAAAAGAATGCGCGCCTGTTGAACGAAATGCTGCGGGATATTGATGGTATTCGTACGCTGGATGCAGATCCGCAAATAACGCGGCACGCCTATCACCTGTATATTTTTAAAATGCATCAGGAGCTGGCCGAGAAGCTCAGTAAACGTGAATTTTGCCAAAAACTCAATGCGGAGGGCATTCCCGTTCATGAAGGTTATGTCGCGTTAAACCAGAACCGGGCGATTTCCGAGGCCATTTACAAATTGACAGGAACGGCTCGTCAAGATTCTTGCCCGATTGCTGAACGTGCGTGTGAGAAAGAAGCGATGTGGCTGGCGCAAAATGTTTTGTTAGGAAATGAACAAGACATGGAAGATATTGCAAAGGCAATCCGAAAGGTCGTACAATCGGTTTAGTTCCTGTGAAGAAATGGAGGTACAAAACCGTATGATATGGAATCGTGTGGGTGTATTAACTGATGAGGTGTCTCCTCATTTGGAGGAAGCGCTCGATTGGATTGTAAATAATCAACTGAAGCATGTGGAAATCAGGTCAGTTGACGGGCGTAATATTATGAATGTACCGGACGAGGTATTGGTAAATATACGACATGAAGTAGAACGAAGGGGGCTGTTTGTTTCCGCGATAGCCTCCCCTGTATTCAAATGCTCGCTGGACCCGGAGCGTCAGGTTTCAACGGGTGACACGTTTGGTCAGCAGGAAGAAGACATTGAGGAGCATCACCGAAAGCTGCTGCAAGCAATCCGAATTGCCAAACAACTGGGTACAACAAAAATTCGCATTTTCTCATTTTGGCGCGAACAGGACCCCTTGCGTTATGAAGCAGAAATTATCTTTCATCTGAAGAGAGCGGCAGCAATAGCCGAGCAGGAGAGTGTGACCTTGCTTCTGGAGAATGAGCCTTCTTGCAACGGCGGATATGCCGAGGAGGTAGGCCGCCTTGTGCGTGGTGTGAACTCCCGTGCACTTCAAGTGCTTTGGGACCCGGGCAATGAGGCGTATGGAGGGAAGTCCGCTTATCCTGAAGGTTATGAGTATATTAAAGATGTGTCAGGGCACGTTCATTTGAAGGACGCTCTGGTAGAGCAGGATGGTACGCCTCGCTGTGTACCGATAGGAAACGGACGGGTTCCGTTTGCAGAACAAATTATCGCGTTGGAAAAAGACGGTTACAAGGGTTTGTACACCATTGAAACTCATTACATTCCTGACGGCGGTACGCCCGCGGACGGGACGATGCTAACACTTCAGGGTTTACGCAAAGTGCTTTCGTCTTTGGAGGCACAACTATGAACGTAACGATCGCCGATATAGCGAAGGCAACAGGGTTAGCCAAAAGCACGATCTCCGGAGCCTTGAACAACAAGAGCGGGTTCTCCGAAAAAACACGCCGAAGGGTACTGGCCGCAGCAGAAGAACTTGGCTACGTTCCTAATGAAATTGCCAGAGGGTTATCGTCCAAATCGACAGGGTCCATTGGATTGATTATCAAAGATATAACGAACCCCTTCTATAATCATATAACCAAGGGTGTTCAAGAGATTGCAGGCGAGCATGGTTACACGGTGTTTTTGTGCAGCAGTGGTGAGGAGCATCAAGCGGAAATCAAACATATTCAAGCGATGGTCCGCAAAAGAGTGGACGGTTTGATTATTGCACCGCTGCTGGAGGAAGTTACCTTCGATCATTTTTTTGAACTCAAAGAACAAAACGTACCTTTTGTACTGCTTGGCAAAATTCAGGGGTTATCCTGTGATACGTATGATTTTGACGATTATGATGGAGGGCGTCAGGTGACGGAGCACCTGCTTTCCATGGGGCATACCCGAATTTGTTTTGTGCGTGGCCCCAAAACTTCAAAAGCCGCCAAATTACGTTATTCCGCGTTTATCGATACTTTAAAAAGCCATGGTATCGAAGCGGATGAAAGGTATGTGTTTCAAAACGCTAACGGTATAGCGGATGGCATGGCGGTCGGCAAGCAGATTGCGGCAATGCCGGATCGGCCTACGGCAGTCATTTGCTTTGATGATGTGATTGCTATTGGAGTGATCAAAGCGGTCATGGAGGCTGGCTTGCAAGTGCCGGAGGATCTCTCGATCATCGGCTTCGATGATATCGAAGTGAATACCTTCCCTCTGACGACCGTATCGATACCTACCTATGAGGCAGGTAAAGCCTTGGCATGGACCTTATTCGATCGTATCCTGCAGAGGCGCACTTCCGGGTTTCAACATATTACATTCGAGCAAAAGCTCATTGAAAGAGCGTCGGTCAGACAGCTGCATAATAAATAGAATAGGAAGTGTAGGAATGGAAGCAACGACCATGAATCAACTAACTGTACTGCGTTATACATCACGTTTAGATATGGGGAAAGCTGTAGCATTGGATGTTGCAGCAAAAATGAAAGAGCTGCTGGAACAGAAATCGAGTATTGCTGTCGTGTTCGCCTCTGCGCCATCGCAAAATGAGTTCCTTGACGCACTTCAGGAGGACGAAAGCATCCCGTGGGAGCGTATAGTCTGCTTTCATCTGGATGAATATGTGGGATTACCTGCCGATGCGCCGCAAAGCTTCTCTTTGTTTCTGAAGGAAAAGTTGTTCAATTCCCGCAAGCCCAAACAATTTAATGTCATTAATGGTTTAAATGATCCAAAAGACGAATGTACAAGATATTCTGAATTGCTGGCCTCCCATTCAATAGATATCGCCTGCATCGGAATCGGAGAAAACGGGCATATCGCATTTAACGATCCTCATGTTGCTGATTTCAATGATCCGTTAAGAGTCAAATCCGTGATGCTGGACGAAACGAGCAGAGTGCAGCAGGTCAACGATGGCTGCTTTGACGTTCTGGACAATGTCCCGGTTGAAGCAATTACGCTGACCATACCAACTATACTATCTGCATCCTCGATCTTCTGCACAGTTCCTGGTGAACGCAAAAGTAAGGCTGTTCAGGAAACATTGTATGGACCGGTTGACATACGCTACCCCGCAACAGCGCTGCGTAAGGCTGCATCCTGCCGTATTTATCTGGACGAGGAGAGCGCTTCATTATTGTAAGCCTGCTTGAGGTTTCACCGGAAAGGAAAGGGAAAGGGGATGGCAGGAATGCAACCACACGTGAAAAAGAAATTTCGACTCAATTCCAGCCACTGGTTTTGTATCATTGGACTGGCGCCGATCATCGCCTTGTATGCCTATCTACGATTTATCCCGATTGTGAAAACCATGTACATCAGTTTATTTGAATGGGACCTTATTTCAACAAATAAGCCATTCGTTGGTCTGGATAATTTTGTAACTTTATTCCAAAGCGAACCGTTTCTGATGGCTCTTAAAAATACGACGATCATTGCTTTCGGCATTCTCATATTCGCGGTTCCAGGCTCACTGATTATTGCGAGTATGCTCCATAAAGGGGTTCGCTTCAAAGCATGGTATGAAGCGCTTTACTTCCTGCCTGTGATCACGCCGATGGTTCCGGTGGCGGTTACCTGGAAATGGATGCTGGATTCCCAACACGGCTTGTTCAATTACTTTCTTTCCTTCTTCGGTGTGCCCCCGCAGGCGTGGCTGTTTGATCCCGTTCTGGCTGTTGTCTCTGTCATTATGATGACCGTGTGGAAAACGATAGGGTATAACATGATCATTTTCCTTGTCGGGATGACCGGAATTTCCAAGGAATATTACGAAGCGGCTGCCCTTGACGGGGCGACCGGGGTAAAGGGGTTCCGTTATATCACACTTCCGCTCCTGAAGCCGATTACGGTATTTGTATCGATTATTACTTTAATTCACGGTTATAACGTGTTCAGCCAAATTTACATCCTGGCATCTGACATCCAGGGTTCACCTGGTTATGTCGTTCGCGTACTGGTCTATGACATGATCGAAAATGCATTCCGCTACTATAAAATGGGTTATGCTTCAGCTGAAGCGGTTGTGTTATTCCTGATTGTGCTTGTCCTGACATTGGCGCAGCTATGGCTCGCTAAGGATAATACAACCTCACGGAAGGGGGCAAAACGATGAAACGCAGAAATCAGATCATGACTGCCTTGATGATGCTATTTCTCACTCTGGGAGCGCTCATTATGGTTATTCCTTTCCTTTGGATGATATCTACAGCGTTCAAAACACCTCCTGAATTGACCATATGGCCACCGTCTTTCATACCGCATCAGTTTAATTTCGATAATTTTGCCGCGGTATTCGAAATGGCTCCCTTCCATCTGTACTTCTATAACAGCTTGCGAATGGCCGTCTTTTCCGCGGTTGCAATTGTGTTCACCTCCGTAATAGCCGGATTTATATTTGCGAAGTTCAAGTATTTTGGATTGACCTTTATCTTTTCGATATTTTTGGCGACCGCAATCATTCCCTTTGAAATTTACATGATTCCTCTGTATATGCAAATCCAGAAATTGGATATGCTTAATAAATTTAGTGGGTTGGTATTGCCGTATCTGGTAATGAGCTTCGGTATCTTCTTTATGCGACAAAATGTCATCCAGCAAATTCCCGATGAAATTCTGGAATCTGCGAAGGTGGACGGAGCGAATGAATGGCGCACTTTTTTTCAAATTGTGATGCCTTTGCTGGTCGCACCGATGAGTGCATTAGGAATTTTCGCTTTTATCGAAGCTTGGAATGCGTTCGTATGGCCGCTGCTCGTTGTTGGCGACAAGTCACTATTTACAATGGAATTGGGTCTGGCTATGTTCCAATCGTCCTTCTCGATTGACATGACAGTGATGTCAGCGGGCTCACTCATTTCGGTTATTCCGATTTTAATCGTATTCATTTTCCTGCGTCGACACATCATTCAAAGCATAAGTATGACCGGTGGGAAATAAAGGGCAAACCTATTCAGGGGGTGAATCATGAAACATTTATTATCGTTTTATCAAGAGCATGCCGAACAGGTTCTATTGCCCTTTTGGTTGAAGGCGATAGACCTGGAGCGTGGAGGTGTCTACACATGCTTTAATAATGAAGGAACAGAATTGGTGAGCACCGATAAGTACACATGGTCTCAGGGTCGCTTTATTTGGATCCTTGCTCAAACGGCATCGATGATTGATAACAAGCTGCTCGCTGGTGACGCTGAATTTTGCATGCGTAATGCTCGTAAAACCGTTGATTTTCTAAGGAGTCACGTTTTTCTTGATAATGGCAACTGCGCCTATGTATTGACTGAAGATGGCGGGAAGAAGGAAGCTATTCCCGGTTTGGGATATGACATCAGCTTTTATGCAGATTGTTTTGTCGTGCTTGGATTTGCCAAATTTGCTCACGGTTCCAGAGATGCCGGGGTACTGCAGGATGCATTACGATTGTATCGCCGTATTATAGAGCGGCTTGCGCAAGGGGATGTGAGAAGCGAACCCTATCCGGTGCCTGTTGGGTATGAAGCACACTCTGTCCCGATGATCATGTTGAATGTCGCCCAGGAGCTTGCCGATGCACTTGATTCGTTCTCTCACCCAGAAGTACAAGTGGTTCGGGCTGAGGCTGAATCTTATATGAACACGATCATGGATCGTTTCTATACAGGCAGCGGAATCATCCGTGAGATGCTCCCAATGGATGAGGGTGATACAGACACACTGCTCACCCGGCACGTAACACCAGGGCATTCCTTGGAATCAATGTGGTTTGTTATGAATGAAGCGTTAAAGATTGGCAATCAACAGCGGGTGGATCAAGCAGCTGCCGTTATTGAACAGGCTTTTGAAATAGGCTGGGATCCGGAGTATGGAGGGCTGCTGCGTTACGTCGACCGTGAAGGCGGCGAAGTGCGTGGCCGCAGGACCGGCGGCAGATACGAGCAATTAGTCGGTGACACCTGGGATATGAAAATATGGTGGCCGCATTCGGAGGCGTTGTATGCGCTGCTTCTCGCTTACAAGCAGACCGGAGAGCCGCATTTTTACACCAAATATGAACAGATGCACGATTATGTATTCCGAACCTTCCCCCATCCAGATGCCGGGATTGGCGAGTGGATTCAAATCCGAGATCGGAGCGGTCAGCCGGTTCAGAAGATGGTAGCTCTACCGGTCAAGGATCCTTATCATATTTTGCGGAATGTATTGCTAACGATTGAATTGCTTGCTGAGCAATAATTGCATGCTGTATGGGGAGGAGACTTCATTGTCTAACCGAAACGAGAGAAGCTGTGATATAGCGGGTCAAGAGAAGCATAACGAAGAACTGATGCTTGGCTGCGCCAAGGTGGATATTACCCCGCAGACACCGCTGGCTCTTGCAGGATTTGCACATAGACAAGGTAATTATGAATCCGTCCTCAGGCCTTTGAACGCCAGAATATTGTACTTCCAGCAGGGAAAGATGGGCAAGGCACTGATCGTATCGGCCGATCTGCTTTGGTGGGGATCAGAGCGAATGGAAGGACTCAGGGTCAAGCTTCGGGAACGTTTTGGATTTCTGGAATCACAAATCATGTTCCACGCCACACATAATCATTCGGGACCACAAACCAGTGTGATGTATACCCCTTCCCTCGGCAAGCCGGATATCGAATATATCAGCTATCTGGAGGATTGTATTCTGGATGGTGTGGATCAAGCAGTGCTGGAGCTGGAGACGGTGACGGTCGAACGGGGGAAAGGACGGTGTGACTTATCAGTTCACCGCCGTAAAATGGTAGATGGAACGATCCGTATGGCTCCTAACCTTGAGGGACCTGTTGATCCGGATGTGAACGTTATTCGACTGTCCGCTTTGGGGGGAAGGACCAAGGGGATTCTGGTACATTATGCATGTCATCCAACGACAACTGGAGAAAATGTGATTTCATCCGAATTTCCAGGGGTTGCGATGGAGCTGATTGAAGAAAAGCTCGGCAACGGAGCCGTATCGGCGTATTTGCAAGGCTGCTGCGCTGATGTCCGCCCTGCGCTTGTCCGGGACGGTGAATTTTATCGGGGTGGTGACGAGGAAGTATGCAGGATAGGGAGAGTGTTGGCCGACGAGGTGCTCGCTATTGTGCAACAGCCGATGAAGAGACTGGAAGCAGGGATATTGGCTTCGAGGTCGATCAAGGTGCAGCTCCCCTTACAAGATCCACCTGCTCTGGATGATCTGCTGAATTGGGCAGGAGTGTCTGCAGCAGAGTCGGCGGCAGTTCATCAACAAGCTTTTTCTAATCCGTCTGTTGATGGGGGACATGAGGATGCGGATCGTTCTACAGCTGATGCTAATCCCATCAAACAGTTAATGCCAGATGCAGAAATCGTGGAAAAGTGGAGTCAACTGCTGTTAATGGATCAGCGTTATCAGCAACGTTATGTAGAGCTGGAGCTTGCATATTTACAATTGGCTGAAGGGCTTGTAATGCTGACAAACAATGCAGAGCTTGTCGGAGCGTACGGCCGCTTCATCAAAGCCTCCTTCGGGGATACCGTGCTTCCCGTAGGCTACACCAATGGAATGATCGGGTACGTACCCACAGCTGCTCAATTATCCGAGGGCGGTTATGAGGCCGTTGATTATATTTATTATTTCGGTTTACCTGCGCCGCTTGCACCTGTATCGGAGGCTATTATACACAGCAGTATAATCAAATTGGTTGTTCATCAATAAAAAGCAGCTCCAAAACCACTGGTGAAAGTGGAATTGGGGCTTTATTTGGCATGGCTATTTTTATAGTTACCGTTTTTCGAAATTGTTCGCCTTTCAGACTTAATTCGAGTACTCGCGAACAAGCTCATGACGATTAACACGATATTAAATCCCATTGTTACAACTAAACCGGATTGCATCGTCAAGCCTGCAGCCTGACTCACTACAAGGATGGCACCACCGATACCGATGACCACACCAGGTGTAAAGGAATCGGCAAATTGCAGATTCGCCGAAGTTTCGCCAGCACCTTCCTCACCTGTATGAGCAAATGCCACCGCCCCGCTAGTCGGATGTGATAATCCCATTCCTATTCCCGCGATGATTTGCCCGATTACCGCAAAAGCAACCGTTACAGTTGGAATCCAGAACACGATAGCAATACCTGCTGTAAGCAGCAGCACACCGAGCATAATTCTTCGATTACGCCCACGACCCTGGTCAGCAGAATCCCAACGTCCTTGAAGATAAGCAAAGATGCACCAACTCAGCGCGGCGCTGGCCACAATTAATCCGGCCTGAGCTGGACTAATGTCTTTCACATCGATAAGAGCTAATACCAGGAAGTTCTGTGTGCTTACATAGGCTGCGAAGAACAGCCCCCGTGTTGCCATAATAGCGGGCATACCCCTTCTGAATACGAGAGTCCCCTGCGGCAGCAGCTTGCGAAGTGGATATGCCATGATTGCCAAACCGACGATGCTTGAGATAATCCCCGTCATATTCGGCAGCTTGCCAAGACCAAATAAGAAAATTCCTGTTCCCAAAGTTAAAAAGATAGCCATCCATGTAGCAGCGGCACCATTTCCCTCTTGAGAACCCTGTGCCTTTAATTTTCTGAAAGCCGGCAGGCTAAGCAGTGCCGATACAATCAAGATCGGCAATATTCCCCAGAACACAAACCGCCAAGACCACTGCTCTGCAATAACACCGGCGACGTAGGGACCCAGCATGGAAGGAAGAACATAGGCTGTACCGAATGCTCCGAGTATTTTGGCACGCAATTCATCGGGGTAGCTTAATGATATGGCTGTATATACGCAGGTCATCATAGCACCAGCACCGAGACCCTGCATCGCGCGTGCCAATATCATAACAACCATATCACTTGCAGTCGCGGCAACAACCAACCCCATGATAAACAATATAAGTGCGTATGTAAAAGGGGCTGCGAGACCTTTTCTATCTATAATACGGCCGACAACCAAGGTACCAATAATCTGGGCCAGCAGATAAGTACTAAATATCCAACCAAACAGATGAATGCCGTTCAAATCACCTGCGATGGATGGGGCAATTGTAGTGACAGCCAAACCTTCGAATCCTACCGCCATCACTGACAAAATAATTCCAATCGATAGAGCAAAGTAACGTGGGCTGAAAATGCTTTGATGATTAGACATGAGATGTGACCTCCAAATCAATTTTTCTATGTATACACCGTATCCGGATACTTAGTAAACATATTTCTTTACAAAGTATAAGCTACAGTTTGACTTTGACTTTGTCAACATTTTTATTTAAAATGTAGGAAATGGTACAGAGCCAGTTCATAAGAAGGTGGTGCCCCAATGAGGCGGAACGAAACGAATAAGGATACTTCAACTCGAACTCGAAAAGGGATCATTGATCTTCTAAAGCAGCAGGGATCGATGGACGTCATGGCACTTGCCTCGGAATTTTCGTTGTCCGGGATGGCTATTCGTCAGCATTTAAATGCCCTGCAAGAAGAAGGTCTCGTTACAAACGAAGAAGAAGCCCGCCCCATGGGCCGGCCGGCAAAGCTGTGGCGACTTACACCCGAGGCTAATCGGTTCTTTCCAAGCGGGTATTCGGAGTTGTCGGTCAGTCTGATCCATTCAATGAGAGAGGCCTTCGGAGAAGATGGGTTGGACAAGCTGCTGGCTGTCCGCAATAACAATATGCAAGAGCAATATCATCAACAACTTGTTAACGAATCAGGGTTAAGGGAGAAGCTGGAGAAACTGGCTGATATTCGAACAAAGGAAGGCTATATGGCTGAGGTTATGGATCAAGGCGAGGGGAGTCTTTTTTTAATTGAGAAGCATTGTCCGATTTGTGAAGCCGCTGCTGCCTGTACAGGATTATGCAAGAATGAGTTGAATCTATTCCAAACTCTGCTTGGACCTCATCTACGTATCGAACGTGTGGAGCATTTATTATCAGGGGGAAAACGCTGTGTATACAGGATCATGGATGACGAACAAGCAGTAAGTAGCCAGGGCAGTTCTATTCTTGAAAATATAAAAAATATAGAAATTGTCCCACAGATCTAAACTTACCACCTTCATGATACATAAATAGTGGGTGATGCTATGGCAGTTGTAAAAGCCCGAGATCAGGACATTAACTTATTGGCAAGGCTGCTTAGGGCTGAAGCAGAGGGAGAAGGAGAACAATATTTATGATACATTTTGACAAGGGGCCGAGAGGCTCCTTTTTTTATCTTCATTTTTTATCGTTTAATTTAACTTCCGAGGGGGAATGATACTTGAAAAAGTTGTGAGGTGAAGCTGATGGAGGAATTAACGTCAAGTAAGAAAGTGACAATTATGATTGCCTTAATGGCAGCGATGTTTTTTGCAGCTATTAATCAAACCATTGTTGGTACTGCGATGCCGCGGATTATTGCGATTCTGGGGGGGATAGAGTATTATACCTGGGTTATTACGATCTACATGCTCACCTCTACAATCGCTACTGTTCTTGTCGGCAAGCTGTCCGATATTTACGGACGTAAACCGTTTTTGTTAACGGGTATCGTATTTTTCATTATCGGCGCATTCCTTTCCGGTACAGCATCGACGATTTTTCATTTGATTACTTATCGGGGGATTCAGGGTGTTGGCGGCGGTATATTGATGTCAGCTACAGTAACAGCTGTAGGTGATCTGTTTGCTCCACGAGAACGAGCCAAATGGACAGGCGTTATGATGGCCATATTTGGGTTTTCGAGTGTGCTGGGTCCTACGCTCGGCGGTTTTATGATCGATCATATGGCTTGGAAGTGGGTATTCTGGATTTTCCTTCCCCTCGGTTTGGTGGCTTTTGTCATGATTTGGTTCATGTTTCCCAAAACGGCCCGAGTTGAAACAGAATCGATCGATTACATGGGCTCCATATTTTTATCTTTGGCCATAGTCGCATTACTGCTCGGATTTTCGTGGGCAGGGTCTAAATATGCCTGGAGTTCACCACAAATCCTCGGTCTTCTTTCAGCGGCTGTAGTTTGTTTAGTCATCTTGCTCCTGATTGAACGAAAAGCAAGGAGTCCGGTTATGCCACTTGGACTGTTCAAAAACTCCATTGTGACGATTTCCAATAGCATTGGATTCCTTATGAATGCAGGCATGATGGGTGCAATGATTTACTTACCTTTTTTCGTACAAGGAGTCAAAGGGGTTTCGCCGACAAATTCCGGTTTTGTTAATATGCCCATGTCCATAAGTATGATCGTGCTTAGCACCTTATCTGGGCGATGGATATCCAAATCCGGTAAATATAAACGGTATGCGATCATAGGTATGCCTTTCCTGGTTGCAGGTATGGTCATGATGGCTTTCATGAACAGTATTACGATGGCGGTTTTCAGTATGCTTATATTTGGCATAGGGTTAGGTATAGCGATGCCGGTGTTTACCTTAACTGTACAAAATGCCGTCTCGCCTTCAGATCTCGGTGTGGCGACAGCGACCGCAACATTGTTCCGAAATTTGGGTGGAACTATTGGTATTGCGGTGATGGGTACGGTTATGAATACCACATTAAAGAATAAATTAAAAGCCGCGATGACTTCGGGACACGGGGTCGATTTAACCAGGCTGGACCCTGCCGTAGCTTCACAGCTATCCGGTTTCTTGAATCCACAAATGCTGCTGGATCAACCGAAACTCAAAGAACTTCATAATACATTGCCTGCAGATGTTCAGCCTCTGTTTACACAGATGATAGCTATGCTGCGATCCGTGCTCAGTGATTCGTTGACCGTTGTATTTCTGTTTGGTACAGCCCTATTGGTCTTGGCTTTTATCCTGGTTCTGTTCCTGAAAGAAATTCCTCTACGGACTTCCAATGATGTGAAAAAAGAACAACCTGAAGAAGAAGAGGTAAGGACGAGAAAAGGTAAAAAAGAGCCTGCGCTTCACTAGAAGCAGCTCGTTGACACCCATATTTAACAAAATGGTTACAAAATCCGCGTAAAGCGCGGTTTTTTTACATAAAGCTCTTGCATTGCTTTTCTTGCACGTACTTTTTGGTTAATATGTATAGGGCAATGATTTTTTGAGTAAGAAAGGAAATGATTGGTTTGAACAAGAAATGCCTCATACTAACCAAAGTTTGCATCATATTCTCTGCCATCTTTTCGATGCCATTACCATCGTTTGCATCCAATGATACGAACACCAGCATTAAACAATTTTATGGTAATTCCAAATCTGGCAAAGTCATTGATTTTGTTGGCGACAGCACAACGGAAACAGCCCCAGCCATGTATAAGCGTATTTCGGAGCAATATGCGGTCACAGGTGGCGCGCTTCAGGGGACAACCATTCTTAATCGCGGCACCAACGGTAATACACTGCGTAACTTCGTGAATGACAAAGCGGCCAATGATAATTCGCTAAGTAAGGTGATCATAGATAACGCCGATTTATATATCATTTCTTATGGGATTAATGACATACGCCGGAGTTCGACAACTGGTGCGACCAATCCCATGCAAATTAAAGCTGATCTCAAGATTGCAATTGATCGCATATTAGCCGAAACCAAAGGAAACATTTTGCTTCGGACACCGAATACCTTGTTATCTAAAAATCCTGCCGATGCTATACTGGTATCACCGATAGAAAACGCTCAGCTGTACTCCGATCAATTATGGGAGATTTATAATAGCTTTAAAGGATATAGTGATCGGGTCGATGTTCTAGACATCCCAAGTTTAATTTTTGGCAGAAAAGCCTTGCCGCAACACCTGCTCATGTTTGATATCCTACATCCCAATGATGCTGGTTATCAAGCGATTGCGGACGCAATTGTGGACAGAATTACGGGGGGGATGGCTGCAGGAGAATGGCATTATATGGCCTATACCCCGAAAACTTTCACTATTGAGTTGAGACAAACGACTCCCATTTATGATGATTGGCAGCCGTTTAACCGAGAACCTGTTTCTTATCTGGAACCGCAAACGCTAACCGTATTGAAGGAAAAGATTGATGAAGAGAATGCCGGATGGACGTGGTATCAGGCGCAAACCTGGCTCGGAGAAAAATGGGTTCACGCAGTCCGACCGATAGTTCGTTATAGCGAATGGTTCAATAATATCCATCAACCCAACAAACAAGCAACCGTGACAGTAACGAAACGAACCTTGCTGTACAATGATGCCTATACCGATACGAGTATCGGGTATTCGATTAATCCGCAAACTGTGGAGGTACTTGATGCAGGGAATTATATGTACAAGATTAAGACCTGGTATGGAGATTTGTGGATTCCTGCGAACACAACGAATTCTCCACTTGATAACCATTATGGAAAAGTTGCAGGTACGGATGATAATAAGCTTAGAGCGGTCGACCAAATGATTCAACTCTCTGTGACTACGGCCTTGTCCGAATTGCCGACAACCTTAGCAGCAAGAAGTTTGGGCGCACTGTCACCCCAAATCGTGCGAGCATTTGAAAAAAAAGGCGATTGGTATCATATACATACAAGCTGGACAGGTGATGCGTGGCTGTACTTTCCCAATGCTGCTAATAAATCAACCTAAAAGTCAATCAGGAGGAGCCTCTTCATTAGTTTAAAGAGGCTACCTCGATTTTTTGCGGATCACCTTCGTCAAGGCATGTTTCATGGCGATTCCCGCTCGATTCCAGGAATGTTTTCGCATATCATTTCGACCCTGCTGCCCTTTTCTGCGGCAAATCGCGGGATGCTGATAAGCATATCTCATTTGTTTCTTTAAATGCCTCAGGCTGGGTTCTGCCCATAGCTGTCCACGCTGAGCGAACAAATAGCCAAAGCTTGGAGATATCGATTTCTTCATACTCCTTGCAGGTGGCTGCAGCTTATAGTCAATCAGCAACGAATTTCTGTTGTTCAGAAAGTCCATTTGTCCACCCCAGCGGGTAGCAATCACGGGTACTCCGCTGGATAATGCTTCAAGGAACGGCAGACCGACACCTTCCCCGCGTGTAGGAAGCACAAATGCATGACCTGAGGCATATAGAGCTTTCAGCTTTTGTGGACTTGTATGGCTGGTAATGAGATGTACGGGTGCTGTTCGACCGCATTTGCATTTTTTCTTGAAGGCCTGAATACGTCTTTGAATGGATAGACCCGATGCCTGTGAGCCAACCCCATTGGTTTTGATCACTAGAGCAACCCGGTCCTTGGGAGAGAATTCTTCCCAGTAAGCTCTTAGTAAGGTTTCAGGATTTTTACGATGTTGGAATGTAAATACAGACACAAATACGAAGGTCCCTTTCTTTACAGACAGGGGCAGCTTTCTGTTGCCAGGTTTAAAAGTTTGGGTATTCACGCCATGGGGCACGATAAATACGGGAACCTTAACACCGCTTGATCTCATCGCAGTCTTGTTCTGGACAGAAGGTACAAAGACCGCATCAAATCGATTAATGTTCGGATGCCAATTACGAGGGATTCGGGTTGTCTCCCAAACGGTATTCAGCACGATATATCGATACTGTTTACGAGCTTGTTTCAAGTTCAACGTATGCGGTAGCCCATGGTAGATTAGAATCTTCGTTTTTTTACGCGCTGACGGCTTTTTGGCCAAAGCCTTAAGAACTCCATTCTTGCCTTTCGTGTATAGGAGAGGTTTGCTACGGTTCGTCGCCAATTTCACATCTACTCCTTGTCGATGCAAAGCAAGGGCATACTCCCGACTGGCAGTACCAATTCCAGTTCCTTTCAGAACAGGACCGTTCCATATGACTTGATAATTTTTCACGGTTAACCTTCCTTTTGGAAAATAATCTCCTATATGTTCACAACCCTTAAATGCTTGAGATATCGTATGCTTGCCGGGTAACTTTGGTTAAAGAGTATGTTCATTATTCGCTTGATGTGATTGCAGGATGTTTGGGAAACGGGATCGATTATTATGACGCTCCAAAGCCACTAACTTAAGATCAGTAGGAGGGGGTACATATGAATATTAAGCAGCAGCTTGCGCGTGCTTTTATTTTAAGTATTTGTTTTGCAGTATGCTTTGGCCTGATTGCTTTATTGATCCATGATCGTCGATTGGATGCTTTTGACCAAACCATTATCCAATGGGTTCAATCACTGGAATCATCAGGTTTAACGCTTATAATGAAGGGTTTCACCACCATTGGTTCAGGATTGGTTATAGCCATTTTGGTTCCTCTTGTTGCTGTTATTTTATATTTTGTGCTGGGACATCGAAGGGAGCTATACTTTTTCATCGGTGTCATTATTGGCTCAACCTTATTAAATGAGGTTTTGAAAATCATTTTTCATCGGGCGCGACCGACGATTCATCGTATTATTGATGCAGCCGGATACAGCTTCCCAAGTGGACATTCGATGGCGGCGTTTACATTGTATGGTGTCGTCGCTTTTCTTTTATGGAGGCATGTATCGAGTGCATTTAATCGTAGTATGTTGATCCTATTCAGCTTGCTGATGATTCTAATGATCGGTATCAGCCGCATTTATTTAGGTGTGCACTATCCCAGCGACGTACTGGGTGGATACATGGCCAGCGGCACCTGGCTTACAGCGGCCATTTGGTTTTTTCATAAATATGGCTATGCAACGGTGGCTACCAAAGTGCATGCTTCATGAAATTCTACCTACACACAGCCTACCTCCGAAAAGATTGAGCTGCATGTAGGATTCTATCTTGTAAATATCCATGACAACAGAAAAACTGCCCGTAGGCAGTTTTATTTGGAAATATTAAACGTGTTGTTATCCAGGCTGATGGTTAAACCAAGCTGCTCAACAGCGTATTCCCAGGTCATCGGGAAGTAGGTAACATCATTTAGTACAAGTAAAGGGTACTCTTCGGATGCATTATCGATCCAGACATCGTTAACAAAAACATTAAAATCCGGCAATTTCGCATACAGCTTGGAATCGGGAACACCCGAATCGGCATTAAGCTTAGCTGCTTTATTGGAGGTTTTTCTAATCGCAAAGCCAACTGACGCATCCCATTTGGTTTCCAAGCCAAGAGCTTGTGTGTAGTTCCAGGTCATCGGAAAATACGTAATATCTTTATACTCGAATACCGGAAATTTGGATGTCGAGTTGGTGACCTGCTGCCCGTTTACAAATATCGTATAGGAAGGAAGATTCACCATTACAGTTCCTTTAGGAATAACCTCTTTGGGCGGAGCGGCAGCTGGAGCCGGGGCAGGTTTGGAAGCGCTTGATGATGAACCGCTGTTCGAAGAACCGGAGCTGTTAGAGCTCCCACCATTGTGATAGTGGTATTCGCCATATTTCAACCCCCACTTTTCACAGTTGGTTTTACAGGTGTGACCTCCATTACTATCGGTTCTGCCTGGATGTGCTGCAGCGAATGATGATAAGGACAGGCTAAGGATTAAGGTCGAAATGAGTATTTTTGTTGCTATCATAGTAAAATCCTCCTGATATAGTTCTATAGACTCATAAGAGTCTACCATATATAGGATTAATAGACAATTGTTATTCATATAAAGAGGATCGTGCACTCAAACCGTATATATCACACACTACGATTTGAACGCACGATCCCTTATGACGGAGCAGTTTAGAACACCTTGGTTGTCCACGATTCACAATTCCATGTTTCCGTGACGACATCACGATAAAATTCAGGTTCGTGAGAAATCAACAGGATACTGCCTTTGTAGGCCTTCAGAGCACGCTTCAGCTCATCCTTCGCATCAACATCCAAGTGGTTCGTCGGCTCATCGAGCACGAGCAGATTGGTTTCGCGATTGATCAGTTTGCAGAGGCGAACCTTTGCCTTTTCGCCACCGCTGAGCACGACAATTTTGCTCTCGATATGTTTGGTCGTGAGCCCGCACTTGGCCAGCGCTGCGCGCACTTCGAATTGGGAATAGGAGGGAAATTCTTTCCACACCTCTTCGATACAAGTATTATAGTTGGCATCCTTCATTTCCTGCTCGAAGTAGCCGATATTCAGATTTTCACCAAGCCTTACCGTTCCGGACAGAGCTTGAATCTCACCCAGGATACTCCGCAGTAGTGTCGTTTTACCGATACCGTTCGCACCTACTAGTGCAATTTTTTGACCGCGCTCCATACGAAGGTTGAGTGGTCTGGATAAGGGACTGTCATAACCGATGATGAGATCCGTTGCTTCGAAAATCAACTTACCAGACGTTCTTGCGTCCTTGAAGTTAAATTGTGGCTTCGGTTTTTCCTTGGCGATTTCGATGATCTCCATCTTATCGAGCTTCTTTTGTCTGGACATCGCCATGTTTCGCGTTGCGACACTAGCTTTGTTACGAGCGACGAAGTCCTTCAATTCGGCAATTTCCTGCTGCTGACGCTTATGTGCGGATTCAAGCTGCTGTTTTTTCATTTCGTGGACCTGTTGGAAATAGTCGTAATCGCCAACATAGCGGTTTAACTCTTGATTTTCCATATGATAGATCAGGTTAATGACGCTGTTCAGGAACGGAATGTCGTGTGAAATTAAAATGAATGCATTCTCATACTCCTGCAGGTAACGCTGTAACCAAATAATATGCTGCTCATCCAGATAGTTAGTCGGCTCGTCCAGGAGCAGGATATCGGGCTTTTCAAGCAGCAGCTTGGCAAGTAAAACCTTCGTACGCTGTCCGCCGCTCAGGTCATTGACGTCCTTATCCAGTCCAATATCGGTAAGCCCCAGTCCGCGTGCGGTTTCTTCGATCTTGGCATCAATCATGTAAAAATCTTGATTAGTTAATGTATCCTGAATCGTACCTACATCCTCAAGCAGCTGTTCAAGCTCTTCTGGAGATACATCGCCCATCCGGGCGTACATTTCGTTCATTTCTTGTTCCATATCGAACAGGAATTGAAAAGCTCCCTTAAGAACATCACGCATCGTAAGTCCCTTGCTGAGCACTGCATGCTGATCAAGGTAACCCACTCGCATCCGCTTGGACCATTCGACCTTGCCCTCATCCGGCTGAAGCTTTCCTGTAATAATGTTCATGAAGGTGGACTTGCCTTCACCGTTAGCACCAATAAGTCCAATGTGTTCGCCTTTAAGCAGACGGAAGGATACATCCTTGAAAATGGCGCGATCTCCAAAACCATGACTTAGTTTTTCTACGTTTAATATGCTCATCATTGACACCTTTTCTTATAAACTTTGTTCTCACTTATTATAAGCTGTAAGGGAGGAATAACTCAATATGGGAAACAACAACTGTAGTCGGGGGTTGCAGCAAAGGTACGGTTTATTTTATAATGAGTTTGTACAAGGAAGGGTGGTAGAGATGGCGAATAATTTTGCCAGCTTAAGTAGCAGCTCATGCAAAGCCTAATATTGGGGCGATACTTTGCATGGGTGACGGACAGTTATTGTTAACATTGTCGCCCGAGAAAGCTTATATCGTTTCTAATAGTGGGCTTTGCAGCTTATTTTTATTTCATATAAAATAAGGAGCTGAAAAGCAATGATGAAACCATTTATTAGAAACCATCAATATAACATGATCAAAAAGCAGACAGATCTGCTGCAGCGTGCCTGCAATACCGTTTCCGATCCGAAAGTGGTAGAAGCGGTAAGATATAGCGCAACTACGAAAATTCTAGAAGCGTTCCCGGATGCAGTCGAGCTTCAGAAGCAAATCTTGGAGAAGATTTCGACTTTAAAAACAGCAGAAGAATTCCAGCACTATTTACATTCCATGGAGCCTTATCTGGAGCCATTTGAGCAAGTGACGGAAACGCAGATGAAGAAGCTGTTTCCCAAAAACAAAAAACTGAAGGTACCTGACTTAGCCACTATCGATAACCGCTATGTCACCTATCTTGGGTGGACCGACATCGCGACCAATAAATTGTTTATGGTTTACCATCTGAACGGTAAGCTCGTCGGGGTCGAAGGCAAATATACCCCGATGAATAAAAAAAGCAATTGTTTTTTGTGCAATCGGCATGAAGAGGTTGCATTATTTTCGGCCATCTCGAAGTGGAAGCCTGCCAACGCTTCGCCTGATTATTATAGGGCAATCGGCAACTATCTGTGTGTGAATAGTGACACCTGCAACAACAACATTACGGATGTGACCACATTGGAAAAATTTATTTATGACATTGTGGGACAATCACGTCTTGAATCATAAACAACTGGAGCCCGCTGTAATGGTGGGCTCCTTTTTTTGAAATTATATATTTCCATATAAATGAATATGTGGTAGAATAAAACGAGAACAAATGTTCCGTTTGATCAACACGATGTCGATCAAGAGTTATAGACGGAGGGAAGGTGCGGATAGATGACGGAACGGTATTCAGAAATAGATGAGGTTATAGCCTACATACATCAGCATATTGACGAACCGCTCTCTCTGTCTCAATTGGCATCTCATCTTGCCTATAGTCCGTATCATTTTACACGAATTTTTAAAGAACGAATTGGTTTATCCCCGTTATATTATGTATCCTCACTTCGTTTGCAAAAAGCTAAAGATTTATTGCTGCGCACGAATTTGAGTGTTCGAGATATTGGCTTAGAGATCGGACAACAAAGTCTGGGAACCTTTACGACCCGGTTTACCGAGAGAGTAGGCATGACGCCTACAGATTTTCGGAACTCGACGCTGGAAGCGGGCAACCAATTCCGTTCCTTACATCATCTTAAAGACTTGCGTACTGTGCACTCAACAATTAATCCATATGGAACCATCAAAGGGACCGTTCAATCGACGATGCCTTTTGAAGGCGTTATCTTGATAGGTTTATTTGCCAAGCCCATTCCGGAGGGACTACCTATACACGGAACGCTGCTATTTTCAGTGGGAGATTTCTGTTTTACGGGTGTACAACCCGGTACCTACTATTTGATGGCAACATCGATCTCCTGGGGGATGAAAGCGACGGAAATTTTGCTTCCTCAAACTACTTTGCGTACTCGATCCAGAGAGCCAATTGTGGTCCAACCCTTCGCTGCCGTTCCCTATCAGGAGGTTACCCTTCACGTTCCCCGCCTGGACGATCCTCCCATCCTGATTTCGCTTCCCTTGCTGATGAATAACTTCCTCAATCGGACTTTCGAACATAGTAATCGATAAGTCCATAGCCACGATGCTACAGAATGAAATGACATCGATATGGAAACGATAATCAATGGTTAACCATATACAATTAAAAACCTACAGTAGGGAGCTGCCAACTTGGAAAAATTATATACAGCTACCGTAAAAGCAGCAGGTGGTAGAGATGGCAAGGTTGTATCCAGTGATAACATTCTGAATCTTGATGTGAGAATGCCCAAAGAATTAGGCGGCGGGGGTGGAGCAGCAACCAATCCTGAACAGCTATTCGCAGCGGGATATGCGGCATGTTTTGAAAGTGCTTTGAATTTGGTTTGCAGAACCAAACGAATCAAAGTGGAAGCGACGGAGGTTACGGCCCACGTCACTATTGGTAAGGAATCCGATGGTGGATTCGGGCTTGAAGTGAAATTGGACATAGCTATTCGAGGTGTCGAAGCGGCTGTAGCGAAGGAATTAATCGAAGCTGCACATCAAGTATGTCCTTACTCCAAAGCAACCAGAGGGAATATCAAGGTCGAATTAAATCTAGTTTAGCTAGAATAAAGGATCGTATGTCTCCAAAACCAGAGAGGAACGCCCTCACGATGACATGAGTGTACCAGCTGTGACGACTGCCAATGACCAACTGGTTATGAACGGACTGTCGTACCAGGTGGTGCATCTCATTCTGAACCCTATTCATATGGATGGATGCCTATTTGTTCACCACGATATATTGTCCATCCTGCCATTCGAATTCTTCTCCCAGCTCAAATGTGTTCAAGTTCAGCACAAGATCCAGCTTGCGATTACGCGGCTCCTCGAATCTCTCCATTCCATGTGCCCAACATGCATAGAGTTCTGCGTGTTCACCAGATACTAGATGGTGATCCAGATAGGTAAAAAGCTCTGTCAAACATTTTTTACCCAAGAGAAAAGCTTGAGGTGAGATTTCCTTAATTCGGTCGCTTATTTGAAACGAGCCTCCATCGTGATCCACTTGATAAACGAACGGATTCCGAAAATGCTTTGAGGTATCCTGATGAGTAAGCGGACCACTGACATAAAGACCCGCGGCATCCTCCTCCGTCTCGTATACCTCCGTATTTTGTTCATAGAGGTGAGAGAGATCAAATATAGAGGTCGGCGAATTTTCATTGGGCGGGTATAGTTTCAGAGCGTCTTTAAGCTTCATTATGGTTTTCTTTTTACCAAATGAGCCCGTCGGAAGCTCCTTATCTGTGGCGATATAGTAGAAGAGAGTCATAGGCGCGCCTCCTTAAAGCTATTTTTGATTCGATTGTGTTAAAATGGAAAATTAATATCTCATTATAGCTTTATTTCGGAGATTCTGCATAAAAACCGTTACGACATGGTTTAAAAAGCAAAAAGAGCTTTAATGAATGATAGATAGAATGCAGTGGGATATGTTTTGTTTTTTCTGAGGGGGATTTGAATATGGGGAACCGGACATTTTTAAGTGTGACCAACAGAGACACCGTGGTCGTGGAATATGAACACGTTGCTTTTGAAACGAATAACTTTTTGGCTCCCTTGTGGTTTTGTCTCGTCAGTCAAGAGCAATATGAGCGTTATCGTGAGCAGCTCTTAGCCAGCTGGAGTTTGGTTCAACCTCACTTGGAAGACGAGGAGTTGGAGGATTTACCTGAATGGTCGGCATTCTCCGAGGCACTGGATTTGCATATCCCATGGGTAGAAGCATCCATGCAAATGCGCGAGAGTCTGCCAGTTACTCTTGCTCGGTACCCTGCGCTTAGTCCCTATATGTCGGAGTGGCTACGAACGTTATCCAGTCATGTTCAAGTGCATCCATCGCCAGTCGTTCATCTGGAGCTTTCCCAGTATTTTAGCTTTTCTGGCGATCCGATCGCTTACCTGGCTAATATCGAGGAATTCCTTGGGGGGTGGTGGCAGCCTGATGAATCATCGTTTGATTACCTTGATCACATCACGAATTCATATCTATTGGGTGGTGAGCATCAACTTTATAGAGTAAGAGCCGATAGTCTCGAACAGTTAACGGAACCGGACATTAAAGTGGATACTTCTAAAGTAGCCGCAACTGCGGTTAAGAAGCCTATATCCAAGCGGCTCGAAAACCTGTATACGTGGTTGCTGGCCTTACTGTCAGCAGCACTTGGTTTAGGCGCTTACCTCTGGAGCTCAAGCTCATGGCTAGCTGTATTCGCTTTTTTACTGCCGTCCTTATGTATCATTGTCTGGGAGCTGCGTCGTCGACCCGAGAAAGCTGCAAAGGGTAACAACGATCGTACCTTTCCTTCACCCACACCAAGAGCAATAGCTTACTATAACCGCATCTCGCCAATTACACTTCAAGGAGTACAGGCCGTAGATTTGAATAACAATCATTCTGTTACTGTCCTATGGCCGCATATTATGTTCGCACAAGTAAGTCCGTCAGGACATATTGAGATCAAGCTCGATGCGGAATTGGAGTCCTTGTACCCACCGCGGCTTAGTATCGTCCTTGAGCATGGATTAGAAGCCGACTATGCTGTATCAGCTATTCATTCTATCTCGCAGCTGTGGCGTCTTGATTGGAATGGAAATGATTACAGCTGATCACTTAAGGTGTGGGCCTGTTTATCCAGTTGTCGTGCAGCTCGGCCGATACCCGTAAATTCATCAACAGCCTGCTGTGTAAGGCGTTGACTGTCTGTAATTAAGGTTTGAGAACGTTTCGTACCTTTCGCAATTTCTGCAACCTGAGTGGCAATACCTTCCAAATTGGTATTCACTTCCTTTGTTGCTTCCTCTGCTTGTTTAGCTAATTTGCGCACCTCGCTTGCCACCACATTAAAGCCGCGCCCATGTTCTCCAGCGTGTGCGGCTTCGATAGCCGCGTTCAAGGCTAACAGATTAGTTTGCGAAGCTATATCACGAATAGTGCTTATGATCCCGCGAACGGAGTCGGCCTTGTTTTCCAATAGCTGGAGCACTTGCATATTCTCATGGGTTTCCTTAACGATCAGCTCAATGGCAGTAGCAATTTGATGGCTGCTAGAAATACCCTCCTCTGCACGCTTTAAAAGGTCATGAGCCATCTGTTGTAAATCATGGGTAACTTGGGAAGTCGTATTTTCACGCGCAGTGATGTCCGTTGCCACTTTAATTACGGCTTGAACTTGACCTTCTGCATCAAATACAGGGCTATACGTCGCTTCGAACCATAATAATCGCTGTTTCTTAGTAACCCGCAATATTTTTTCCTGAAAAGGGCGTCCGCTTTTCAGATCATTCCATAGTAATTGATATTCTGGACTGTTGACGAATTCAGGTGTGCAAAACTGCCGGTGCATCAACCCTGGCATTTCGGCTGTTTGATAGTCCATAGCCTTCGCAAAGTTATCATTTGCCCATAACACTTTACCGTTAATATCAAACTCTATCATGGCCAATGACTGTTCAATGGCTGAAAGTACAGCATTCTCATCAAGCACTTGGTTGCTTGTATATCTATCATATCTTGCATTTATCATGAGCTGCTCCCTTTTGGTTGTAGTATTTTTGTATAGAATATGTATAGAGTATTTAGATATATGTTATGAACTATACATAATCTATACATAATGTGCAAGACATATGTAGAAAATTTATGAATGTATACCGTAAAGGCTCTCGCACTATTCATTTTGTATAATTTATGTATAATTAAATTGAGGTGGCTAAGAAATGTATAGCATCAAAAAAGCATCTGAAATGCTAGGTATTCCTGCAGTGACCATTCGTGCATGGGAAACCAGATACCAGATTGTAGCGCCTATTCGTGGCGCTGGAGGACATCGTTTATATAGCGATACCGATATTAACACACTTAAATGGATAAAAATTCAAATGGAAGAAAACAAGGTGAAGGTCAGCGAAGCGGTGTGGTTGCTGAAGCAAAGGCACATTGAGGAACATCCGTTTGAAAAACCCATTGAAAAATTTGCAGTGACGCAAGTCCGTAAACCTTACGAAGATCTCATGGATAAGTTGTACGAACATTTGGTTGACCTCAACACGTTCCAGTCACACGAAACGATAGATTTGGCATTTGCTTTATATCACTATGACGAAGTGTTCCATCATATATTGGTACCTGTACTATATCGAATGGGTGAAGAATGGGAGAGAGGGGACGTAACTACTGCTCAGGAGCATTTTTCTTCCCAATTAATTATGCAAAGATTTACCCAGTTTTTTAGAATTCTTCCCATTTATCCTGACCTCCCGAAAGTGATAGCTTTGTGTCCTGAGGGAGAACATCACCACATGGGACTGATGCTATTCAGCTTATTTTTGCGAAAAAGAGGAATGGATGTAATTTATTTAGGCCCCAATACACCATTAAACGATTTGTATCAATTGATTGAAATGAAGCAGATATTGGTGGTGGCCATTTCAGTTACCGATCCTGAACTAATTGAAACATTGGAGAATTGGATCGAGGAATGTCGAGAACAATACCCGGAATTAAAATTTGTGCTTGGCGGAACAGGGTTTCAACATTGCTCGCCGCGAATATTCCCTTATGTTCAACCTGACGACCAGAGAGAGTGGGATAAATGGTATGAAAGTGAAATTATGACTGCGAAACCAGCTCATGCTCATACATGATTTTGTAAAATGAATCCATACTATGTGTGGCTGAACTAAGAGGAAAATTCAAAATAATAGGGGGAAATCAAATGAATAATTCTGTTACTTTCCCTGATCTTTCGTCCAGGCCATTTCGTTTGACTACGGAACGTCTTATGATTGCATCTGCTGATGTATTGTATCGTGCATGGACAGAGCAGTTTGATCAATGGTTTGCGGCTCCAGGATCGGTAATTATGAAGGGTGAGGTCAATAGCGTTTTCTTTTTTGAAACCAGCCACAAAGTTGAGACGGAAAAAGAGGCAAGACGCCATCCGCATTACGGTCGGTTCCTGAGGCTTGAGCATGATCGTCTAGTGGAATTGACGTGGGTTACCGGAGCAGGGGGAACGCTAGGGGCAGAAACGATTGTCACCGTGGAGTTTACACCCCAAGGGACGGGTACGTTATTGCGGCTTACGCATGCGGGTTTTCAAGATGAGGCTTCCAGGGACGGACACGAACAGGCATGGCCATTTGTTCTTGAACAGCTTGATCAACGGATGACATCGCGCATATAAGGAACGAACTTGAAGGTTGACAATTCAATAATAAAGGCGCAGCCTGCAACAGGATTGTGGACGGGCATTCCCTTGGTAATAACCGGATGTTCTTGCAACCGGTTATTTCTTTATGTGGACATAGATTGGAGTATGAAGCTATTCATAAACGTATTAAAAATTTGGATGTTATATTAATCGACTGGTATACCCCGGGAGTCAGCATCCCTATATAATGTTTTTAAGGTGAATTTTAAATGATAACAGGAAATGCTTACGATAAATCGATCAAATTGTAAGCGTTTAAATTGTGATTTGAACACGATCGAGCTGAATCTGACCGAAAAAATCAAAGCCATTGAGGATATATCGAACTATATGAATTATCAGGAACATTTTCGGAGCGACTGAAACTAGCCAGTTGATTGATACCTTATCACGATTATTTCGTATGTGCTTGAATAGTGAGAAACGGTATACAACCTTGGGCAGCGAACTGAATTTTGTAAGGGCTTACCTCAATCTGCAGCAGAAGCGAATGGGCAATAAGCTGCAATTCAGTCTCCATATGGAAGCGGCTACGGAGTCGAGCTGCCTGTTGATCAGATGGAAGGCGGTGCATGTGTAAGACTAAGAGTATCTCTATGGATGAATGAACAGGAGGCGGAAGCATGACGATCAGAATGCTAATTGTTGATGACGAGCCTATTATTTGCCAAGGACTGAGACATACATTACCATGGGAAACCATTGGTGTTGAAGTGGTCGGAGAAGCTTATGATGGTTGGGAGGCCCTTCAATTCGTATCCCGGGAGTCGGTTGATTTGGTGCTGACGGACATTCATATGGATGGGATGGACGGACTTGAATTGGCTAAGAAATTGAAAGAATGGATGCCACATATCCGTATTATCATTATCAGTGGCTATGATGATTTTGAGTATGCTCGCAGAGCTCTTCGGCTTGGAATCGAGGATTATTTGCTAAAACCGGTAAACATTGATGAGCTTTTGACGATGGTCAAAAGAATTGATCTGGAGATCGTCAAGGAAGCGGAGCAGGGGCATAAGCACGAGCATGAACGTCGATTAATGTGGCTGACTCAGCTCATTCAAGGGGAAGGAATCGTACAAAAGGAAACGGAATTTCCGACATTTACATCTACGGATGTTCGCTCCTTCAGGTTTATTGCAAGTCAGCTTGAGGATTACGCAGGATGGGTTGATCATTCTTCGGAGGAGCTTCGGCATTCCGTACGGAGCGAGTGGGAGAAGGCCATTACTACTGCTTTAAAGGGCATCGATCAGGAGGTCATATCTTTCTTTCATCATCCCAACCTGCTGCTATCATTATGTATTGGGTCACGTGAGGTCGATAGCAGAGATTTAGCGGCAGCTTTGAGTGATGCACAAGGTTTGATGTCGGAATTCCCACGTGTGCATTACGGCATTTCGCCTGTATATTCCTCATTGGATCAGGTATACCCCAGCTATATGCAAGCTGTATCTGTTTTGCAGCTGAGTGTTCTTTCGGATTTTAACACGGTTCAGTTCTACGAGCAGGAACAGACATTGAGGAAATGTCTTCTTCCCTTTGCCCCATTCGAGCTGGAGAAGCAGCTGGTGCACGTCCTTTTTTACGGAAACTTCGAGGAATTGGATGACATTATCAGAGGGATGATGCAGGAGTTTCGCGAGAAAGGTTATCTGCTGAAGGAAATTTTACAGGCCATTAAGGAATTGAGTATTATTCTCCAGCGTAAGCTGCACAGTAATGGGATCGATTTATCTCAGCATACCGATTTTTTTAATACTTATGAAATCGACCTACAGGTGCATAACTCCACTCGTGCTATGGAAACCTTACTCCGTCGCGAGCTTCGGGCGTTGTCCTCAATTATTCATTCATCTCTTGAAGGAAAGCATCACTGGATTACCGAACGGGTTAAAAAATTTATCGAATCCCGACACACCACGGATTTGAAGGCTTCGGAGGTAGCGGCATGGCTCAAAATTACGCCAAATTATTTTAGTATCATCTTCAAACAAAACTTTGGCAAAGGCTTTGCCGAATACTTGAACGAAGTCCGTATCGATCACGCCAAAGCAAGCTTGGTCAGTACGGAGGAACGAGTTTTTGAGATCGCCGAGAATGTCGGGTATCGGGAATACAAATATTTTTGCTCGATATTCAAAGCGTACACAGGGATTACACCTACTCAATATCGGAAGCTAGCGCAAACTACATCTGATTCCATGGGGCAATTAGTCTGAGAGCGGTTACATTTGATGCGGTGTCATGGATACGTTTCGAAATGCTGGTCCGAACCTATCGGTACAATGAAAAGAGTAGGCCATGAACGTAGCGGCCTACTCTTAGCTATGCATATAAGTTTATGTAGAACGGTAAGGATATCATTGTGGGAAGTTGTGAAAAAGTCCTTTTGCCAACGTTTAAATGTAATTAAGCCCGCTAGTATGAGGAAGCGGTATTGTAGACCAGCCTGGCAGGAGTGGCTTGAGTGGTGATAATGGATCGAACAGCAGCGAAACCAGCTCAGCTGGATTGACTTCGATGCTTGTATCTCCGGCCTTCACCTTGTAGCTGCCTTCCTCCAGAGAGGTAATCGCAAACGCCTGCTTGAGATCCTTGTCAGCAACCGGGAAAGCTTGCTCAAGAACCCGCTGCGGATTCACGACATATACAGTTCCATTGTTCGCTTTCGTTTCGTAAGGTACAGCAGCTTCCTGCAGCAGTCCTAACAATTGTTGTTCGTGCCAGCTTACTGGAATTTTTAGCTGAGTGAGATTCAAACGCTCAACCGCTTCAGCCAACAGGGAACCAACGTGAGCGGCTGGACCGGCAAATTCAATGGCAGTTGGAGGTTTGCTATCCGCAGAACGCCCTGGGGCAGCAATCACGGCAAATGAATCAACGCTGCCGGTTCCATGAGCGGCAACTAAGGTTTGATGCTCCAATTTCATACAGCTGGCGTAGGCTTCCGCATCTATCATCCTGCCGAGATCGGTAACGCTCTGCTCATACGCGACTTCACGTGTGGCAGCTGCCGCATGCAGAGCGAACGCATCCGCAGCCTGGAACGGTCGCAGCTGAAGTGGGCTGTCTCCAGCTTGTAAAGCTGACGCTGCGGCTTTAAGCCGAACGGCTCCTTCCGCATCCAGTGTGAAGTGCTCTGTAAGACCAAATGGGTAGCAGTGTACGCGTGTATAGAGCGAACGGTCACCTGAAATGAACAGTAGAGAGGCGCCAGCTTCTTCAGCATGCTGCTTGCAGCGATCCAGCATTTGGCCCGCAATACCTTGTCCACGATAGTCAGGATGCGTGCACACAGCCCCCATCGAAAATACGTTAAGCCTCGCATCGCCAACATGAATCACAAACGGGACAAGTCCCATGAAGGAAACGAGTCGGCCGTCAACAAAAGCTCCATAGGAATGACTTAATCCCGGTGCAAACAGAAACGGAAAGCTTGTGCCCATCGAGCTTTGTCCTGGTTTACGAAATACATCGTCTGCCAATTGGACGGCTTGCTGCAATTCATCGTTTTTTACTAATCGAATATCCATTCTCTACTCACTCCAGATCATCTTATAATATGAAGCTTGTACCCTAAACCTATTGCAGCTCCTGCGAAAATAGTATCATAAACAATAAAGAAAACAAACATATTTTTAGCATGAAAGAAAAAATGTTTGTTTTTATTCCGTGAATAGACTTGCCTAAGCATCGACTCGGAGGGAATGGATTAGCTCTTACTGAGAAGCAGCTTCTGCAAGAACATATTCACAGCCATGGATGATGAATGATCATGGTTTCGAATGATCCAAAAATTCCGTTCCAATAGTTTGGGGGTAACGGGAATTTGACACAATTCGCCCGACTCCAGTTCCTTCTTTACAATCCAACGTGAGAGTATGGCAATACCCAGACCCGCAGAGACCGCTTCTTTGACCCCTTGGCTGCTGTTAAATACATAGGATCGTTTCATTGCTAATCCAGCAGCTTGAATAAACTGTTCGCTGAAGGACCGCGTTCCAGATCCGTTTTCTCTAAGTACCCAGGTGAGATCCTGCAGCAGCTCCGGTTTTACGTTTTTTTTGGAAGCCAATGGATGCTCAGCAGACGCGATCAGAATCATTTCGTCTTTCATATAGGGGGTAATGAGCATCCCACTGGACACCACATTACCTTCAACGATACCAAGATCAAGCGTGTTAGCCTTCAACGCCTGGGTGATCTCCTCTGTATTGGCAATCGTAACCGACATTTCGACCTCTGGAAATTGTACGGCAAACTCCGCAAGCACCCGCGGCAAAATATATTCCCCGATTGTGAAGCTGGCGCCAATTTGCAGGGAGCCTGTCACTTTTTCATTCAGTAGTTGAATTTCCTGCTTCGCTTCTTCCGCAAGAGCAAGAATTTGCTTCGCTCGTTTATACAAAATATCTCCAGCCTCGGTTAATTTGACAAGCTTTGGTGAACGATGCATCAGCTTGGCTCCATATTCATTTTCCAGATTGCGAATGTGTAGAGACACACCGGGCTGCGACAAATTGAGCAGTTCTGCAGCTCTTGAAAAGTTTCTTTGTTCCGTTACAGTAACAAAAACTCGAAGAGTTTCAACGATCATTTCCATTCCACCTCACAACAACATTGTACCTGTGCTCAGGAAATACAACAACCCAATCATTAGTTTTTCTCATGATTACAATAATACATTGGTATTTAACTTATGATTGAAACAGCCTTATAGTGGATCTACAGACAACTGTATGGCTTTACAATATAAGAATGGGAGTGAGGATAATGGTACAAACCTATGCCTTGCCAAATAAGCAGAATAAAATGTGGGATGTTATCCCCGGTGTTGGTTTGACGCTGTTGCTTGCTGTTTCAGCCAAATATTTGGCCGTGCTGCCGTTTCTCAGTATTATGGGCCAGCTTGTCATAGCCATCTTGCTGGGAATCGGATGGAGAGCAGCGGTTCGTGTGCCTCAGCAAGCCATAGTAGGCATTTCATTTTCAAGTAAAAAGCTGTTGCGATACGGCATTATTTTATTGGGGATGAAATTGAATCTGATCGATATCGTGCATGCAGGTCCTAAGGTTCTCGCTATTGCTGTCATCAATATCGTGTTTGCGATTTTTGTCGTATACGGCATTGCCAGATTGTTTAAAGTAGAACAGCGTTTAGGTATCTTAACGGCATGTGGTACTGCTATATGTGGAGCAGCTGCCGTTGTCGCCATTGCGCCGCAAATTAAGGCTAATGATGATGAAACGGCGATTGGGGCAGCCACGGTCGCTATATTGGGAACTATTTTTACTCTCGTGTACACATTCCTTTATCCGCTGATGGGTCTGACTGCAAGCGGTTATGGGATATTTACAGGTGCAACCCTGCACGAGGTTGCGCATGTGATCGCTGCAGCAGCACCGGGTGGTCAACAAGCTGTGGATTTGGCTGTTATCGTTAAATTGACACGTGTAGCTCTTCTGGTTCCTGTAGCAATTGTAATTGGTATTTGGGCCAATCGTGAGGAAAGCAAAAAAAATGCAGATGTAAACAAAACGAACTGGAAGTCGATTCCGATCCCCTGGTTCATTGTAGGCTTTCTGGTGATGAGCGGTGTGAATACACTTGGTATTATGCCAACAGTTGTTACGAATCAATTCATTGTGGTGGCTTATGTACTCATTGCTATGGCCATGGCTGGACTTGGGCTTAATGTTGATATCAGCACATTTCGCCGTTTGGGTATGAAGTCGTTTGCCGCGGGTCTTATAGGATCGGTATTGCTCTCGGTACTGGGATATGTATTAGTCATTCTGTTCGGATTAAATGGATTGTGAGAATGATTGGCTGGCATGAAGGGGAGAGGGTGTAGTAAAATTAACGTAATAACGGTTAGCAAAAGGAGATTGCCATGTGCCGAAATATCAAAACATTATTTAACTTCGACCCGCCAGCTACTGAAGAGGAGATTCATGCAGCGGCGCTCCAGTTCGTGAGAAAGATATCTGGCTTCACCGAGCCTTCGAAGGCGAATGAAGAAGCGTTCAATCGCGCCATTTCAGAGGTGGCTGTAGTTGCCCGGGATCTGTTGGATACTTTAGTAACCAATGCCGAATCTCGTAATCGTGAGGTCGAGATCGAGCGTGCTCGTGCCAGATCTGCCAAAAGGTTCGGCACAGCAGAGGAATAAAGGAACTGGGAAGCCATAAATAAATGGAAAAAAGAGCAAGGAAAAGGGCTGAAATTCACAAAACGATTTTTGTGGATTCAGCCCTTTTTTTACGACCATTTATTTAATGATATTAATAATAAACTACACTAATATGCTGTAATTACATCGATTTCATCACTTATATACCAGACCACACATCCTTGGCATAACGTCCTTCGTTCTGCAACCGGTCTAACCACTGCTTGGACTGCTGTTCATCGAGGTTATGAACTTCGCTGTAAGCCTGTATCAGAGTGGCTTCCACATCCGGCGCCATCTTGCTGCCGTCACCGCAAACGTAAAGTATGCCTCCGTTGTCAAAGATGTCGATCAGCAGCTTGGAGCTTTGACTCATCAAATGCTGGACGTACGTTTTCTGCGTATCCACTTTCCGTGAAAATGCACAATGCAGCGTGACGATGCCTTCCTTTTGAAATTGCTCAAGCTCTTCACGATACAGATAGTCTTCATCGCCCCGACAGCCAAAAAATAAATGCGCTGCGCCCAGTTTTTTTCCTTCACGCTGTAAAGCGCTTCGTGCCTGAAGGAAGCCGCGGAACGGAGCGACACCTGTTCCAGGGCCCACCATAATGATTGGCGTTTCTGTATCCTCCGGCAGCTGGAAGCCGGATTCAGGGGTTCGCACGAACATGACCACATCATCGTCTACGTGGAGCCCCGCCAAATAATTCGAGGCAACTCCACGGTATTCGCCCTGGCCGCTCCAGGCAGGTGCGCACACGACGCCAACCGTAATGCTGGCTTGCTTCGGTTGAATACGTGGCGAGCTTGAGATTGAGTAGTAACGAGGCTTCAGCGGCGGCAGCAGCTCGATAAATCGTTCAAAGGGCAGCTCACAGGCTTCATACTTATCTAACAGATCAAGCATCGTGATCCGTTTGTTCAGTACCAGCTCCCGGTACGCCTCTTCAGTAAGCAGCGCTTCAAGCTCCTTCTTATGCGGCGGACAGACGGTGTATGCTGCCAGCTCGCGCAGCTGGGCCCGTGTCGCTGCTTCCTGCAGCTCCACATTATGTGACAGCAGGTCGTGCAGACTGACGGGACGGTCAAGCGGCAGATGCGCAGCGCTGCGTCCGGTCGCTTTGAGGATCAGATGGTCATTGCTGTTCAACCGATATCGGTGAAGTGCCCGCTCAACCAGCTCTGGACGGTTGCACGGCAGCACCCCCAGATGGTCGCCCACCTGATAAGTGACGCCATCCGGCAGCGCAATCTCCAGATGTCGTGTGCTGCGTCCGCTGCCTGCACCCTGAAGCTCGCGGTTATCCAATACTTTAGTATGCACCGCTTCATAGGATTCAGCTAGCGGGGTCCCGACGAAGCCGCTGACGAACTGGACGGTCAGCGTGCTGCGCTCACTGTCAGCCTTGATGTTCAGCTTCAGCCCGAGCTTATCCATCACATCAGGCCACAGCTGGGCCCGCCAATCGTCGAGCTGCTTCTCGAAATCTCCGTTAGCGTCACCTTCGCCGCGTTCAGCAAGACGGGTAGCGCCTTTGGCAGCAAGCTGCTCGTCGATCAGACGCGGGATATGCTGGTAGGTGCTTGCCCAGTTGCGGTCGCCACAGCCGAATACGGCATATTTCACACCGCTCAGCTCGCCAGCCTCAACACCTTCAAGCCAGTGGACAAATTCGCGGGCACTGCTTGGCGGCTTTCCGTTATAGGAGGCCGTTACGATAAATACAGCGCCTTCCTTGGGAAGCTTGCCGACCCTGTCGTTCAGTGTGGCAACATCGCAGCGAAAGCCCTGCAGCTTGGCTGCATCAGCGAGTTCTCTGGCTATGCCTTCGGCAGTGCCCAAATTCGAGCCGTACAGGATGAGCAGGGGTGTGTTATGAGTAGGAACACCTGCAGCAGCCTCATTTTGCTCAGATTCCCTGGACTGTGTTGCTGTATTCGGTGCAGCAGTAGGAGAAGTGAGCACCACGGTACCTGTAGCCGCATTCGCTCTTGGACGAACACGGATCGTTAATCCATCTGGCTTCAAGGTCAGGGTTTCCTTCACATCCAGCTGGTAATTGGTGTGATCAATCAGCTCGAAATGCTGCAGCACCATCCCGAGCACAAGTGTCGCCTCCTGCAGCGCAAACTGTTGTCCGATGCAGGCACGTTGACCGTTGCCGAATGGCTTGTAGGCATCATGCGGTATTTTACTCGGGTCCTCGAAGCGCTCGGGCCGGAATGCCTCCACGTCTTCACCCCAGGCTTGCTTATCGCGATGAAGCTGCGGAATGAGCACAGTCACGGCCTCGCCCTTCGCCAACGGGTAGGTGTCGGCCAGCAGTGTATCTTCTTTGGCATAAAGCGAGAAGGCGGGTGCCGTCGGCCATAGTCGCAGCGCTTCGCTCAGCACCATGCGGACGTATTTCAGTTCACGAACCTGCCCGTACGTAGGCACGGGTCCTGTTAACACACGGTCTACTTCTTCGTAAGCTTTTTGAAGCTTATCCGGATTTTTAAGCAAATAATAGATAGCGAACGATAACAGACCGCTCGTCGTCTCGTGCCCAGCAATGAGGAACGTTATGATCTGGAAGCGGATGTTTTCGTCATCCAAGCCTTCGCCAGTTTCCGGGTCGACTCCTTCCAGCATATGTGCCAGCAGATCATCCACACCTTGGCTTCCTTGTTCCCTACGTTCAGCGATCAGCTTGTCTACCAGCGTATACATCGACTGTATGTCATGCTTGAACTGCCGTTTCGTCAGCACCATCAGCTTATCCTGCAACCCGAGCCGCTGGAGCTGGTTCATGGCTTCGTGCAACGCGCGGACCATGCTCGTTATAAACGGGTGCGGTTCTTCCCGGTAAAAGCTGTTAAACCGATAGTTGAAGCCGCACAGACCAATCGTATCCAGTGTCAGCCGCGTCATATCCTCGGGGACTTCTACACTTTCGTCTGGATTCAGGCGTGCCCACTTCTGGACCATCTGCATCGCAATATCAACCATCATATGATGGTATCCCTGCATCGCCCGCTGCGAAAAGCTTGGCAGCAGCATATGGTGCGCCTTTTGCCAGTTGGTCTCATCTGTACGCGCAGTAAATAATCCGTCGCCCGTAAAGGCCCGGACGTTCATCAACGCGGTGTGTACATTTTTATCAAAACGTGATTCGTCACAAGCATCAGCGACTAGTGTTTCACTTGAAATCATGATAATCGGCCGACCCGGCATATCCATTTTGAAAATAGGCCCGAACTCCTCAGCCAGCTTAATCATGGATTGTACGGGTTTTTCCTTGTCAACTAAAGGCAGATTGCCAAGCGGACCGTACGTTTTGGGTTGGGGAATAAGTGGATTGGCTACTTTATTCATGTTTACGACCTCCTAGGCTTCTTTTCCGGCAGCTATCACCAGATTACTATTTGATCAATACGCAGGAATTATTACACAAACGGTTTGTTAATTAATCAACAACGTGATTATAATTAAATTATAGATACATCCCATAGGGATACAATATGGAGTTATGATCGATTTGATGTTTATACATCACTTTGCTCATTAATGCCTATAACTTCACAAAATTGTTGCAGTAAGGGAGCCGCTTATGCCTAAGAAAATCGATCTGCGTGTTATCAAAACGAGAGAGCTGATCCGCCGCGCATTTCTGGAGCTTATTGTGGAAAAGGGCTACGAAGCCATAACCATTCAGGACATCGCCGAGCGTTCCATGACGAACCGTAATACCTTTTACCTTCACTATACAGATAAAAAGGATCTTCTCGAAATCGTCACGGACGAAGTGCTGGATGAGCTTACGATCAAACTTACCGCCGTTATTGCCAATGAAACCGATCAGTTGTCCAAGTCGCAGGCTATTATCCGTACCGTGTTTGAGCATGTGCTGGAGCATTCCGTATTTTCCAAGGCCATGCTCGGCAAGCATGAAGTACCGCGCTTTCATGATAAAATGAAACAGATCATTCATCACATTTTTCACCAAGTGTTAAACCAGATTTCAGCACAGACACCGGATTCTAAGAGAGTCCCCAACGATTTTCTGGAAAATTGCCTGTCGTCTCTGTATATTGGCACGATTGTATGGTGGGTGGAGCATGATTTTCATTATTCGGCTGAACAGATGACAGTGATCATGTCTGAAGTAATTACAAAAGGCCCGATTCAAGCTGCGGGATTCCTTGGGAGTGAGCAGGTTTAAGAAAAATGGTTTCAGATGCATTGAGGATTGTATAGGGTGTGGGAGTATAGTATAATTTAACGAAAGGATAAAGGAGGCGAGTCCAATGAGCGTGGAAATCGATATGCTGGATACATCCATGGATCAGGAGCAGGAATGCTGCTCGCATGAAGAAACAGGACGGAAAAGCCATCATTCCGATAAAGTGAAAAGCAGCCTGACCAACCGATTGAATCGAATTGAGGGTCAGATCCGCGGAATTAAAGGCTTGATTGAAAAGGATACGTATTGTGACGATGTTCTGAATCAAATCGCCTCCGTTCAGTCAGCCTTGAATGGAGTAGGCAAGCTCTTATTGGAGCATCATATGAAAAGCTGTGTCGTCGAACGCATCAAGGAAGGCGATACGGAAGTAATAAACGAGCTCATGACTACGGTGAACAAGTTGATGAAATAAACATGCATATACAATCAAGCAGCAGAGCATGCTGCTTTTTCTATCGGTAATAATATAGGATACAGGGGTATAGTAAAATGTTGTTGACTATATATAGGGTGAGGGGGTATACTGTGGTTTAGACGATCGTTGACAAAGAGTACTAAGGTTCAAGGGCAGATTAGGTAAAAATTTATAATCATACAAAATGGATAAGATGAAGGGATGAGGAATTATGAACAACACTACATTGCAAGTAAAAGGAATGAGCTGCCAGCACTGTGTAAATTCCATTGAAGGGGCTTTGAAGGAAATTGGTGCCTCGGGAAAAGTTGATCTGAAGAACAACACGGTTGATGTGACCTATGATAACCAACTCACTATTGAACGTATAAAAGAAGCTATCGAGGAGCAAGGCTACGACGTCCTGTAATCCATCGTTAGAGGCAAGGGAGTGAACGATTATGGTATCTGGTGTGACTGAGACCGATAAACAAGCGACTTTACCCATCACGGGCATGACCTGTGCAGCATGTGCGAATCGCATTGAGAAGGGTTTAAATAAACTCGAAGGTGTAACCTCTACCAATGTCAACTTCGCGCTGGAAAAAGCAAGTGTAACCTATGATCCAGCACGAATTGGTGTCAGTAACATGGAAGAAACAATCAAGAAGCTAGGCTACGACACACTCAAAGAGGTTGCCCATTTTAAGCTGGAAGGCATGACCTGTGCGGCTTGCGCGAACCGAATTGAAAAAGGACTTGGCAAGCTGCCAGGCGTGACGGATGCATCTGTCAATTTTGCTATGGAAACTGCACGTGTACAATACTCACCAGGTGAAATCAGCATCACCGAGATGCAAAATAAGGTCAAGCAGCTGGGTTACAGAGCGACTACAGAGCAGGAAAATGTAAATAGGGGAGATCACCGCAAGAAAGAAGTGCGACATCAACAACGTAAGTTGCTCATTTCGGCGCTGCTCTCATTACCCCTTTTATGGAGCATGGTGGCCCATTTTTCGTTCACATCCTGGATCTACATGCCCGAAATTCTTATGAATCCCTGGTTTCAGCTTATCTTGGCCACACCTGTTCAATTTTATGTCGGCAAACCGTTTTATGTGGGTGCTTATAAAGCATTGCGCAATGGCAGTGCCAATATGGACGTCTTGGTCTCACTCGGTACTTCGGCTGCTTATTTCTATAGCCTATATCTTACGATCAACTGGTTCATCGGGGGCGGAAATGTACATCACGGCCCCTCCTTGTATTATGAAACGAGCTCTATATTGATTACGCTGGTCATTATGGGTAAATTGTTCGAATCCCTCGCCAAAAGCCGGACCTCGGAAGCGATCAAGTCTTTGATGGGACTGCAAGCGAAGACCGCGTTGGTCGTGCGGGACGGTCAAGAAATTACGATACCGGTGGATGAAGTCATAGCTGGCGATATTGTGCAAGTCCGTCCCGGTGACAAAGTGCCCGTAGATGGCGTGGTGCTGGAAGGTCTCTCATCGGTGGATGAATCCATGCTGACCGGTGAAAGCCTTCCTGTTGAAAAGAAAATCGGTGACGCTGTGATTGGAGCCACCATCAACAAAAACGGCATGCTGCGGATTAAAGCCACGAAAGTCGGCAAAGACACAGCACTCGCACAGATTATTAAAGTCGTAGAAGAAGCACAGGGCTCCAAAGCGCCGATTCAAAGGGTTGCCGATGTGATTTCCGGGATATTTGTCCCTATTGTCGTCGGTATAGCGATTGCCGCCTTCCTGGTCTGGTATTTCTTCGTGACGCCTGGCGATTTTGCCGGTGCCTTGGAAAAAGCAATTGCAATTCTCGTCATCGCATGTCCTTGTGCACTTGGTCTGGCTACTCCAACCTCGATTATGGCGGGGTCCGGGCGCGCGGCAGAGCTTGGGATCTTGTTCAAAGGGGGCGAGCATCTGGAGCAAACCCATAAGATTGATGCGATTATTCTTGATAAAACGGGTACCGTCACTAAAGGGAAACCTGAGCTTACGGATGTTATGACTGATGGTGACGAATTGGAATTTCTCAGACTCGTAGGCGCAGCGGAGGTCAATTCCGAACATCCGCTTGCTGAGGCGATTGTGGCAGGTATCCGGGATCGCAATATTGAGCTGCAGGGGACGGAATCCTTTGAAGCGATTCCTGGCTTTGGGATCAAAGCTGTGGCAGAAGGCAGAGAGCTGTTAATTGGCACTCGCCGCTTGATGGAACAATACGAGGTGGATGCCAAGCATGCTTACGATACGATGGCTAGCTTGGAAGAAGCTGGAAAAACAACAATGCTTGTCGCCATTGATCGCCAATATGCAGGTATGGTTGCAGTAGCGGATACGATCAAAGAAACCTCGAAAGCCGCGGTCGGCCGCCTGAAGGAAATGGGTATTGAGGTCATCATGATTACAGGGGACAACGAGCGGACTGCGAAGGCAATCGCTGCTCAAGTCGGGATCGATCATGTGCTCGCAGAAGTGCTTCCGGAAGGAAAAGCGCAAGAAGTGAAAAAGCTGCAAGAGCAGGGCAGGATCGTCGCCATGGTTGGAGATGGAATTAATGATGCGCCGGCGCTCGCAACAGCGAACATCGGTATGGCCATCGGTACAGGTACGGATGTAGCTATGGAGGCGGCGGATGTGACGCTCATGCGCGGTGATTTATCGAGCATTCCTGATGCAATCTATATGAGTCGCAAAACGATGAGCAACATCAAACAAAATTTATTTTGGGCGCTTGGCTACAACACACTCGGAATACCAATTGCAGCGCTTGGTTTATTGGCACCATGGGTGGCAGGCGCGGCGATGGCTTTAAGTTCGGTTTCAGTTGTTCTCAATGCACTTAGGCTGCAGCGTGTAAAAGTGCGTCACTAGTCCTTTTTGGAAAGAATGGAGCGTTTAAGATGAATAAAAAAATGATCCTTTTTTTAAGTGTACTTGCCCTCGGTTTGTTGTCTGCCTGCGGTAACGCCAACAATAATACACACTTGTCGGGTCATGAGACTGACAATAAACAAGGGGATGCACAGCAGCACGCAAGCAGTCAAGGCGGGCATAACATGAGCCAATCCATGGTATCTGATAACGTTAAAGCATTGTTTACGTTTGCTCCAACAACTGTGAAAGCAAACGAGCAAACCGAGCTGACCATTCAAATTAATGGGAAAGACGGGAAGCCTGTAAACGAGTTTAATCTGAATCATGAGAAATTACTTCATCTTATTGTCGTCAATCATGATTTGTCGTTCTTTAATCACATTCATCCTGAGTACAAAGGAAGCGGCAAGTTTACGATCAGTACTTCTTTTCCAGCAGGCGGTGACTACAAATTATTTGCTGATTTTATACCAACCAATGGGTCCAGCACAACGCTAAGCGAACGAATTCAGGTAGAAGGTAAGAGTGGGGATCATGCAGCTATTGCAGCCGACGCCAAGCTTGTCAAAGAGACGGACGGTAAAGAAATAGAACTCGCATTAAGCAGCACCAAACCCAAGGAAGAAGTAACCCTTACGTTCAATATTCGGGATGCCCTGACGAAGAAGGGTGTTAATAATCTGCAGCCTTATTTGGGGGCTGTAGGCCACGTTGTTATCTTATCGGCTGATGCGGAGCAATATATTCATGTTCACCCGATTGACGAAAAGTCAACTGGCCCCCAAGCCCAGTTCGCAACCTCTTTTCCGAATAGCGGCATTTATAAGCTATGGGCACAGTTTCAACATAACAACAAAGTCATCACCGTACCTTTTGTCGTTGATATCAAGTAACACCATCATGCTGGCTCATAATCGAATATAAGATGTACCCCAAATCCCTGTAACATCTTATGATGTATGGGGATTTTATTTGATTTGCCAGTGCTCTCTGAAATTTCTTTCACAGATTCAAGTGATCCATATCACAGATAAATAATCCCATAAGCGGTATGGTTAGGTAGACCTACTCCAAATTACACTCGACATACAACCTCAGACCTAACCATTACGTTTGAATTTATTGGGAGGCTTGCTTATGTGCTTTGAAATACAGGAAAGTGACCATCAAATAAACGTCATTCTAAGCGGATTTATCAGCGTTAATGAAGCTACCTCCATCAGGCAAAAATTGTTTCCACTCCTGCAACAACGATTTCACAGTATCACTTTCCAGCTTGGGAACGTTACGGAAATGGACAGCTCTGGGCTTGGTCTCATGCTGGCCGTACAGAAGATCGCCACAGATTATAATGCCAGTATTACGTATACAAACGTGTCTGAACCATTAAAAGCTCGTCTTCACATGGCTGGTATATCGTTGTAACGAATGGGCGCTGCTGCAGAGAGGGGTCTACTTAATGAATATAGATGAACGACATACAGATGCCCTTTGGGATAAACTGGTAGCTAACAATCTTGTACTACCTTATGCCCGTATATTTCAAGATTCGCAGGAAGCGATTATCATCACGGATCGCCATTCACGGATCGTAATCGTTAATCCTGCTTTCGTATCCATTACCGGTTATAGTGAGTCAGAAGTCATCGGGCAAAGACCGAGTCTATTGAAATCCGGTCGTCAGGATTCGGCATTTTATGTCAACATGTGGGCTTCCATACATAGGGACGGAAAGTGGCAGGGGGAGATTTGGAACCGCAGAAAAAACGGGGAGATTTATCCCGAGTGGCTCTCCATTCATTCTGTAAAAGACGAGAACGGGATTTTGCTCCATTACGTCGGGATGTTTTCGGATATTACCCATCGCAAACATACGATTTCCAAGCTTCGTCTGCATGCGCAAGTGTTCAGCAATTCCAGCGAGGGGATTATGATTACGGACAAACAACTCAAAATTTTATCCGTCAATCAAGCCTTTACCACAATGACTGGATACACAGAAGAGGAAGCTGCCGGCCATACACCTCGACTGCTTCACTCTGGATTGCAGAATCAATTTTTTTACATCAAAATGTGGGAAACCATTCACACGACCGGACTTTGGGAAGGTGAAATTTGGAACAAAAGAAAGAACGGAGAAATATACCCCGAATGGCTGTCCATAACGACCCTGCGTAATGAAACGGGAGCGATCACGAATTATATCGGAATGTTCACGGATATTACGGAACGTAAGCAATCCGAGGAGCACCTGAAATATTTGGCCCATTTTGATAAGTTAACAGGGCTGCCTAACCGAACCCTGCTCAGCGAATTAGTTAATGCAGCTATTACAAAGACAGTGCAAACAAACCAGAAGCTGGCGATATTTTTTATCGATCTCGATCGGTTCAAGATGGTCAATGACTCTTTGGGACACAATATTGGGGATAAGCTGCTCCAGCAGGTCGCTGATCGTCTGAGCTCAGTCGTAAGAATAAACGATATCGTGTCCCGGTTGGGAGGTGATGAGTTTATTATCGTTTTGCAGGATTTGCAGGAGCAAGAAGAAGCGAGACAAATCGCCATGCATCTTATTTCCAGTATCAATAAACCTTTCTGGGTTGACGATAATGAGCTTTATATTAACGCTAGTATAGGCATCTGCATGTACCCGACACATGGGGGCGATTTTGACACCCTGCTTAAGCATGCCGATTTAGCTATGTACCAAGCTAAACTCCAAAAGGGTGGATACCAGTTCTTTAATGAAAGCATCCTCAGCACCTTTCTGCGTAAGCTGGATCTGGAGAATGAGCTAAGGTGGGCAATCGCCAGGAATCAGTTGACCCTCCATTATCAGCCGCAGGTTAATGCACTAACCGGTGTCCTCGAAGGTATGGAAGCATTGTTACGGTGGAATCATCCCACGCTGGGTTCTGTCCCACCCGCAGAATTTATTCCTATAGCGGAGGAGACAGGTGTCATTATGGAGATCGATAAATGGGTATTGAAGGAGGTCTGCGCCCAGCTCAATCGTTGGCTTACTGCATCGTTGACTGTACCATCGATTGCTGTTAATTTATCAGCCAGGCAGTTTCTTGCGCCAGACTTAGCAACAAGCATTCGCGATATTGTAATCGAGACGTGCTGCGACCCGCAGCAAATCGTAATTGAAATAACGGAAAGCAGCAGCATGCACGATATGGAATCGGTGCTACATATTTTGCGCGAGATCAAGTCGTTTGGTTTCCAGATTGCGATAGATGATTTTGGAAAAGGTTATTCGGCGCTCGGGTATATGAAGCTGTTCCCGATAGATATTCTGAAGATTGATAAGAGCTTTGTTCAGGAGCTGACCAGCGATTCGAAAAGCCTGGTTATTACAAAAGCTATTATCGATATGTCACATGGTATGAAGCTGCGGGTCATCGCTGAGGGAGTTGAGACCATGGAGCAAATGGAATGCTTGCAGACTATGAAATGCGACCTTGTACAAGGTTATGTAATTGATCGGCCAATGTCTTGTGAGCAGCTCGAAGCACGTTACTTAAGGGAAGTCTGTTCGAAGTGACCGGACGATTCGCATTCACAACCGATGTGGTTTAACCGAACCAAACGAGAATGCATACCATCATTAACAGACCCACAATAAACGAGAATGTGGCTGCTTTTTCATGCCCATGTCCGTGTGTCTCCGGGATTAATTCTTTATATACGATGAATAGCATTGCACCGGCGGCAAAGGAAAGTCCATAAGGAATCAGCTTTGAAAAGGAAGACGTCAGATGAGCGCCGAGGAGACAGGCTAGCCATTCAATTGAACCCGTGAGTACAGCTAATCCAATCGCGGTGCTTCGTCGTATTCCTTGATTCGTCAGAAATAAGGCAATCAGTAGACCTTCCGGGGCATTTTGCAGGCCGATGGAAAGGGCCACCACATTACCTAAGCCCTCAACCTGACTGGCATAGCTGACTCCTATGGATAAACCCTCAGGCAGATTATGCAGTGACATAGCGACAACAAGAAGGAAGGACTTGGAGTCCAACTGCACACCGGATTTGGCATGTTCGATATCTGCATGTGGCAGGTATTCCTCCAGTACACCAAGGGAAGCAACGCCTAACAGAACGCCACAGCATAATACGAACAGATTGGAAAGCTTTAATGCAGTTGGCATTAAACCATAGACGGAAGCTGCAACCATAATGCCCGCTGTCAAAGCCAGCAAAATGTCCATATGGCGATGGGACAGCCGCTTGAATAGAAGGACAGGCAGCGCGCCTATTCCGGTGGAAACTGCAGAAAGAAAACCCCCAAGCATCATCTCATTCATGTAAACCCTCCACGCAATCCATCCATTCTTATTTTTAGGTATATGTACAACCTGTAAAATTAGAATTGCAGCCTATGAGCAGTTAATCTCATGAAAAAAGATGCAGGCGCACGTAAGGGTGCGACCTACATCTCGATGAAAGTTGAGGGTTATTAAAATAAGGAAATGTTGTACTCTTCAATTTTACGATATAAAGTCGTTCGTCCAATTTTCAAATGACTGGCGGCCTTGCTAAGATTCCATTCCGTGGCTTTGAGCGCCTTCTTGATCGCTGTGATCTCCGCATCTTTTAAAGTGTGTAAGTGGTCATCACCCGATTCTGCCTGAACGAACCCATCGGTTTGTTCAAGCATCAGATGCTCAGCATCGATAGCCCGTCCTTCAGCCAGCAAAATGGCTTGCATGAGAATGCCGTTAAGCTCTCTGATATTGCCCGGCCAGCTGTAGGCAAGCAATTTATGCTGCGCTGCTTCTGTTAGCACAGGACATGGGGTAGCATGTTTTTGGAGTAAATGAACAGCTAACAGTATCACATCACTTCGTTCCCGCAATGCTGGCAGCGCAATGTGTATTCCTTTCAAACGGTAGTACAGATCGGCACGGAATCGGCCTGCCTTTACTTCAGCGGCTAAATCCTTGTTCGTGGCTGAAACGATTCTCACATCAATTGCTTTACTTTTCGCGCTGCCTACCGGGGTAATGACACCTTCCTGCAGCACTCTTAATAAGGCAGCCTGTGCCCGAAGCGGCATGTCACCAATCTCATCCAGGAAAATAGTACCCTTATGGGCAGCCTCGAATTTCCCTGTATTGCCGTCCTTGTTTGCGCCTGTGAAGGCACCGCGGGCGTATCCAAACAATTCGCTCTCAATGAGACTGTCCGGTATCGCACTGCAATTCAGGGCGATGAATGGCCCCACATAACGCAAGCTGGCCGTATGAATCGATTGTGCGAACAATTCCTTGCCCACACCGCTTTCACCCAGCAATAAGATCGGATAGTCGGTTGCAGCCGCCTTATAGGCCAGCTCCTTCTTCTGCAGGATAGTTGGGCACGTACCGATAATTTCTTTAAACGTATACAAATGCTGTTCATCTTCCGCCTGCTTGCGAATAGAGATGGATTGCCACAGCTTTTGATGTTCATTATGAATCGTTTCAACGGAGAAGCCTTCCATTTTCGTAAATTCCTTGCCAATCGCATCATGACCAACAATTCGGATGGCCGCATAATTTGCTCGCAGGATTCGATTATCCCGACTGAGTGTGAGCAGCGGCAAAGGATGATGTTGAGCTGTATGCTCAAGTTCTTTTAAGGTAATGAGATGCTCTTTCTTCGATTCCTCCAGCAGCATTTTGTTCTGCAAGGAAGCGGCGGCCAGACAGGCAAGGGGAAACGTATAGGCGTGGTAATGCTCCTGCTTGCCACTAATATTGATGACACCGATCAACTCACCGATGGAATTGAAGATCGGAGCCGAAGCGCAGGTCAAGAAGTGATTGGAGTTAAAATAATGCTCTTCAGCATGCACTCGAACAGGTTTTCTCTCTGTAAGGGCTACCCCGATCGCATTCGTTCCTTTTCTTTCTTCAGCCCAGTTGGCTCCCACTTGTAATTGAACAGCTGACGCCCGACGCGAGAAATCAACATCTCCCACCGTATGAATGATCGTTCCTTCTGCATCGATTAGCAGCGCAATCTGACCGGATTGCTTGATGCTGGCGTGCATCTGATCGAATACCTGCTCTGCGTAATGGATGGTTTGCTCGTTATTTCTTAATAAAGTATGAATACGACTTTCGGTTAAGATGGCATCGTCTACAGGGTCGCTTGGCTTTAAACCCAACTCATGACAACGCTTCCATGAAGATGCCGCTGATTCTGATAAAAAGTTATTTTCCACTGAAAACACAATGAACACCCCCAACGAAATTGGTATCCTCCATCGATCATACCATAGTTGCTTTCATTCATGTTAGCTGTAAGAAAGAATGTTCCAAAATGGAACAACACCTTTGTATCAAAAAGGAACAGCTTCAATATAGCGCTTACAAAATGGTTGTTTTGACAGCGCCAAACCAATTGGCACGATTATTGCTTGTATATAAATTGTAATTTATTATAGGGAGGCTGAGCGATATGATTTATGAACAACCAGGTCACAACGGTTCCAAAGTTACATTTAAAAAACGGTATGAGAATTTTATTGGAGGTCAGTGGGTTGCACCTGTTAAGGGTCAATACTTTGACAATCCGTCACCTGTCAATAACCGTGTATTTTGCGAGGTTCCCCGCTCGACATCCGAGGATATCGAATTGGCTTTGGATGCGGCGCATGCGGCGAAAGATGCATGGGGCCGCACATCCGTTGCGGAGCGTGCCGTCATCTTGAACAAGATTGCCGACCGGCTTGAAGCGAATCTGGAAATGCTGGCCGTAGCCGAAACCTGGGATAATGGCAAGCCGGTTAGAGAAACGCTCGCGGCCGATCTTCCGCTTGCTATCGATCATTTTCGTTATTTTGCAGGCAGCATTCGCGCTCAGGAGGGTACGCTCAGTCAACTGGATGACCATACGGTAGCCTACCATTTTATTGAACCATTAGGGGTCGTTGGTCAAATTATTCCTTGGAATTTCCCGCTGCTGATGGCAACCTGGAAGCTTGCTCCGGCTCTTGCAGCCGGGAATGTAGTCGTCATGAAGCCCGCTGAGCAAACGCCTGCATCTATTCTGGTGTTGACTGAGCTTATTCAAGATCTGCTGCCGCCTGGCGTGCTTAACATTGTCAATGGCTTCGGACTTGAAGCAGGTAAACCGCTTGCCTCGAGCAGCCGAATTTCAAAAATTGCTTTTACTGGCGAGACGACGACAGGCCGCTTGATCATGCAGTATGCTTCACAGAACCTGATTCCAGTCACCTTGGAGCTGGGTGGCAAGTCGCCGAATATTTTTTTCAAGGATGTACTCGCAGAGGATGACGCCTTCTTTAATAAAGCACTCGAAGGCTTCGCAATGTTTGCCCTAAACCAAGGGGAAGTGTGCACCAGCCCGTCACGCGCATTAATTCAGGAATCGATTTATGATCAATTTATGGAAAGAGCCTTGAAGCGTGTCGCGGCCATTAAGCAAGGCAATCCATTGGATACAGACACGATGCTTGGGGCTCAAGCCTCCACCGAGCAGGTTGAGAAAATTATGAGCTATATCCATATCGGTGCAGAGGAAGGTGCGGAATGTCTGATCGGAGGTAATCGGGCAACAGTTGAAGGAGATATTTCTGAAGGCTACTATATTCAGCCGACGATTCTCAAGGGACATAACAAGATGAGAATTTTTCAGGAGGAGATCTTTGGACCCGTCCTCTCCGTCACGACGTTCAAGGATCAGGAGGAGGCGCTTGCTATCGCCAATGACACGCTTTATGGACTCGGCTCCGGTGTGTGGACTCGGGACATGAATACAGCCTACCGGATGGGCCGCGGCATTCAAGCTGGCCGTGTATGGACTAACTGCTACCATGCTTATCCTGCCCATGCAGCCTTCGGCGGTTACAAGAGCTCAGGCATTGGCCGCGAGAATCACAAAATGATGCTTTCGCACTACCAGCAAACGAAAAATTTGCTTGTCAGCTACAGTCCCGACGCGCTTGGTTTCTTCTGAGAGAGCTACAACATGGCGATGGGAGTGAACAAGGTTATTGCTACCGATACGGCATTGGAGCTGATCGAGACGATCAAGGCCAAACATGGGCCTGTCATGTTCCATCAATCCGGAGGCTGCTGCGACGGCAGCTCTCCAATGTGCTACGCACAGGGAGACTTCATCATTGGCGACAGTGATGTGTGGCTGGGTGACATCGGCGATGCGCCCTTTTATATGAGTAAAGCCCAGTACGAGTATTGGCAGTATACTCAGCTCATTATCGATGTGGTGCCAGGCAGAGGCGGGATGTTCTCGCTTGAGGGTCCGGAAGGCCGCCGTTTTCTGACTCGCTCCAGGATATTCACTGAGGAGGAGCGTCGTATGCTGGGTCTGTAGGTTATTATACCAAGCATCAGAAGCCCTGTTTCCTTTCTATTGAAGGGAGCAGGGTGTATTTGTGTTTCATTTAAGAAGTGAATGTTTTGTCATGAATACGTGCAAACTTTGGAAGAACAGAATCGACCAAGCACGTAAGGAGTGACGATGGGTGAAGGATCAATTGATGATGCAATCGATTCGCAAGCATGCACAGCCTTTTGTTAAAGAAGAAAGCCTGAAAGTGCTCATCGATCGAGTGGGTGATGCCAAATATGTGCTCCTTGGTGAAGCGTCACATGGAACCTCGGAGTTTTATACTGTTCGTGCTGAGCTATCCAAACGTTTAATTACAGAAAAAGGATTTCGATTTATTGCGGTTGAAGGCGATTGGCCTTCATGCTACACGTTGAACCGATACGTTAAGGGGTATTCGGATGCCGGAGTGGAGGCGAGGGAAGCATTAAAGGACTTCAATCGTTGGCCTGCCTGGATGTGGGCTAACCGGGAAATCCTTGAGCTTGCCGAATGGCTGCGTCAATATAACGAGGACAAACCGGACCATGCAAAAGTCGGCTTTTACGGGATTGATGTGTACAGTCTGTGGGAATCCATGAGTGAAATTGTTAAGTATCTCGGTACGAAGGACAGTGCAGATCTGGAGCTCGCTAAGCGGGCTTTTGAGTGCTTTGAGCCGTTTGGTCGGGACGAGCAATCGTATGGCGCATCAGCATCTCTATTTGGGGAAGGCTGCGAGGACGAGGTGGTCGAACTTTTGCGCGAGCTGCAGGATAAGTGGAAGGATGTCCATCCGCAGGATCAGGAGAACGCACTCAGTGCTGAGCTGAACGCATTGGCTGTTAAGGGGGCAGAGGCCTATTACCGAACCATGATTCGCCATGATGCTGAGTCATGGAATGTCAGGGACCGACACATGGTCGAAGCGCTGGAGAAGCTGATGGAGTTTCACGGAGAAGCTGCCCGTACTCTTGTGTGGGAACATAATACCCATATTGGGGATGCGCGTGCGACAGACATGGCTGATGACGGAATGGTCAACGTGGGCCAGCTGCTGAGGGAGAAACATGGTAGTGACGTATACGCTATCGGCTTTGGTACCTATCAGGGTACGGTTATAGCAGGCATGGCTTGGGGGGCGCAGCCAGAGGAGATGAATGTGCCACCTGCTATTGTGAATAGCTGGGAGGAATTGTTGCACCGAGAAGGAGCGGAGGATAAGCTGCTATTGTTCGATAAATCAGAAAACGTTTTGGATGAGACATTGATCGGACACCGAGCCATTGGCGTCGTGTATCACCCGGAGCGGGAAAGGGGAAATTATGTTCCTACAATCATTTCGAAGCGTTATGACGCGTTTATTTATATCGATGAGACGAAAGCGTTGACTCCCATATATAGCTTTGCAGCCTACGTAGAAATGTGATCAATTCATTCATAATCAGTTGTCTACGACTACAGCCTCTGCATGATTGGGGGCTGTTTGTCTGTTTAATAAGGTTTCATTATGGGAAGCGAACCTCAGAACGATATGCTATACTCATGCCATGGGCCCCGAACCCAACAAGATTTGGAATTAAAAGGGGAAAAGAATAGATGGCTGATAAGAGCAATTACTTAACTACCGGGCAAATGGCCAAGCGAACGGGTCTGACTGTAAGGACTTTAAGATATTATGACCAGATTGGTTTGTTAAGCCCTTCGCCGAACGTTGATCCTTCTAAACGTATGTATAGCAAACAGGATATGATCAGGTTACAAAAAATACAGACCTTAAAATATATTGGGTTGTCCCTCCAGGAAATCACCAAATTACTTAATGATTCTTCATTGCTTGAACAAGATTTACGGAGTTCACTGGCTTTGCAAAAAGAAATCATGCTGCAAAAAACAGCGCATATGAAATATGTAGTAAGAGCAATCAGTGAGGCGATGGACTTATTAGACGAACAAAAGGCTGATGTGGACTGGGGAGGCTTGGCGGATCTCATTCAAATTGTACATACAGAAAAGGACTGGGCAGAGCAATACCTGACTGCATACCGACTGCAAGCAAGGATCGAGCTGTACGACAAATTCAGTGCCAATACTATCGGTTGGCATCATTGGTTCTTCGAACATTTAAGGAATCAACCTGATTTGAAAATATTAGAGCTTGGTTGTGGGAATGGCACCTTATGGGCTAGAAATATAAATCGAATTCCTGAGTCCTGGAATATTACGCTCACCGACCTGTCTGCTGGTATGCTGGATGAAGCTCGTAAGCACATAGACGAGTCTGATAATCGATTTAAATACCTGATAGCAGATGCCCAGAGTATTCCATTTCATAATGAACAATTTGACATCGTGATCGCTAACCATATGTTATATCATGTGTCGGATATTCCTAAAGCACTATCTGAAATATACAGGGTCATGAAGTCCGATGCCGTATTGTACGCTTCAACTATGAGTAAGAGCCACTTGCGGGAAATCGAGCACATTGCCAACGCATTCGATCCCCATATACAGGTGTTAGATCCGGTTATGGAAAGGTTTGAGTTTGATAATGGAAATGATATGCTTGAAGGTTTGTTCTCAGAAATCAAGCTGATCCGGTATGAGGATGAAATGATTGTTGACCAAATTCAGCCACTTCTCAATTACATCACCTCAACACCTATGAATGCCAGAAGCATTTTGACCGGAGTCAAATTGGAGAAATTCAAGTCCTTTTTACAGGTTATACTTGATCGTGACGGCAGCATTCATATATCCAAAGATACGGGTTTTTTCCAGGTCAAGAAAAAAGCTTGAAGGTGACGTAACGTAACCCTATATAATCGAAAAAGATCAGGCATCCAAATGATCTATCAGATTTCAGGGAGGTTAAGTCGTGAATCAACAGATCCGAATCGTTAAAGAGGAAATTTTATCCGATAACTGGTATGTACTCAAGAAAATCACCTTCATGCGGCCCAACAAAGAAGGTAGCTGGAAAACCCAAGCCAGAGAAGCCTACGACCGAGGAAATGGAGCTATGATCCTGCTATACAATCGTGAGAAGCGAACCGTAATTCTTACCCGACAATTTCGGATGCCAACTTATGTGAATGGGAATGAAACCGGACTTTTAATTGAATCGTGTGCAGGCTTGTTGGATAAAGAAAATGCGGAGAATTGCATTATTCGGGAAACGGAGGAGGAAACAGGATATCGGGTAACGAGTATACAAAAAATCGGTGAAGCTTACATGTCACCAGGTTCTGTTACCGAGATGCTGTATTTTTATACTGCCGAATATGCAGATCATATGCGAGTTGGCGATGGAGGCGGCCTGGAGGAGGAACAAGAAAACATCGAAGTGTTAGAATACCCGTTTGCGGAAGCTATTAACATGGTGAAAAATGGTGAAATCAAGGATGCAAAAACGGTCATGCTGCTGCAGCACGCTCAGATTAACAGGTTATTGGAACCCCCAAAAGCACAGCATATTCTAATTGCCGGTCCTTATCGCTCAGGAACTGGAGATGACCCCCGTCTGATTGAGCATAACGTTAGCTTGATGAACAATATGGCCCTTGACGTATATGAGAAAGGCCATTTGCCCGTATTAGGCGAGTGGTATGCGCTGCCTTTGATCGAGAAAGCGGGCTCACTTGCAATAGGTGACGATATATTTAACCGGATCTTTCATCCTTCATCCATCCGGCTGTTACAATGCTGTGATGCGGTGCTTCGAATTGGCGGACCCTCACAAGGTGCTGATGAGATGGTAAGGATCGCGATGGAAAAAGGAAAGATCATTTATCAAGATATTTCGGAAATCTCTTCAATTAAATAAAATGTACATATCAAACCAGACTTTCAGCCTTTGGGGCCGGAGGTCTGGTTTGATGTGCGGATTTCACGCTATCTAAAAAACTTATTATTTCAATAATCTAAGAAATTCTCTCATAAATCCAGGCAGATCCGGCCAGGCATGTCCTGAAACAATATTGCCATCTACCTGCAAAGTCTCAGAGGAGTAGATCGCACCCAGGTTTTCCACATCCGGACGGCAAGCTGTATAGGCAGTCATGGTCTTGCCTTCAAAATATTGATTGCTTTTCAGGGCATTAAGTACTAGAACGGCGTGGCATATAGCACCAACCGGTTTATTAGCTTCAAAAAAGTGACTGACGATCCGTGGAATATTTTCATTCAGTCGGATGTATTCAGGAGCGCGGCCGCCTGGGATAATAAGACCGTCATATTCAGTCGGATCTACTTGATCAAAGGCTATGTGCGATTCCAATTGATATCCCGGCTTCTCTGTATAAGTGTCCCAGCCCTCAAAATCATGAACGACGGTCCGCAGCACTTTTTTCGTTGGCGAGGCAATGACAGCTTCGTAACCTTCTTCCAGAACGCGATAGTAAGGGTAATAAATTTCTAATGATTCCACGGCATCTCCAGTGATGAAAAGGACCTTTTTAGACATTCAATCACTCCTGAAACAAATTTGGGTATTTATCCCATATGCTAATTGTATCGAACATTTGTCTCTTGTAAAGAGGGACTTATCCCACAGTGAATATTAATCGACAGTAAGTGGGAACATGATAGAAACCTGTATTGAACTAGAGATAAGGAATGGTGTTCATGGTTTCATTCTTGATCACGTTTATGCGATTGATAAACGGCATTTGGAAAAATATTTACAATGATTTATATCGTGGTCGGAACCGGATTGTTTGTGGGTTTGATGTTTCATGTAGCCCGTGCGATATTAAATCGACAGGAAGATAACAGTACAACGGATAAATGATAAAGTCGCGGTTTCAACTCGATAAAGAATCGGGTACCGACGACTTTTCTTTTTGTCATTCCTCAATGAAACGGAGCGAGTGATCGGAAAGGTTCGATTGTTAAGTACGTCCTCTCTTGACATGAGTGAGATAATTGATTAGTATGTTTCATATACCTATAGGGGTATATGTATATAATATAAAATGTGGAGGTAATAAGGATGTCAGTAATTCATGTAGATCAGACACTGGATTGTAGAGGGCTTGCTTGTCCGATGCCTATCGTCAAAACCAAAAAAGCAATGAGTGCTATTCATTCGGGTCAAGTTATAGAGGTTCTAGCAACGGATAAAGGTTCATTAGCTGATTTTCAAGCATGGGCTTCAAATACGGGACATCAGTATCTGGGGACTGTTCACGAAGGTAACGTTTTGAAGCATTTTATTCGAAAGGCGAACCCAGATGAGGTTAAAGAGGAGCTGAAGTATATGCATACTGTAACCAATGGAGAGCTGTTGAGACGGATAGAGGCCAATGAAAAACTAACAGTTATAGATGTGCGTGAACCGGCAGAATACGCTTTTAACCGGATTCCAGGAGCCGTTTCCATACCATTTGGTGATTTGGAACAACGATGGGATGAGTTAGATCCGAATCAGACTTTTTATATGATTTGCCGTACCGGAAATCGAAGTGATCGGGCATGTCAACTGCTGGCTGATAAAGGATTTACAGCTGTAGCCAATGTGTTAAACGGGATGTCCGATTGGAGTGGACCGACAGAAAGTAATCAATGAACCCATTTTCAAAAGTACGCCCACAGAAAGGTTGTCAGTTGAAAGGGGACTTATCTATATGTTAACTACATCACAAATACAGCCAATGACTGCCAAAGAATTAACTCGATTCATCATAAATAAGCAAGATTTATTTATTCTTGATGTTCGAAACGAAATTGATTTTAACAATTGGAAAATTGAAGGTAAGGGTATTGAGGTCATTAATATTCCGTATTTTGATTTGTTGGATGGTGTGGATGCTGCACTTGAACAAATCCCGGTTGGGAAGAAGGTTCTGGTCGTTTGTGCCAAGGAAGGGTCATCCATATTTGTCGCTCAACAAATCATCGAAGCCGGGCGATCCGAAATCTTTTATCTTGAAGGTGGCATGAAGTCCTGGAGTGAGCATTTGGAGCCTGTGAAAGTTGGGGATCTTACTGATGGCGGTTCGATCTACCAGTTTATTCGCATTGGCAAAGGGTGTCTCTCCTACATGATTATTTCTCATGGTGAAGCAGCCGTTGTGGATACGGCCAGAATGACCGAAGTTTATGAAAGCTTTGCCCAAGAACAGCATGTTCAGATTAGACACACCCTGGATACCCATCTCCATGCCGACCATATTTCTGGTGGTCGTTTATTAGCGGAACAAGTGGGAGCCACCTATTGGTTACCGCCCAAAGACGCAACTGAAGTGAAGTATAATTATGAAAGGCTTGAAGAAGGTCTGGTTATTCCTGTTGGAAACACCCAAATCGATATCCAGCCCATATACTCTCCGGGCCATACCATTGGCAGCACCTCCTTCATTGTGGATGGAAGATACTTACTTACAGGCGATATTTTATTTATCGAGTCCATAGGCCGTCCAGACTTAGCTGGTAAAGCGGAGGATTGGGTAGGAGATCTTCACGATACTTTATACAACCGTTACAAAGAACTACCCGATGATTTGATCGTCCTGCCCGCGCACTTTGGCAAGATTTCCGAGCTTGGTGCAAACGGAAGTGCTTCTGCCAGCTTGGCTGAGCTGTATCTCAACAATCCGGGATTAAATATACAAAATGAGGCCGAATTCAGGTATCAGGTAACGAAGCATTTACCGCCGCAGCCTCATGCATATCAAGAAATACGTCAAACGAACATGGGGAAAATGGAGCCGAGTGAGGAAGAGCAGCGTGACATGGAGATGGGACCAAACCGCTGTGCGATTCACGACAAATAAACACGAACCTTCATTACACCTCCCTTAGCTCAACCTATGTGAAAAAGGGGATATAGAACATGGATAATAATAAAGAAAGAACCACAATTGTGTTATTCAGCGGCGAATTGGATAAGGCGATAGCTGCCTTTATTATAGCGAACGGTGCTGCAGCTTATGATCATGATGTGACGATTTTCTTTACCTTTTGGGGGTTAAACACGCTACGTAAAGATGAAATTGTAAACACGCAAAAGGGTATTCTTGAAAAAGCATTTGGTTGGATGATGCCGAGGGGAGCCAATAAATTAGGTTTGTCAAAAATGAATTTTGCAGGTATGGGTCCGCAGATGATTAAACACGTAATGAAAAAACATAATGCCCTGTCACTGCCGCAGCTGATTGAGTTGGCACAAGAGCAAGGTGTAAAGCTGGTTGCTTGTACGATGACCATGGATCTCCTTGGTTTACAGCAGGAAGAATTACTGGATGGATTAGAATATGCAGGAGTGGCTGCTTATCTGGGAGATGCCAGCCACGCAAAAGTGAATCTGTTTATTTGATATTGGCTAATTGCATTTTTTTATTTATAATATACCTATACAGGTATGAGTTTAAAGAAAGGATGTGCGATGAATATGGAATACAATTATACCGAGGATATGAAAAAACGGTTGAGAAGAATTGAAGGCCAGGTGCGCGGGGTTCTGCGATTAATGGAAGAAGGTAAAACCTGCAAGGAAGTCGTGAGCCAGTTATCTGCGGTAAGAAATGCATCGGACAAGGCTTTAGCACAAATTGTCGCTGTTAATTTGCAGCAATGCTTGCTGGAAGAACAGGCCGCAGGAAGAGATACGAGCAAGCTCGTTCAAGAAGCAGTTGAGCTGCTGGTCAAAAGTCGTTAAATTGTTGCCATTCATATATGTAATTAGTGATCAGGGAGGATCTTCGATGACTGTTGTTGTACTGCTTCTAATCATTAGCGCTTTATGGATTATTCGAATGGTTCGTCCCGTGAAAGGATTGGCTTTCGTCGATTCCAAGGTATTATCCAGTCCATCGGAAGCCATGACAATGAAAATTCTAGATGTTCGGGATGCAGCCGATTACCGCAATTGCCATATACCGAGCTCGATCAATATATCCATAGGCCGTTTGCCTTTTGTGTGGAAACAAGAGCTTTCACCCAATGAGTCTATCCTTATCGTGTCTGAGAGTCCTTACAAAAGTAAAAAAGCTGCGCGTCTATTGAAAAAACAAGGCTTTGACCAATTATATGCACTACGAAACATGAATTGCGCATAGTAAAGTGAAGTCGAGAAAGGTACAGTCACTCACGAAAAGTGGGGGGACAGTACCTTTTTTTTCTGGAGGGGAAGAAGCCGGTTTTCCTTTTATATGTAAAATCATGACTATGAATCTCTGAAAAAAACTATATATTCCTTGACAGGAATATTCCATTTCAAGTATATTTAAAGTATCAAATTTAAGGAGGAAAATAACTTGTCAAATGAACATGCAACCAACAAAATGACAACGAAGATCGAAGGCCGGGAGCTGGTACTGGAACGTACCTTTGACGCGCCGCGCAAGCTTGTGTTTCAGGCATTTTCAGAGGCTGAGCATTTAAAGCACTGGTGGGGCCCAAAAGGCTGGTCGCTTCCGGTGTGCAACATTGATTTCAGACCCGGAGGCGTCTGGCACTACTGTATGAAATGCACAGATGAGAGTCAGGAATATTATGGCCAAGAATCTTGGGGCAAAGCCGTCTACAAAGAAATCATCGCGCCGGAGAGGATCGTCTACGTCGATTCCTTCTCGGATGCGGAAGGCAACACGGTAGCGGATATGCCGGAGACGCTAATCACGATGACCTTTATCGAGCAGGAAGGCAAAACTACAATTATTAGCCGCGCTGAATACGCATCGGCCGAAGCCGTCAAAACCGTCCTTGATATGGGTATGATCCAGGGAATAACAGAAACTTACGATAACCTGGAGCGCCATCTGAATGATATCCAAAAGTGACTGTAAGAGAAAGGCTATCTGGCTTTGATGCCGGCCATTGAAAAAGTTCCATAGATGCAAGAAAGGTACAGTCACTCACGAAAAATGGGGAGACTGTACCTTTTTTGTTCGGTATAATTAAACCTGAAGAATAAGGACACATTGGGTGGGCGGACCTTATTTTTGTTATGGAGAAAAAACATTTAAGAAGGTTAAAGGATAAATTCAGTATAGAGATTTCACAAAAAAGGGTCATTTGTTTAGATATCCTTGACGACTTTAACTTTATGGATCAGGATTTAATTGAAATTCTTGAGTCAAGAGTCCAAGAATACATAGAAATATAAAAAATGCTGCTCCAATACAGGTTAGCGCGAGAATTGAATTTTGACATGGAATCGGACTTTAAGTACCATGACGAATAAAGGAATTAAGGGAGGCAGTTTGATGGGCAATACTTTACGTATATTGGCAATATCGGGAAGTCTACGCGAAAAGTCTTCCAATACAGCTTTAATGAAGGCCATTATTGCATTATCCTCGGGGGACATTCAATTTACCATTTATGGTGGGCTGGGCGATCTACCGCATTTTAACCCTGATCTCGATCTCGACGATGGACCCTCTTCAGTACAAGAGCTGAGGTTACAGCTGAAGGAAGCGGAGGGTGTGCTTATATGTACACCTGAGTATGGTAACGGTGTTCCAGGTGTGTTAAAAAATGCTCTGGACTGGCTCGTATCTTCAGGCGAGTTTATGAATAAACCTACAGCAGTCATCAGTGCTTCACCAACACCTATGGGTGGTGATAAGGCACATGCTTCGCTCCTGCTTACTCTCAATATGATCAACGCTGAGATTATTGAAGGGGGCACGATGATGATACCGCACATCACTTTGAAATTAAATAAAGAAGGCGTTATTACCGATTCTGAAACGAAGCAGAGGCTGCTAGCCGTGCTAAAAGCGCTTGAGAAGGCTTGCCTATAATCCATATGGTTATACTATCTGCGCTGCGGCTGAACGGACCACAATAAAAGACATGATTTGGTGGAATCAATGCTAAGGGTAGTTTAAGATTAAATCTTTTATTATATATTTATGGTAATATATGGTTATATAATCATATATGGGGGAGGCGTGTTATAATATCAAAAAATTCATGTTAGGTATAATCTTTGGGTTATGTTTATCCCTTGGTTCTGATGATCGTAAGAAAGAGATCCGCATTGAACAAAAGGCATGGAGCCCAATTCAATAAGAATAACAAGAGTTATCGCCTAAGAATCAGAAAGCGACATGATGAATAAATGCTATCTGAAAGGAGGGTTACCGTTCTGAAGATCAGCTTCGTGCAGAATTTAAACGATAAAATTTGGCTCCGTGCAAAGTCTGAACTATGAACAACGGCGGTTGTTTGTATGGAGCAAGAAATAGCTAGCCGCCTAATGTTTTTGTAAGTTGTTAATTGTTTGTAGTAAAGACTTTGTACCCTTAAAAATATCAAATTTTTTTTAAGGAGCAGAGCTATTTTGAAATATGTAAACGCTGAAACCATCTTACCGCAAGAGCTATTAAACGAGATACAGAAGTATATACATGGTGTCATACTTTATATCCCAAACCCTGAAGGAATGCATAAGAAATGGGGCGAAAATTCAGGGGGCAGACAATATTTTAACGCTCGGAATGAAGAGATCCGTGGAAAGTTTTCAAAAGGTGTTTCTATTGATCAACTTTCAGATCTATTTTGTCTTTCCAGTTATAGTATTAAAAAAATCATTTACTCAAAAAAATAAGATTATTAAAAAGTCGCATCGGAGTATCCTGATGTGATTTTTTATGTAATGTATAATTTCTAGTCGATTATTATACATTTAAATACTTCTGACTTTGTTATAATAAAATTCATCACGAGGGATGGGGGGATTTAGTGGATAACAGTAAGGTAAAAACAATTTGGAATAATTGGTCTGAAACATGGTATCAAAGATATAGAACAGATGAAGCGATTTTGAAAATAATTAACAATCCTGAGTCAGCATTCCATCATACTACATATTCAATGATCAAAAAGGCATTGCCAAATTTGCAAGGAAAGAAAATATGTGTCCCTTCTAGTGGTGACAACCATGCTGTTTTTGCTTTTCATTTAATGGGTGCAAAAGTAACATCATGCGACATATCGGAAAGACAGTTGGAACATAGCTCATCCATAGCACAAAAATACGGTTGGGATATTGAATTTATCTGCGATGATACAATGAAGCTCAGCAAAATTAAAAGCGGTCAATTTGATTTTGTATATACATCTAATGGAGTCCATGTATGGATTAACGATTTAAACTCAATGTATAAAAATATCCAAAGAATTCTTAAAAACGATGGTGTTTATATCATGTATGAGGTACATCCTTATACGCGTCCCTTCGGAAATGATACCGACAAATTAACTATTGTGAAGCCATATGATTCGGTCGGACCATTCATAATAGAAGAGGTACCCAGATATACTTGGCGTTTACAGGATATAACAAACGCTATTGCTTCAACAGGATTTGGTATAAAGCATATCGAAGAAATGTATGCAGAAGATGGTTCATATTGGGTTGATGAATCAGCAGTTGAAAGAGACTCACTCTCAAAACAAGCGCTGGATAATCTATGCAACTGGAAAATGAACCCCTTGGCCGCTCTTCCTCAGTGGTTATCGCTATATGCAGTTAAATAACGTTATCCAACGAAACCAATACCAACTAGCAAAAGTGAGGATGAATATGAATATAGTTCTTATAGGTATGTCTGGAGCTGGTAAAAGCACTTTAGGTGTGTTGCTTGCAAAAGCTTTAGGAATGGATTACGTGGATACAGATATTGTCATACAACAACAAGAAGGTAGGTTGTTACAAGATATAATTGATAATGATGGTATCGAAAAATTTATGGAAGTCGAAGAACAAATTGTGTCGGGATTGAAGCTGAAAAATTGCATTATATCAACTGGTGGAAGTGTTATATATTCAGAAAAAGCTATGAATGCCCTTAAACAGGGTGGACAGATTGTTTATTTACATGTCCCATATGAAGAAATTAAAAGAAGACTAATCAACATAACTACCAGAGGCATTGTAATAAAGAAAGGAAATAGTCTTAAAGACGTTTACGAGGAAAGAGTTCCTCTATATGTTAAGTATAGTGATACAACTCTTGATTGCTCAAATAAGGATATAGAATGTTGTGTTAGTGAAATTATAGAGAAAATACAAGAAAGTGAATGAAACAATATTTGCCCCGAAGGAGAATTTGAACTTTGTGTTCGTGGCTGAAGATACTGAGTAATTACGAACGAAGATAGATAGTGGAGGAGTTTGCCGTGAGAGGTATACGAGCATTTATATTATCAAAAGCCCAG